>NZ_JBICLH010000084.1:0-250131 GCF_043105125.1 Acinetobacter sp. TYF_19
TTCATGTGCTGTTCTTTTGGGTTAATGGCTTAATTTTAAAGTTTTGTGCATCAGGTAAAATAAATGTCAAAAAAAGAAGACATCATTAACACAGCGCTTAATCTCTTTAACTCACATAGTTATAATTCTATCGGTGTGGATCGGATTATTAGCGAGTCTGGCGTTGCTAAAATGACGTTTTACAAATACTTCCCATCTAAAGCGGCTTTGTTGCACAAAGATTTCATAACTATATGATTTTAAAAGTTTTGATTATTTTTTGATCCAAAATTAAATTTATTTAAATCAGATGCTTACATATTTATGCAACAAAGCCATCTAAAGCTAAATTAATTGAAGAATGCTTAGTGACAAGAAACCAAAATTTACAGCAGTCGCTTGAAGCGACGATTGCTGCATGTGACCCAAGTGATTATCTCTCCCATATTCGTGCAATTTTTGAATGGTACCATGCATGGTTTCATAGCGCGGATTTTAATGGTTGTATATTCCAAAAGGCAGTTGAAGAAATTTCAAAAATTTATCCGTCTTCGCTACAGCCTGCAATTGATTATAAAGAATGGTTAAAAGGCAAGCTATGTCAGGCTTTGAATCGTCTAGGTGTGAAGCAGGATGAACAGTTGGCGGCTTTTTTATCGAGTATTTTGGATGGCATGACCATACAAGCGCAAATCGATCCGAAGCAAGTGCATTTGGAAGATTATTGGAAGCGTGTGAACACTTTAATTCAAATGGAACTCTCGGTTGCTTAATATATAAACTTTGATTTTAAGTTTAACTCAATACACATTATCTTGCTGGCTTAAATACATTTTAAATAAATCAAGTGCAAATAAATAAGCGCGATAACGGTTAGGTTATCGCGCTTTGCTGATAATGATTATGTTCCATATCGCACATTATTTTACAATAAAGCATGATATGAATATGAGCAACTTAATGTGCCTTCTTATATTTTTTGTACCCTCTGAATGTTTTCGGTCATTCAGTATTTCAGCAAAAATAGACAGACTTGTCTGTTTTGTTGAATTATAGAGAATTTGTGGAGAAAAACAACCAATCTCTCATTATCTTAGCTGAAATTTATTCATTATGCTTAATATTCCTTAAAATATGTAGGGTATTCATTATTTATTGCACTATTTACCCGAGTAATTAAGACAACTCGGCGGTAAATAAATGGTGAATTCATTGATTGGTTCAATCAGAACGCTATAAGGTTTGAGCTGATCGTCATAGGATACCAGATTGAGCCTTGCTAAAAGTTCAAAGCGGGCAGAGTGCAGGGTTGCAGGTTTCGGATTTAATCGATCATGCCAGACGCGATAGCTGCCGAGTTTTCCATCGCGGCGATGATAAAATCCTGCCAAAGGGTGGGTCAAGAAGACTTGATAACTTTCTAAATTGGTAAAGCCTTCAAAATGCCATTGGTCATGTTCCGACTGAGACAAATGTACATCTGAAGTGGCCCATGCCGATTGAGTACGCATTTTATATTGTCTATATCGCCCCTCTGCATCTTGCTGACAATCAAACTCAATCTGTGCTGGATGCCACGGTAATTGCCAAACATAACGAGGAACGATCAGTGTCCAAGAGTCCAAAGTCGTTCCTAAAAACCAAACACAACGTTCCCGTGTTTCCTGATCAATCACGTAGACCCGATAATTGGTTTGCCCCATGGTGAATTTTGGAAGGGGACTACCGACATCAGTGCATGTTGTTTGCCTTGGTACTGGACCGTGTCTAACTTAAACCGTGCTGGAATGATCTCTTTAAGACGAGCTGGGTCAACGACATAAGTAATGAGAGCAAAATGCTGGAGTTTGCACTGTACATCGAGGCCGCTGGGCTTGGGTTTTGGATGTATAGTCAAATCACTATAAAACTAATACAAATCAGTCGATGAATTATTTCGAATTTTTTTAGAATCCTGTATGGATAATAAAGTAGTTTGACTATTAAATAGTCTTTAAATTTAAGTTCTGGAAAGGCCATGGGTTTAAATTCTAGATTTGTTATTTTTTTTAATATTAGATAAAACTATACGTAGAGTAAATAAAAAACCGAAGCCTAAGCTTCGGTTTTTTAATATCTTTATATGATCTTATTTTTCAACGAATGCACGTTCAATCACGTAGTCACCAAGTACACCCATACGTGGCGATTCTTTTAAACCATGTTGGTCTAGAAGTGCAGCAACGTCATCGAGGAATGCTGGGCTACCGCAAAGCATTGCACGATCCGTTTCTGGGTTAAAACGTGGTAAACCGATCTTCTCAAAAATCTCGCCAGTTTCAATCACTGTTGTTACACGACCTTGGTTTGGATACTCTTCACGAGTAACCGTTGGGTAGTAAACCAATTTATCTTTAATGCCTAGCTCTTCAAAGAACTCATTGTTCGGAAGTTCGTCTAAAATGAGGTCTTGGTAAGCCAACTCAGAAATGAAGCGTGTACCATGAACCACAATCACTTTCTCAAAACGTTCATAGGTTTCAGGATCACGAATGGTTGCCAAGAACGGCGCAAGACCTGTACCAGAAGAAAGCAGGTATAAGTTTTTACCAGGGTTTAAGTCATCAAGTACTAAAGTTCCTGTAGGCTTTTTAGATACCAGGATTTCGTCACCCACTTTAACTTTTTGTAAAATAGAGGTTAACGGGCCATCAGGAACTTTAATTGAGAAAAACTCAAGTTCTTCTTCGTAGTTTGCACTAGCAATAGAATAAGCACGCATTAACGGTTTGCCATTTACTTCAAGGCCGATCATCACAAATTGACCGTTTTTAAAACGTAGAGCAGTGTCGCGCGTCGTTTTAAAAGAGAATAAAGTATCATTCCAATGGTGGACGTGAGTAATCTTTTCGACGTTGAAAGCAGCCATTAAAGGTCTCAATAAATTATCAAATTAGAACAGGTTGCTATTCTAATCTAAAATCATTCTCGATAAACTGAATATATTTAATTGAGCTTATTAGAAAAAGTGATGATGACTGAGTTAACCTTGCCAATTATTGGCTATATGCACTCTTCTTATAAGGAAAAGTTTGGTATTCCTCGGCAGCCTAATTTGGTTCAAGTGGAATCGTATATTGAAATGTCAGCCCCCTATAATGATGTTCTGGCCTTTGAAGGAATTGAGGCATTTAGTCATTTATGGTTGGTGTGGCAGTTTCATGACAATAAAAATCCAGAAAAAACCCAGTTTCGCCCACAAGTTCGTCCGCCACGCTTAGGGGGTAATAAAAAAATAGGGGTATTTGCTACGCGTAGTATGTATCGTCCTTCACCGATTGGTCTATCGGTGGTAAAGCTCAAGTGCGTCAAAAAAGAGGGGAAGTCGGTTCGAGTGTATGTCACAGGAAGTGATTTGCTAGATGGCACCCCGATTGTCGATATTAAACCTTATATACACTACTCAGATGCCGTTATAGATGCGGAAAGTGGCTATGCGCAAGATGAACCTAAACGTAAATCGGTGATATGGTCGGATCGGGCGATCGAACAGAAGCAGCAGCTTTTGATGAGTGAGAAATTGTCTGTACAGACTGCACAAGAGCTTGAAGCCGTTTTATCTTTAGATCCCAGACCGGCGTATCAGGATGATGAAGCGAGAATTTATGGGATGAAATTTGCAAATTTAGATGTGAAATTTAAAGTGAATGAAACGTGTATAGAAATACAGGAGCTATAAGCTCCTGTATCGATTCAAACTTAAACCCACTGAGTTATTCGAAATAGATTTAAAACTTCAGGTTTTGTTTTAAATAATTTGCTGCAACTGAATTGTATAAATCACAACCTTTATTTAAGCCATCTACCTTAGTTAAACGAGCGGTTTTCTCGTCGGCAGACATATTCATTTGATTTATTCGCTCTTTCTCTGATTGAATATCATTTGCAAGATTGGACTCTACGCCAGCAGTTTCTTTTGAACTTGTATAGTAGGCGCCATTATATTGCGTGTATCCACTAAAAGCGTGTGCTTCGGTTTCATCGTGGCTGTAATGATAGGCAAGCGCATTATTAAATTTTGTGTATTTAAAATATTTCTGCCCAGTTTGGCTGGCAAAAGCCGTTGCGTATTCATTAAAGCCCTGTTGATATACATCTTCTGCTTCAGATAAGAGTAGATATTCCTGATTATTTGAATATTCTGTTTCCTGTAAACAGGTTGAACCCGCTGGGAATTTTAATGCTTGGTATGCTTTTAATTTTGTATTGATTGCATCTGGATACTTAACGCTATATTGGGGATAGTCTAAGTTCCAATTCAGTTCAGGGTCTACAGTTGCAAGTACGCTTTCACCAGCGATATTACGTTGATTCACAGTTGTGGTGAATTCTAAACCTGTAGATCCGATTGCGGAATAAGGACTAAGTTTGATTTGATTATTGATGAAGGTCATTTCTCCCATTAAAGCGCCATAGCGGCTATTTGTAGGACCAAATGTTTGATACTCACCTTGTTCAGTTAAGTAAATTTCATTTGTATCTTCATCCGCTTCTATATCAGCGTAAGATTTGCCATCGACTAAGGTAATTAAAGTATTTTCTAAACTAAAATCAGCAGCTTGCGTATATGAGTCATACCAATAATCAATACGAACTGTTTCCCATTGCTGGGCTGTATTTGTATTATTAGAGTTATTAGTTGAAGAATTATTGGATGTTGAGTTATTGCTAGTACTAGTATTGTTAGAACTATCAGAACTTCCGCCACCACACGCGCTAAGCATTAATGCGCTAAAAACAGCAAGCGATAATATTTTAAATTTCATAAAGATCCCAATTCAAAAATATATTATTAATAAAGTTATTGTTTAAAAATGAAGCGGGCCGATTATAGATTAATATGATGAAAATAAAAAATTAAATTTTATAAAAATTAATTATTTAAATCGAATTAATAAATCGTCCACCAAAGTAGCCCAATCAAAACCACCATATGCAAAATCTGAATTGGGGCAAAAGCAATAAAGTATTGCTTACCACCTGTTAAGGCGGCATTAACGGATTTGGCAACAGCGTGTGCAGCCAAACCTAAGATAAATGCAGACATTGCTGCCGTGTCTGCTGGTGCTCCTTGCATGACCACAGTTGCCATCGCTGCATGGATTTCAAATAAAGAAGCCAGCAAAGTCCCTGCTATTAAACCTGCATCTCCCAGCCAAAGGTTAAGTCCATACACACCCGCTTGGATGAACGTCAAAGTCAGGGCAATAATGCCAGCCTCTTTTAAGCTAAACATGCGTGAATCAGTGGGTTGATGTTGTTCTTGTGCAGGGGCAGATCGTACCAACGCATAAGCACAGATCCCTAAAAGGACACTTGCTACAAGGGTCGGAAGCAGTATGGTTTTGAGCCAAAGTATACTCACACCTGCGACTATAATCAGCAGTTGTAATAAAGTTGCAATACAGGACATGAGCGCTGCACCTGCATTGGGTTTGGCGAGTGCTCGACCTGCACGTACTTCCATGCCTAAGCTAGCAACAGTCGCTGTACTCGATACAAAACCTGAGGCGATTGCTGATAAAATCATGGCATTTTTTGTGCTCAGTAGCCGTTTGGCGATATGTGCAAGCGCTTGAACAGCAAGAATGAGCGTGACTAATTTTAAAATAATATAGGGATTCAGCACAGCACCCCATAAAGGCGTATTCGGCGTTAAGGGCAAGGCAACTAGAATCAGTGCTAGAAGAAAGATACCGTCTTTAAACTCAGCCTCAGTAATCCATTTCCCCGCAATGCTGTGCATCGGATGTTTGGTCATTAAAATAATGGTCAGGAGCACGGCTAAACCTGCAGCAAGTGATGTATTCCATAAGCACATCGCCCCGATAAAATAGGTCATGACAAAGGCAAGTTCAGTGGTTGAACCCAAATCTTCGGTTTGGTTTTTCATTGAGAATATAACTATGCCGCCGATGATCAACGCACCGACAATGCCAATACCGACACCAAATAAAAAACAAATGGCACCGAGGAGTGCACAAATTGCAAAGGAGCGTAGTCCTGCAAAGCTCTGTTGGTTTTCACGTAGTTTGCTTCGTTCGCGCTCTAGACCAATCAATAGGCCACAGCCTAATGCTGAAGCCAAGGTGATGAGGACCTCAGATAACGCTAAACTGTTGATGGAAATTGCGCTGAAGTCCAAGCCTATCTCACAAAATCTAATGACCTGTCTAAAATATAGGCGAATGCTGAAGGTGGATTCAAGTTAAAAGAGCAAGATTTGTGAGTAAATTCGTGATTCTATTGAGAGCTTGGCTACTCCTCGATATTTGTAGGATTTGCTTATGCTTTGTGCGAATGAATACAGAAAATCTTGCTATAGTGGAGTTATATTTGGGGACGTATAACAATGAATTTTAATTTTGAAATTGATACCACTTGGTGCTTAGATCAACTGTTTAAAGATGGGCGAATCACTGAAAAAGAAAAAAATCTAGTACAAACCTCGCACCGTCAACGCGATCAATTGAAGTGGCATCCTTTACAGTGGATTGCTCATTTTAATCTGGTGGATCAGTCGCATCCACAGTCGAGACTGACATTAAATCGGCTGTGTCAGTGGCTAGCCGAAAAGACCCAATTACCGTTTTATGTGATTGATCCACTCAAAGCCGATGTGCAAGCTTTGACTGCGGTGATGTCTCAAGAATTCGCGTTCCGCAATAAAATCTTGGCTGTTGAAGTTCAGGCCAATCAAGTATTGATTGCAACAGATCAGCCGTATATGAAAGATTGGATCGCAAATTTGGAGCAGAATGTTGCACCGAAAAAAATCCAGCGTGTATTACTCAGTCCTGAACAATTACAGCGCTATATGGTCGAGTATTATCAGGTGAGTCGTGCTGTCAGTAACTCCCAGAAGTCTGGGAGTTACGAGCGTGATAATAAAGGCGTAGAAGCACTTTTACAGTTGGGCGATAGCCAGAACCCTGATGCCAATGACCAACACATTGTTAAATTAGTTGACTGGGTTTTACAGTTTGCTTTTGAGCAAGGTGCCAGTGATATTCACTTAGAACCACGTAAAGACAACGGCAAAGTTCGTTTCCGTATTGATGGGGTATTACATACGATTTATAACATGCCTGCCAATACTTTAACCGCGGTGATTTCACGGATTAAAATTTTAGGTCGAATGAACGTGGCGGAAAAACGTAAACCACAAGATGGGCGTTTAAAAACACGGACACCGAAAGGACAAGAAACAGAACTGCGTCTTTCGACTTTACCGACTGCTTTTGGTGAAAAGTTGGTGATGCGTATTTTTGACCCTGAAGTTTTAGTGCGTAGCTTTCAGCAGTTGGGTTTTGAAGGGCATTTGCTCAGTGATTGGCAAGCGCTGACTTCGCATAGTCACGGCATTATTTTAGTGACAGGGCCAACGGGTTCAGGCAAAACCACCACGCTTTATTCTTCTTTGAAACAATTAGCTACCGAACAGGTGAACGTCTGTACCATTGAAGACCCAATTGAGATGTTAGAGCCGAGTTTTAACCAAATGCAGGTGAATACAGGTATTGATCTTGGTTTTGCTGATGGTGTTCGTGCACTGATGCGTCAAGACCCTGACATTATTATGGTGGGGGAGATTCGTGACCATGATACGGCCAATATGGCGATTCAAGCAGCACTTACAGGACATTTAGTGCTGTCAACTCTGCACACCAATGATGCACCTTCCAGTCTGACGCGTTTGCATGATTTAGGCGTACAGCCGTTCTTAACCGCGGCAACCATTTTAGGGGTATTGGCACAGCGTCTCGTACGTCGCTTATGTCCACATTGTAAAGTTGAAAAGCAAATCAACAGTCAAGAATGGGAGCATCTGACTTTTGATTACATTATGGAAATGCCTGAAAAAGTTTTTACCGCAGTCGGATGTGACGAGTGTCGTCAAACGGGTTATAAAGGACGAGTCGGTATTTATGAATTTATGCCTGTGAGTTTAGAGGCGAAGCAACTGATTGGTGCCAATGGTGACTTGACTGCACTGCGTCAACAAGCCAAAAAAGAAGGCATTGAGCCTTTAAGAATTGCAGGGGCTCGTAAAGTTTTAGAAGGCGTCACTACGCTAGAAGAAGTGTTACGTGTTGTCCCACTCAACTAAGCGTTTAATGCGTTACTTGAAGCTTTCTTAAGATTCAGCTCATCTAGCTTTGGTTTAATGACTTCATCGAATAGGTGAACAATTAAATAGAGGTACTGGATATGAATATGATGATGAAAGCGTTATTGGTTGCTGGTGTTATTGGTTCAACGACAGTCGCTGTAGCAAACACAGCAGTGAACCAAGCGGCAGTTGCTGCTTCAACACCAACTACGGTTAAGCATGCGCTAACATTAAAAGATGACAGTCACGTCCAGTTAAAAGGTTATGTGGTCAAAGCCATTGGGGATGAGAAGTATGAATTCCGTGACCAAACTGGTTCAATCACTGTCGACATTGATGATGAATTATGGGGTGGCAAAGCAATTTCGGCTAAAACACCTGTAACCATTATCGGTGAAGTAGATATTGACTACAAACCAGCAAAACGCGTTGAAATTGATGTAGATCAAGTGAAATTCTAAACACACTTGCCCAAGCTCAATTCAATGTGATTGGACTTTCTTAAAAAACCACAGGGCTTCGATTGGATCTTAGCCCTGTGGTTTTTGTATTTTGAGCCATTTCACGGCATGATCTAAACAATCGTAATAAGGCAGGTTAAGCAGTGCGGATATTATTGGCAGAAGATGATGCCTCTCAAGCTGAGAGTATTAAAACTTGGCTTGAAATGGATGGCTACAGTGTCGATTGGGTGGAACGGGGTGACCATGCCATTTTAGCCATTGAACAGCATCACTATGACTGTGTGCTTTTAGATCGTGGTTTGCCGCATGCCACAGGCGATGACATTTTGCTGAAAGTCCGTGGCAAGAACCTCTCGACTCCTGTGATTTTTTTAACAGCGCGTGACAGTATTCGAGATCGAGTCGAAGGTCTAGACTTGGGCGCCAATGATTATTTGGTCAAACCTTTTAGTCTAGAGGAATTATCTGCTCGAATTCGCTTACAACTTCGACAGCAACAGCATAGCAGCTCGCAGGTATTGAGTTATGCCAATATCCAACTCGACCCACAAGCCAAAAGTGTGACTCAAAATGGTCAAGCTGTTAATTTAACTGCCAAAGAGTTTCAAATTTTGCATAAATTGATGCTCAAGCCCGAATATGTTGTTACGCGGGAACAACTTGAGGAAAGTCTTTATGCATGGGGCGATGAAATCGAAAGTAATGCGATTGAGGTCTTTATTTATCAATTACGAAAAAAACTCGGTAGTCATTGTATTAAAACCATACGTGGTTTGGGCTACAGAATGAATCAGGACACATAATGGCTCAGCCAATTTCACTGCAGCGTCAGCTTGTTAAAAGTTCGCTCCTCAGTTCGATACTGGCGGGGCTTTTGGCATTGCTGATGTTTATTGGGGTGTCGGTTTATCAGACCATGACTATGCAAGATGAAATTATGGATGAAATGGCCGATATGTTGCTGGCAGATGATTTAACGGTCAGCAATGGTCAAGCTTTGGCAGAGCTTAGTGATGAGTTTGATATTCGCTATCGACTCGATAATGCACAGCAACTTTTGACTGCATCCGAAGATGTACCTGAAAAAATTACTGTTGATCATTTGAGTTTGGTTTCCGATGAACCTTATGGTTTTTATTGGTCAGAGCAGAAACTGTGGCGTATTTATACTGCGCAGGATAATCACGGTTTACAGGTTCAAGTGACCCAGTCGATGTCCGAACGTTTCCAAGCCTTTTGGCAAAGCATTCTAGTTTTCAGTGGTGTGTTGTTTTTAGTCTGGTGTGTACAGTGGTTGTTGATACATTTTGCCATTCGACGTAAATTTCGGGTGATACATCAAGTTTCAGAGCAAATTTCAAATAAATCGGTCAATGATTTAGCACCTATTTCTATGCCAGAACCTGAGCTGATTGAGTTGCAACCGATGCTGTCTCAACTGAATGCCTTATTGGCGCGTTTAGACCAAGCTTTAGTGGCAGAGCAGCGCTTTACCGCGGATGCTTCACATGAGCTACGTTCTCCACTTTCTGCGATACAAATGCGACTTCAGGTGCTCAAGCGCAAGTTTCCTGAACTTGAAAGTGAGTTCAAACCGATCCAACAAGATGTCAGTCGTGGGGTACAGGTGTTGGATAATTTGTTGTTGCTGGCACGTCTAGACCCTGAGCAAAAGGAAAGCTTAGCGAAGACTAAGTTTGACTTCAGTCTGCTAATGCTGGACGTGATGAAAGCTTTACAGCCTTTTGCGGACTCAAAACAGATTAAAATTAGCGCGGTGCTTGCAGAGCAGGTTTATGTATTGGCCAATGAGCAGCTCTTATTTAGCGCACTTCGCAATTTGCTCGACAATGCCATTCGCTATAGCCCCGAGCAGGCACAAATTTTTATCAATCTCACGATCGAAAAACAGCAACTCAGACTGAGGATTGAAAATAGTGGATACGGTGTCGACGCTGCGGTTATCCAACGTTTAGGTGAACGCTTTTATCGGGCTTTAGGTACAAAAACACAAGGTTCAGGCTTGGGTTTATCGATTTGTCAGAAAATTGTCGATTTACACGCAGGGCAGTTGTTATTTAGTTCATCCGACTTAGGTGGTTTAAAAGTGGAACTGCTGTTAAATCGGGTTGAGGCTTAGATGTGCAGATTGTGATCTGTGATAAAAAAAGCATAAATGATCAAACTTAAAGACATTAAAAAGCAGTACGCGCTGACATACTGCTTGTTTCCACGATTATTGTTATTGGGTTTTTATAGTTCTTATTTGGTAAGAATGAGTCGATTATTGCGAGTGAGTCGTAGACGATACTCTTCTCCAGCATGCATAATGCGAATTTCACGGCCTAGGGCAAATAAGTTGTTTGAGTGTAGCATTGGTAGTGAATGGGCTGTTTCGTTACGAGTAAATAAGCTAAATGGTGCGTTCATTCTGGCGACTCCGTGGTATATGTTGAACGATTTAAATGATAATCATTATCGAATGAGGCTGTCAACATTTTCTCGCTGAAAATATAAAAAACTTCAATATCGTTACATGCAATCACTCAATACGCTACACATCTGAAATGGAATCTGATTATGTCAAAACCTTTGGTTCAAGTTGCTATAGCCATCCTTTTACATCAAGGCAAAGTGTTGGTGGGCTGGCGCCAGGCGGAACAGCATCAGGGCAATAAGCACGAATTTCCTGGAGGGAAGGTGGAAGCAGGTGAAACGCCTGAGCAAGCTTGTCGCCGTGAAGTGTTAGAAGAGGTCGGAATTGATATACAAGATTGGCATGCTTTTGACTGTATTCAGTTTGAATATGACGATGTGATTGTCAATTTGCATTTATTTCATGCCGTAGTATCAAATCATCTATTGGCAGACATTCACTCACCATGGGCGTGGTTCAAGCGTGCCGAATTACAAGATCTTAACTTTCCAAAAGCCAATCAGGCCATTTTGAAGCGACTTTATGCTGCACCCGTGATTAAAATTTCAGATCAAATCGATCTGTTGAAGGATTTGCCTGAACAACAAGTGCTGTATTGGCGAGTGCCTGCCAGTCCTGAACATATTTTAAAAATTGCAGAACTAAGTGTAGAACAATTGGCACGGGTGATTGTTAATATAGAACTATGGAAAGGTTTAAATCCACTCCAACAGCAGGCAGTTGCGGCCATACACCTGAAACAATCTCAACTCATGCAATTGAGTAAAGGGGAGTTGAACGTTGGGCAGCGTTATATAGCGGCCTGTCATGACCGTATAAGTGCTGAACATGCACAAGAAATTGGCTGTGATGCTCTTTTACTCAGCCCTGTACTTGAAACACTCAGCCACCCAAATAGTGAAACTTTGGGTTGGGAGCAGTTCAGTTTGATTGCAGAAGAGATTCACATCCCGATTTTTGCTCTCGGCGGCTTACAGTTAGCTGATTTAGCCAAGGCGCAAAGTTATGGTGCTTATGGTATAGCAGGGCAGCGCTCCATCTAACGGAGCGTGCTTTTAAGACAGACTTTTGATTGCTGTTTGGGCTTGTTGAATGGTTTTCTGATTCTTCTGCATTTGACCTGCTTTTAAGATAATGCTCCAAAGCTGCTTTTTCATGGCATTGCTTTGGGCATAACTCAAGCCGCGACGTGCAAGCGATTCCGCATTTGCAGGTTGTTTTTGTTGATTAGCAATTAAAGCCAAATACAAAAAGGTCTCACTCGACTGTGGTGCTAAACGCTGTGCTTGCATGGCGTAGCTTTGTGCTTGGCTCCACTGGCCTTGGCGATAGGCCGTTTGCGTTTTTTGCATCAGGCTTTTAAAAGCAGGAAGCTGTCGCCCATCATCAAACTGTTGTTTGCTTTTCTGTTCAGGAATCACAATCTTCTGACGTTGAATTTCTTCGCGGTCATAAGGGTGAATTGTAACTCCTGAGGGTGTTTTCTGCTCTTTATCCGCCTGTGTCGGCTTTTCAGGTATCTTTTTTTCAGATGGCTGTGGGAGGCTTTGACAGCCTGCCACAGTCACGATGGTTGCTAAGATACTTAAACGTTTAAACCACATCAAAATTTAAATCCGTCCTATTTATTCAGGTTGATAGCTACCACTCGAAATGACTTGCGTCTCATCTTCTAAGTTACGCTGCATGTTCGATTCACTTTCACGAATATAGTTGTCTATGCTGTCGCCTTGTTCAGGTGTAGCTTGGTAACCATCTGTTTCAGGATTGTAAGTGGGTTCAACTTGATAATGCGGTAAGCCACATGTGGTTGCTTTGCGTGGTACGGTGTTTCGCAAGAGGGGAATATACATTGCACCCTCACAACCTTGCGCGGCAAGATAACCCGTGCCACGATCAATCCAATGCCATTGCACATCATCTGGTTGGCGTAAGTTAACTGGTTTTTGACGCAGTTGGCTCATTACATTGGTCCACACTGGCAACGCACCTGAAGAACCGGTTAAGCCAGTTTGTTTATTGTCATCTAAACCTAGCCAAACCACAGAAACATAGTTGCCCGAGTAACCTGCAAACCATGAGTCACGGGTGTCATTGGTGGTTCCAGATTTGCCTGCAAGCTGAAGTGAGTTTGGTAGAGTGTTATAAGCTGAACGACCTGTACCTGAGGTCATCACTTGTTGTAGACCATAGTTCAGGACATAGGCAGAAGCAGGGTCAATGGTTTGTTGGACATTTAAACCATAACGGGTCAGCAAGCGACCATTTTGATCGACAACAGTACGAATGGATTTAGTCGGATACTTAAAACCGCCTGTGGCAAAGTTGCCATAAATGCTGAGCATTTCCATCGGAGACATGTCCACCGCACCCAAGAAAATGGATGGATAGGTTGGAATATTACTGGTCACACCAAAACGTTTTAGGTGGTTACTAAACGTTGATAAACCAAACTCTTGACCAAGGCGAACAGCGGATAAGTTATATGAATTAGACAGTGCCTGTACCATCGGCACAACGCCATGTTCGCCACCGCTATAGTTCTTAGGTGTCCATGCTTTACCATTGGCTTGAATACTAATGCTACTGTCTTCAATTGGGCTGGCCCAGTTGTAACGTCCCGATTGAATTGCACTGAGGTAAATCACTGGTTTAAGCAGTGAGCCGACTTGACGTTTGGCATCGAGTGCACGGTTAAAACCGGTAAAGTCTTGGGTTGAACCAACAGCTGCGACCAATTCACTATTTTCAGGATGAGCAACCAACACCGCACCTTGTAGCTCTTTTAGACGGCTTGAGCCACGGCTTAAGCGACCAACAGTCGATTTAAACGCGTCTTGAATTTTGGTTTGGGCAATCGGATCGAGCGTTGTAAAGATGCGTAGACCTTGGTTGGTCAAATCACCTTCTTGGTATTCGGTACGTAACTGACGGCGTACAATGTCTAAGAAATCTGGGAAACGTGAAGGGCCGAGAGTCGGTTTGGCAATCACATTTAAAGGACGAGCCGTTTCAGTTTCATATTGTTCTTGGGTCAGATAGCCCATGACTAACATGTTGTTTAAAACAATATTACGACGCTTTTCTGCAGCTTCTGGGTTACGCCAAGGGTTATATAATGTTGGACCTTGTACCAAACCTACCAAATAAGCTTGCTGCGCAATATTTAGCTCACGCAGAGGCATACCGAAGTAAAACTGCGAAGCCAAACCATAACCATTAATAGAATAGTTACCGTTTTGACCGAGGTTTACTTCATTGAGATAGGCTTCTAAGATTTCATCTTTGTCATAGTGAAATTCGACCAATAAAGCCATAAATGCTTCATTGACTTTACGCTTAATGGTTTTTTCAGGGGTGAGATAGAAGTTTTTCACCAACTGTTGGGTCAGTGTTGAACCACCTTGACGTTTTCCACCCGTGACATTACTCACAATCGCACGTGCCGTACCACGAATTGAAACGCCGTGGTGACTATAGAAATTACGATCTTCTGTTGCAATTAAAGCCTCAATTAAAGGCTTAGGGACTTTGTCGAGTTTAATCAGGACACGGTCTTCATTATGCTGCGGATAAATCCCGCCAATCAGCATCGGCTCTAAACGTGCAATCCCTGTAGATGAGGGTTTAGTTGCACTGACTTCAGCCACTTGCTCATTTGCAAAGGTAACTTTAAGCACTTGTTCAGGCTCTACACTATCACCGAAGTCAAAGCCACGAGTGTGTACATATAGCTCATTGCCAGAACTGACAAAGTTCCCTGATTTGGTATAGTTTTCCGAGGACTTATAGCCCAAAAGTTTTAACTCTTGAGTGAAGTCAGCCTGATTGACAGGGGCATTGGTATACACTTCGAGTGGGCGTGCGAATACCTTCGCAGGAATGTCCCAGCGCTTGCCTTCAAACTTGTCACGTACAACGGAGTCGAGTCTTATTAAATAAATACTAAACACCAAGAATGCTGCAATGACTAAGATGCAGAAGATCAGTGCAATTAAACCTATGCCACGTTCTGACTTCATAAATACGAATAAGATCCTGAGAAATTGTGCTAATCATGCGAAGCTTTTCGCTAATTTGCAATAATTAAACTGTGAACAAACTGAAATATAGAGACAATTCCGTGTGTAGCAGCAGTCACTTTAGTTTTTGAATCAATTTAAATAAATAATGTTATGATAGGCGGGAATCGTAGCGGAGCGATGTTGCAGGTGCAAATTTCACATAAAACATTTCGAAACATAGGCTTAATTGGACGTCCAGATAAATCTTCAGTTGTCGAAACCTTATGTCTTATTCATGATCATCTACTCAGCTTAGGGTTACATCCCGTTTTTGATGCGCAAACCGCTGAACTGGTTCCTTATAAAAATACACAAACGGTGAGTCGTGCACTTCTGGGTGAAGTGGTCGATTTGGTAATTGTGGTGGGCGGGGATGGCTCACTTCTGCATGCTGCACGTGCCTTGGTCAAATTCAATACTCCTGTAATGGGTGTAAACCGAGGGCGTTTGGGTTTTTTAACCGATATCAAGCCGACTGAAGTGATTTTTAAGCTCGATCAAGTTTTAAAAGGTGAGTTTCAGTTAGATCGTCGTTTCTTATTGGAAATGGAAATTCGCTCAAAGGGCGAGACGATTTATGATGCGATTGCGCTAAACGATGTGGTACTACACTCGGGCAAGTCGGTGCATATGATTGACTTCGAACTGAATATCGATGGTCAATATGTCTACCGTCAACACAGTGATGGTTTGATTGTATCGACGCCTACGGGTTCAACAGCCTATTCGTTGTCAGGTGGTGGCCCAATCGTGCATCCGGGGATGGATGCGATTGCTTTGGTACCGATGCATCCGCATACCTTGTCTTCACGCCCGATTGTGGTGGGTGGTCATAGTGAAATTAAGCTTCTGATTCGTGAAAACCGTGTTTTGCCGATGGTCAGTGCCGATGGTCAACACAGTGTTTCGCTCAATGTGGGTGATAGCTTACATATTCGTAAGCATCCCTTTAAACTGAATTTATTACATCCACCGGGTTATGATTTTTATATGTCATGCCGTACTAAACTTGGGTGGAACCAAGATTTTGACTCTTTTCAACAGGATTAAATCATGAATATTGAACAGATGCTTTCTATTTTAGATGCCGATATTGTTGAGCGTTTAAAAACAGCTGTAGAAATTGGTAAATGGCCAAATGGCGTTGCGTTGACGGCTGAACAACGTCAAACCTGTATGCAAGCCGTTATTGCTTGGGAGCATCAGAATACGCCTGAAAAAGAACGTACGGGTTATATTGATAAAGGACATAAAGAAGAAGGTGAGGAGTGTGATTCTCATGTGCCTGAACCAGAATTTAAACCTATTCGTTTTATTTAATTGATTAAAAATACGTTGAATCGCTCAGCAACAGATGCTGGGTGATTCAACAACTGAATCTAAAAAGAAAATAACCTGTAAAACTGTTTCAATCATTATGCTTATAAAAATAATGAAGCTCACTCGACTCAGTTTATTCTTCATTACTGCAATTTCGACTAATGTATTTGCAGAGCCAACAAGTGATGCAAGAAAAATTGAATGTTTATTAGATGTTTCTGTATTACCGAGTCAAAATTTTCAAAATCCAGTTACACAATACACATCAATGAAAAATGATGGTTATCCGATGTTGTTGATTGGAATAAACATCCATAACGCCCATGCAGGTGAAGCATCGAAAAAGATAAAAAGCCATCAAATCTATTGTTCAAACCTCATTGGACAACAAAAAGATGTTTATTTATCTGGCCCTTATCAATCTCAAAAAATTGAGATCCATATTGGTGATCAGTTGAATCTCAGAAATATTCATTCTTCAGGAAAGCATTATCCTTACTGGGCCGACTTTTACTGGATCGAAAAGCGTGACGAATAACGTTCACGCTTTTGCTTGACCCTTATGCTTAGAAACGGGTGTGCCAAAGCTGCTTGGCCTGTTGCATGGCATCGCCATACGTATCGCACACCCCCATGGTATAGAGTGCAATGCCAATGGTTTCAGTCACTGCCATTTCACCATACTCATGCTGTTTTTCACCCAGCCAAACTGCTTTAAACTCAGCCAAATCCAGTTCTTCTTCAATTGGGCTTCGGTTGTCAGTGAGTTTGGGTAGCTCATGTTCGTAGAGTTCACCATTTTTAATGCCGCAGATCAGTGTTTTTGCATCTGGGTTACGTTCAAATTCACCGCCTTCACC
Source organism: Acinetobacter sp. TYF_19 (assembly GCF_043105125.1). Lineage (NCBI taxonomy): Bacteria > Pseudomonadati > Pseudomonadota > Gammaproteobacteria > Moraxellales > Moraxellaceae > Acinetobacter > Acinetobacter sp. TYF_19. The sequence goes on from NZ_JBICLH010000084.1 coordinate 17,277, forward strand.
TTTAATGACCGCACTATTTTGATAGCCCAGTTTAAATGCCGCTTGCTGATGCGAACCACGATAGGCAGGGTGGAAAATAGCTTGCAAGGTTGCTTTGGCATTAAATGGATTGATTAAGCGTGCAAGAGTATGAATAGGTGAACGAAGACCCATAACATTTCGTAGGGAAATTAAGTCACTTAAAATCGGGGAGATGGCGTGCAGCGGTAGATAAGCAAAATTACACGACGCTAATTCCTGTTCCACATCTGCTTGAGTTTGGCAAATATTAAAATCGAGATATTCTAATACCTGTTCAGTATAAATACGGTTAATGGTATGACCAGATGCGCCGTGCATCACGACCTTATAACCTGCTTTAGCTAAAGTCAGTGCCGCTAAGAGAAACCATGGATAGTGTTTACGCTTGCCTGCATAAGAAGACCAGTCTAAATCGACCTCTAAAGGCGTGAACGGCAGTTGATCTCGTGTGGCTTGAACAAAGCCTGCCAGTTCATCTACAGACTCTTCCTTAACTCGTAGTAGCATCAGAAATGCACCGAGCTGTACATCTAACACTTGATTTTTCAAGATCATATCAAAGGCTTGGTAAGCTTCTTCATAACTGAGTGAGCGCGCACCATTTTTCCCTTTGCCAATAATGCGAACAAACTGGGCAAAAGGGTGCTCAGCATCTTTATAAATATTTCTTTTGTTGTTCATGGAAAAACCAAAGTAAGTGAAGGCTGTGTTGTGCTATTTTAGTGGAACAATCAAAAAAAACAGCACTTTTAATTTTAAATAAATTTCCCACCATTAGACTAAAGTATGAGTCATATTGTTTAGATTTTATACATTATGACTGAAATCAGTTTACTTTGATTAAAGAATGTTAGGTAAAATTTACCCAATAATTGTGACTCGCTAGTTTTTAGTCTCTCCCATTGCAGTAAATATGAATGAACTGTGATTTTTGTCACAGTGCTGTTGTTTGTACACCATGATTTTTTTACCCGGTGTTTGGATGCGGTCCAAACTGTGGGCTTTTTTGTGTTTATCAGAAAGCCAACTACCTATGAGGAAGTATAGGTATACCGATTTTTTCAGTCTTTTGATTTACAGAAGTATTCGTTATGACTAAGAAACCAATCTATAAGTCACTATATTTTCAAGTTATTGTCGCGATTATTGCGGGTATCTTAGTAGGACATTTTTTCCCTAGTGGTACGCAAGTTATCAATGGCGTTGAAAAATATGTACCTGGCTGGGGCGAGCTTTTTTATCCTCTAGGTCAAGGCTTTATTAAGCTGATCAAGATGATTATTGCGCCAGTAATTTTCTGTACCGTCGTGAGTGGTATCGCGGGTATGGAAAGTATGAAGTCTGTGGGTAAAACAGGCGGTGTTGCGCTACTTTACTTTGAAATTGTATCGACTATTGCACTATTGATCGGTTTACTGGTCATTAACATCTGGAAGCCAGGTGTAGGCATGAACGTAGACCCTTCAACACTAGATACTTCTGGTATCTCAAAGTTTGTTGAATCTGGTCAGCAGCAAACAACTGTCGACTTCTTCATGCATATTATTCCAAACACTGTAGTTGGTGCATTTGCTGAAGGTGAAATCCTGCAAGTGCTACTATTTGCCTTGATGTTTGGTTTTGCATTACATAAATTGGGCGATGCAGGTAAACCTGTACTCAAGTTCATCGATCAAATTTCTCATGTGTTCTTTAACATTGTAAACATGATCATGAAACTTGCTCCAATTGGTGCTTTTGGTGCAATGGCATATACCATCGGTAAATATGGTATTGGTAGCTTGGCGCAGCTTGCTCAGTTGATTATCTGTTTCTACATTACTTGTTTACTTTTCATTTTCTTGGTTTTAGGTACTATTTCACGTCTTTGTGGCTTCAGTATTTTGAAAATGATTCGTATGATTCGCGAAGAGTTGTTGATCGTACTGGGTACCTCATCTTCAGAATCGGTTTTACCGCGTATGTTGAAAAAGCTTGAGATTGCGGGTTGTGAAAAGTCAGTGGTTGGTTTGGTTATTCCAACAGGCTATTCATTTAACTTAGACGGTACCTCAATCTACTTAACGATGGCTGCGATCTTCATTGCACAAGCGACCAATACTCAGCTAGATCTTATGCACCAAGTGACTTTATTGGGTGTGTTATTGATTTCATCGAAAGGTGCTGCGGGTGTAACAGGTTCGGGCTTTATTGTGATGGCAGCGACTTTGTCAGCCGTTGGTCATATTCCAGTGGCGGGTCTTGCGCTCATTTTAGGTATTGACCGTTTCATGTCTGAAGCACGTGCCTTAACCAACTTGGTGGGTAACTCATTGGCAACGATTGTTGTTGCGAAATGGGTCGGTCAGTTAGACCAAGAGAAATTACATTTTGCACTAGCAAATCCAGATGAAGTAGACCGCCAAATGGCTGTTGAAGAAAATGCTCACGCATAATTTCAGTTCATCTTAAAAAGGAAGCCTAAGAGCTTCCTTTTTTATTGACATAAAAAAAATGGCCTGATGCGGTCATGACAGTTGCGTTAAAAATGGCTAGCATGTGGGCTGAATAATAAAACTAAGTCACTACAAGGAAGAAATATGTTGAATTACGATGCAGACCTAGAACTATTTCGCGATAACTTTCGCCGTTTTATGAATGAACAGATTGCACCACACTATGAACAGTGGGAACGAGAAGGCTTAATGCCGCGCTCAGTCTGGAATGCCTTGGGTGAAAATGGCTTCTTATGTGTCGATGTTCCTGAAGAATACGGTGGTTATGGTGTTCCAACGCATTATTCACTGATGTTGGTGGAAGAGTCGGCACGTGCGGGTTTTAGTGCTTTATCGACAGGTATTTCGTGTCACTCTGAAATTGCTGCGCCTTATATTTTGCACATTGGAACGGAAGCACAGAAGCAGTACTGGTTACCGAAAATGGTGTCAGGTGAGGTGGTCGGTGCGATTGGAATGACGGAACCGGGTGCGGGTTCAGACTTACAAGCCATGCGAAGTAATGCCATTTTGCAAGGGGAGCATTATATTTTAAATGGTTCTAAAACCTTTATTTCAAATGGGCAGCATGCCGACCTTGTGGTCTTGGCAGTAAAAACTGATCCGCAAGCCCGCGCAAAGGGTGTTTCACTGATGTTAGTCGATACCCACTTAGACGGATTTAAAAAAGGCACCAACCTCGACAAAATTGGGTTACATTCGCAAGACACTTCTGAGTTGTTTTATGACAATGTGAAAGTCCCGAAAGATCAATTATTGGGACAAGCAGGTCAAGGTTTTGCTTATTTGATGCAAGAGCTACCACGAGAGCGTACAGCAATTGCAGCAACGGCTATAGGGGCAATTCGCGGTTCGATAGATGTCACTATCCAATACGTCAAAGAGCGTCAAGCCTTTGGTCAACATATTTCGCAGTTCCAAAATACACGTTTTGTTTTGGCTCAAGCCAAGATTGATGAACAAGCCACAGCTGCTTTTTACAATCAAAACGTTGAGCTTTATATGCAAGGCAAATTGGATGTCGAAACCGCGGCTGCGCTAAAAAGTTTTTCAACAGACATGCAAATGAAGGTGGCAGATAATTTACTGCAGCTCTTTGGTGGTTATGGCTATATGAGTGAATATCCAATTTCACGTTTCTTTGTCGATGCGCGTATCCAACGCATTTACGGCGGGACCAATGAAATTATGAAAGAAATTGTCGCACGTAGTCTACTTGGGCGCTAAGGCTTAAGTGTTGATATAAACATGCGTAAAAGAGCCTCAAGTAGGCTCTTTTTTATCGGTTCAGTATCAATAAACTTTCTTGTATAAAGGCGGGTAAGTCATATCGGGTTTGCGATGAAATGTATAAATTATTGTCATTCACAACACCTGTGTCATAAAGCACCGCACCTGCATCTTTTAAGTCCTGATGAAGGTGGTGGATGCACGTCATACGTCGACCTTTTACGACTCCTGCATGCATCAAAACTTTTGGGGCATCGGCACTGCATAAAATGGGTTTTTGCATGTTTGCAAAGTGCCTGACAAATAAGATATAGCGTTCATCTTGGCACAGTTTATCTGGCGAAAAACCGCCAGGAATGAGTAATGCATCGAAGTCATGCACGGAGGCATCATCGATACTTTGGTCAATGGTGACAAAAGCTTTACGCTTTTTGCCATAAATGATTTTGCCAGCCTGACTTTCAAGGTTAATAATACTATGCCGAGCTGCTCGAAATGCTTCTACGGGTTCAGCATATTCGGCATCCTCAAAGTCATAGGTGACCAAGACTGCAATTTTTTTGTGCATGACAGTACCTACAGTTCATTATTGTTTTATTGAGACTATAGAGCAATCGCTACTGCTGCATACTCTCTTTGTTATGAATACGTCAACTTAAGCAAAGCATATTTTAAAAGATATTCTAACGCACTGAAATACGGATGAATGGTGATTTTTGTGAAGGTGTAGCAAAATTTTTCAAAAGCTAGACGCAGCTTTAAAAGCGCTGAGCTAAGACTCGCAAAACATTGTCTTAGTGTTTTGCTTGAGTGCTGTTCTATGCATAACAGCAAGAAGAAAATAGGCAGGGCTCAGTGGTTTTATTGATGTCTATTATTGGGGCAGTTTATTGATAAACTTGATGATTAAATCAACTGTATGTTTTTAGCACTGAAACATACAAAGTCTTATTGCGCAAGATTTCAAAGCTAACTATTGTTATACTGTTTGCACAATGTTTATGAAGGGCGACATAACAATGATCCAAGACGATCAAAACACAACGACTTCTCTTGACCTCAACCAAATCCGTCAGGATATCGACTCTGTTGATCAACAGATTCAACAACTTATTAATCGTCGAGCGAAACTGGCGGAAGCTGTTGCAAAAGCAAAATTTGCTTCTGAAGAGAATCCAATGTTTTACCGTCCAGAACGTGAAGCGCAAGTTTTACGGAATGTTATGGAGCGTAATGAAGGCCCTTTGTCTGATGTGACCATGGCACGTTTGTTCCGTGAAATCATGTCTGCATGTTTGGCTCTAGAAGCGCCGCAAAGTATTGCATTTTTAGGCCCTGTCGGTACGTATACACATTCTGCGGTGTTGAAGCACTTTGGACATGATGCTGTGGTTCGTCCGTTACCGACGATTGATGAAGTGTTCCGTGAAGTGGAAGCAGGCAGTGCCCACTATGGTTTGGTGCCGGTAGAAAACTCATCAGAAGGTGTGGTCAACCATACTTTAGATTGCTTTAAAGCCTCAAACTTAAATGTGATTGGTGAAGTTGAATTGCGTATTCATCACCAGTTTCTTGTGTCTGAAAACACGCGTAAAGACAGCATTAAACAAATTTATGCGCATCAGCAAACTTTGGCGCAGTGCCGTGCATGGTTGGACGCGCACTATCCTAGTGTGGAACGTGTAGCTTTAAGCTCGAATGCTGAAGCGGCACGTCGTATTCGTACTGAATGGCATTCGGCTGCTATTGCATCTGATGTTGCAGCAAGTATTTATGACTTAGAAATTTTACACAGCAATATTGAAGATAATCCTGAGAACACTACACGTTTCTTGGTGATTGGTCGTGAAAGAATCCCGCAAAGCGGTAATGATAAAACGTCATTGCTGATTTCTGCACATGATCGTGCAGGTGCATTATTGGAAATCCTTGCACCATTTGCAAAGCACAACATTAGTTTGACCAGTATCGAAACGCGTCCAGCACTGCCTGAAAAATGGGCTTATGTTTTCTTCATCGACTTAGAAGGTCATGTGGAACAAGACAATGTTAAAGCGGCGATTGAAGAGATTCGTCCACTCGTGAAAGAAGTTCGAGTGTTGGGTTCATACCCGATTGCAGTACTGTAATCTCTAAGGTGGTTGGGTTTACTCTAAATTCAACCATGTACACCACTTGTAAGAATGGAAGGTCACATGTCGTTTGCTCCAGCCAATGAAGGTATTGCGAAGTTAAAACCATATCAACCAGGTAAGCCAATTAGCGAATTAGAGCGTGAATTGGGGATAACCGATATTGTTAAACTTGCATCAAATGAAAACCCTTTGGGTTGTTCGGACAAAGTAAAAGAAGCAGTTGCTGCTGAATTGGCGGAAATTGGACGATATCCAGACGGTGGTGGTTTTATCTTGAAGGATCAAGTTCATACGCAGTTTGGTGTAGCACATGATTGTATTACTTTAGGCAATGGCTCAAACGATCTACTTGAAATTTTTGCCCGTGCATTTGTTTCAGATAAAGACTCGGTAGTGTATAGCCAACACGCATTTGCAGTTTATGCTTTGGTCACGCAAGCCATCAATGCTGAAGCGATTGAGGTACCTGCTCAAGGTTTTTCGCATGACCTTGACGCGATGGTGGCGGCAATTAAAGACAATACCAAATTGGTGTTTATTGCAAATCCCAATAATCCGACAGGAACTTGGTTTGAAGAGGCCGAATTTGAGCGCTTCATGCAAAAAGTACCGAGCCATGTGATCGTGGTTTTAGATGAAGCTTATGTGGAATATTTCCCAGAAAACTTTAATAGCTTAAAGTTTTTAGCACAGTATCAGAACCTGATTGTTAGCCGTACCATGTCGAAGTGCTTTGGTTTAGCGGCATTACGTGTTGGTTTTGCTTTAGCATCGGCAGAAGTGACAGATTTCTTAAATCGTATTCGTCAGCCGTTTAACGTCAACCATTTAGCCATGGTGGCAGCGGTTGCTGCACTGAAAGATGAAGATTTCATTGAGAAATCACGTGTGGTCAATAAAGCGGGCATGGTGCAACTTGAAACAGGGTTTAAAGCGCTAGGTCTAAACTATGAGCCTTCTCGTGCCAACTTTATTTTGGTCGATATACAAGCCGATCCTGCACAAACTTTTAATGCTTTATTAAAAGAAGGGGTGATTGTTCGTCCCGTGGGCATCGCCAGTCATTTACGAGTATCGATTGGAACTGAAGCTGAAAATACGAAATTTTTAACGGCTTTGGCCAACGTACTAGGTTTAGAGGCGAACGCTTAAATTATGTCTGCGCCACTGTTTGAAAAAGTTGCATTTATTGGTCTTGGACTGATTGGTTCAAGTCTTGCACGGGTGATGATTGCTGAAGGTTTAACCCAAAATATTGTAGCCTCTACACGTTCGGAAAAAACCTTACAGAATGCCAAAGCTTTGGGCTTAATCCAACAAGGCTATAGTGACCCTGTGGAGGCAGTTCAAGGTGCGGACTTGGTGGTTTTGGCCTTGCCTGTTCGTGCAACGCAAAAAGTATTGGAAACCATTAAACCATATTTGCATGAACATACGATTATTACCGATGTGGGCAGTACCAAAGGTAATGTGGTCGATGCGGCCAAAGCTGTGTACGGTGAAGCATTGCCTGCTGGCTTTGTACCGGGGCATCCAATTGCGGGTGCAGAACATACAGGTGTGCATGCAGGTAAGGTCGATTTATTTGCAAATCATAAAGTGATTTTGACACCGTTACCAACCAGTGCTGATTGGGCCGTAGAGAAACTGATCCAACTATGGCAAGCTGCGAAAGCAGAAGTGATTTGTATGGATGTGGCCAAGCATGATGAAGTCTTAGCGCATACCAGTCATCTTCCGCATTTGATGGCTTTTAACTTAGTTGAACAACTGGCAAACCGTGAAGATAATTTAGACATTTTTCGCTATGCTGCAGGGGGATTCCGCGATTTTTCTCGAATTGCGGCAAGTGACCCACAAATGTGGCATGACATCTTTTTTGCCAATAAAAAAGCCATTTTAAATGCCGTAGATGGTTTTGAAAACCAACTGGCAACGATTCGTAAACTCATTGAAGATGAAGATTCACATGCTTTAATGGGCTTGCTCGGACATGCGCAAGCAGCACGCCAGCATTTTAACCATATGCTCGCTCAAAAACCTTTCATGGAGAACAATAAAGTGACGACACAGCAATTCACCATATTACCGGGTAAAAAAAGTTTCCAAGGTAAGTTTAGCGTGCCAGGTGATAAATCTGTGTCACACCGTTCAATCATGTTTGGTGCAATTGCGGAAGGAACGACGTATGTGACAGGTTTCTTGGAAGGTGAAGATGCGTTAGCAACCTTACAAGCTTTCCGTGATATGGGCGTGAGCATTGAAGGTCCTAAAAATGGTGAAGTGACGATTCATGGTGTGGGCGTAAATGGCCTAAAAGCACCAGCAAGTGCGCTTTACATGGGTAACTCAGGGACTTCGATGCGTCTACTTTCAGGCATGCTTTCTGCACAAAAATTTGACTCTGTCATGACGGGTGATGCATCACTGTCGAAGCGTCCAATGGAACGTATTGCTAAACCGTTACGCGAAATGGGTGCACAGATTCAAACCACAGGTGAGCGTGGTACACCTCCTGTTTCGATCACTGGAAACCAAGCTTTACAAGGCATTCACTATGATTTGCCAATGGCCTCTGCGCAGGTGAAGTCTGGGATTTTATTGGCAGGTTTGTGGGCAGCAGGTGAAACATCTGTTACCGAACCAGAACCTACACGTGACCATACTGAACGTATGCTACGTGCATTTGGTTATGACGTGAAAACAGAAGGCAACCGTATTTCACTGCAAGGTGGCGGTAAGTTAGTCGGTACAGAGATTCAAGTGCCATCAGATATTTCATCGGCTGCTTTCTTTATGGTGGGTGCTGCGATTACTGAAGGTTCAGACGTGACTTTAGAAGCAGTGGGCATTAACCCAACGCGTACAGGTGTGATCGAGATTTTGAAGCAAATGGGTGCGAACATTACCGTTGAAAATGAACGTATTGCAGGCGGAGAGCCGATTGCAGACATTCGTATTCAAGGTACACGTACACTCAAAGGTATTCATATGCCTGAAGATCAAGTGCCATTGGCGATTGATGAATTTCCTGCATTGTTCATTGCTGCGGCATGTGCGGAAGGGCAAACTGTATTAACAGGTGCTGCTGAGCTGCGTGTGAAAGAATCAGACCGTATTCAAGTGATGGCGGATGGTTTAAAAACCATGGGTATCGATTGTACACCGACTGACGATGGCATCATCATCGAAGGTAAAGGTCGTTCAGGTGAGTGGGGCGCGATTTTCACCGGTGGCGAAATTGAATCACATCACGATCACCGTATTGCAATGAGTTTCTCAATGGCAGGTTTACGCACCTCTGGTGAAATTAAAATCATTGGTACTGAAACGGTTGCAACCAGTTTCCCGACCTTTACGCAATTAAGCAATCAAGCTGGTTTAGCGATCCAAGTCACTGAATAAGACTAAAGCTTAGATATTTTGTGTGAGAACAGCCAAGCTTTTGCTTGGCTGTTTTGTGTTAAGTCATTATGCTAAACCCATATAACAAAAAAGCCTTTGGGATGATCAATGAGAAAATTACAATTTACAGCACAGCATGGACAGCAGCAGGAAGTAAGTGAAAGCGGTGTGGTACAGAAGCAGGTACAAGACTTGCTGGTTCAAAAGTTAGGTCAATTTGGTTTTGAAACATTGCCACAAAGTGGTGATCAGGTGGCTGTGAGTGTCGATAATCATACTTTGCCACTGTCTATTACGTGCCAAGGTCATGACAGCGAAGGAAATCTGGTGTGCGAAATTGCCTCTTATCCAGAAGAAGAGCAAGACTGGTTAGACCGAATTGCTGAACGAAGCTTGTTGAACCAACTTGCACAAGCGGTTGAAAATACGCTAAAAACAGATAAAAGTTTTACTGAGTTTGAGTGGAAAGGCTAATTGAATAGATAAAAAATGCTGAATTGATTTTTCCTGATTCAGCATTTTTTAGGACAGAACACGTTTAATATTTTGATGGGTCAACGCGCTTATAACTGGATGTGCTATAAGCCTTATTCCACACGTAACCACGTCTGGCTGCGTCCCACAGCAGAAACGCCTAAATAACCTCTTAAGAATAGTTTTTTCCCATTTGGGCTAATTTTACCTTTTAGGCTATACAGCTTGCCTGAAACGGGATCAATGATTTTGCCATGCGTATAATTAATATTATTTTCAGTTTTTAAACCGGTAATCACTTGCATACCAATAATAGGCTTATCGGTGTAGGGTGCAGGGCAGTTGGTGCAAAACTCTTTTGCTGTATAACCTGGACGAGGTGTTGCTTTCAGTGCAGTTCCAGCATAAGTCCCGTTGGCTTGCTTTTCAATTTTCACCAGACCTTTGGGTTCTCCAGTTTTATCATCGATATAACGCCAAGTTCCTATAATGTCTTGAGCACAGGCTGATGTGGTGGCTATAGTGACTAAAACTGCCCCGAGAATTGTTTTCATAAAATCCCTGAATATTTTAAAAATTATTTAAATGAATAGCTCTCACGAGCTAAGATGTTGATTGTATAATTTATTATTTGAATAATGATGTGCAGAATATATCAAGTTCAAGAGTAGATTGTTGCATAAAGTACCATTAGCAGGATTAAATGCTCACTGATTTTTAAAACAGGTATTTGATGGAGATCGTGCTGGTTGAGTTTAGCGCTCAAAAGGAGGCTTAAAACTATTTTGACAAGAGATATAAGGGGTGACTAATGAAGCTGCTGGAAATGGCTTATTAAGCGTTGGAATAGAAAAAAAAGATAGGTCTAGATTAAAAATAAAAGTTCAAGAAAGAAAGGGGCTAATGTTAGACAGCCGTTTCTTTCCTGAACTGAGTGATGCGTTAAATCCACAAGAAACGTGTAATCGCAATACGTAACTGTTTTAAGTAACCGGTAAAGAAATGGTTTGCACCAGGTAATACAGTCACTAAATGGCGCTGCGGTTTAGCCCATGTAATCATGTCAGACAGTAAGGTAACTTCATCTGCTTCGCCATGGATGAATAAGATGTCACCTTTAAGTTGTGGTGTTACATAGTGGCGCACACCTGCGACCGTTGCCGTTGGTAGACCACATAAAATGGTTTGTTTTGGTCGAATTTCTTCTTGTAAAGCATCATAGCATTTTGCCATGACATGCGCACCGAAACTAAAACCACCCGCATAAAAGGGTAAAGTTGTATGTGCTGCACGAGCATGCTTAATCACTTCAAGAACATCATCAGTTTCGCCATGACCTTCATCGTGTAGACCAACACTTTGACCTGAGCCACGGAAACTTGGACGGTACACAATACAACCACGTTCTAAGAACATTTGCGCAAGTAATGCTGGAACCTTGTGTTGAGGCGTACCACCTTGGAGTGGATGGGGGTGAGTAACTACCGCGAATCCTTTCACTTCACCCTGTGGATAATCTACAAAAACTTCAATTTGTCCAACTGGACCTTGAATGAACATCTGCTCAGACATAGAGAATCGATACATATAACAGGAGAATCGGCTAGTTTAACCGTTTATGCTTATTAAAAACACAGATTGGCAATAAAATAAGTCTACTGATATAGTCTGTTTAATTGTTTTTTAATCAGGTTATCTATGCTTGCCCTTGTTTCTCCTGCCAAAACTTTAGATTACCAAACTGCTTTACCTACCGATGCGTATACACAACCCAGATTGTTGCAACATTCCCAAGAATTGATCGAAGTTAGTCGCAAACTGTCAGCAAGTGAAATTGCAAGCTTAATGAGCGTCAGTGAAAAAATTGCCACCTTAAACGTCGATCGTTTTCGCGATTGGCAGCCAGAATTCAACTTTGCAAATGCCCGACAAGCTATGTTTGCTTTTAAGGGCGATGTCTATACTGGTTTAGATGCTTATCATTTGTCAGAGTCGAGCATTGAGTACGCACAGCAACATTTAAGAATGCTCTCTGGTTTATATGGTTTGCTACGTCCATTGGACTTGATGATGCCGTATCGTTTAGAGATGGGAACCAAGCTGGCTAACCCACGCGGACATAATCTGTATGAGTTTTGGGGCAATCATATTACCGATTTAATTAACCAAGATTTAGAGCACGCTGGTTCTAAAATTTTGCTGAATATTGCTTCGGATGAATACTATAAATCCGTGAAAGAAAGCAAAATTCAAGCAGAAATTATTAAACCTGTGTTTTTAGATCAGAAAAATGGTAAATATAAAGTCATTAGTTTCTATGCCAAAAAAGCACGTGGTTTGATGGCGCGTTATATGATTGAAAACCAAATTGATCAAATTGAAGGGTTAAAATCATTCCAAACAGATGGTTATTACTTTGATGCCGACAGCTCATTAAAAGGTGAGTTGGTCTTTAAACGAGATGAACAGGCGGCATAATGCAAGGGCATTCCAATGGCGCAGTATACAAAACAGTTTCAGGACTATTGGGCGCTTACCGCAAAGAAACTGAGTTTGGATGACGATACCACTCAAAATTTCTATGCGTCGCTGTATGGCGCCTATAGTGAAGTGCAGCGACATTATCATAACATTCAACATATTGTTGAATGTTTAGAGCATTTTCATCAGATCAAAATCTACCTGGATGATACTTTGTCTGTTGAGTTGGCCATTTGGTTTCATGATGTCATTTATAACCCGAAAGCACATGATAATGAGCAGCAAAGCGCCGATTATATGCAACGGATGCTTGAAAATGTGCTTGGAGCTGAGCAAATTGCAAAGATCTATGCATGGATTTTAGCAACCCAAGTACATGCACCGACCGCTGATACTGATTTGGCTTATCTATTGGATATTGATCTGGCTATTTTAGCCAGCGATCCTATGCGTTTTGCTGAATATGAATGCCAAATTCGGCAAGAATATGCTTGGGTTGAGCCCTCACTTTATGTGCAGAAGCGTCAACAAGTGTTAAGGCACTTTTTGGAAACGCAGCCACTGTACCAGACGCCATTTTTCCAAAAGTGCTATGAGCGTCTTGCTAAGCAGAACTTAGCCCAAACTTTAGGTGTTTAAAGCCCTTTAAATGCTTCGATGGCACGAACACGACTGGATTTTAAATCGACGATTGGTTTGGGGTAGTCCAAATCCATATTCTGCTGCTTCGCATAAGGCTCATGAATGTTTTTGGCATCTAAATGTGCAAGCTCTGGCAGCCACTGTCGAATATAATCACCATTGCTATCAAATTTCTGAGATTGGCTCACAGGGTTAAAGACTCGGAAATAAGGCACAGCATCGGTGCCCGTGGAGGCACACCACTGCCATCCGCCATTATTGGCCGCTAAGTCACCATCAGCCAAATGTTGCATAAACCATTGCTCGCCCAGACGCCAATCAATCAACAAGTTTTTAGTTAAGAACATTGCGACAATCATACGAACTCGATTATGCATCCAGCCTGTCGCAAGTAGTTGTCGCATGCCTGCATCCACAATTGGAATACCAGTACGACCTTGTTGCCATGCGTTTAAATCTTCAGGCGAATCTCGCCAAACAATACGCTGTGTGTTGGTTTTAAATGGTAGATGTTTAGAGACATGTGGAAAATCAAATAAAATATGTTGATAAAACTCCCGCCAAAGTAATTCATCTAACCAAGTCTGCTGGCCTGTGTTATCAATCATAAATTGACCGTGTTGAGCACGAAACAGGGCATTGAGACACTGGCGAATCGACACGATCCCGAGATTTAAATAAGTTGAAAGTTGACTGGTGCTATTTAAAAATGGAAAGTCCCTCTCTTTTTGATAGCCACTAACTTTGTGATCAATAAAATCATCGAGCACTGAAAGCGCATATATTTCCGTTTCAGGCCAATAGGCTTTAATTTGATTTAGCTCATTCGTATTCACATCAATCAGCGATTCAATGTGTGGAATGGTTGTATTTAAATCGGTAGGAAGTTGTATGGGCTGCTGCGTAGAAGGGAGTGGATAGCACTGCGGTAAGCCAATATTTAAGCGCTCATAACAGGTTTTTTTAAAAGCGCCAAAGACTTGATAGGGCTTACCAGATTGGTTACGAATACTGTTTAAGGGAAAGAGGGTTCGATCTTGGAAGAGTGTAAATTCAATGTGTTGCTGATTTAAGCATTGTTGAACTTCGGCATCGCGCTTAAGCTCATTCACGCCCATTTCGATATTTGCAAAAATCTGTTGTACTTGCAGTGTATGACACAAAGATGAAAGCCGACGTGGAATATCTTGCCACAGCGGAATATTTAGAATGAGCAAAGGAATATTCAGCTGAGCAAGGCTCTGTTTTAAATCGTGCAATTGTCTGACATATAAATCAATTTTTACAGCTGCATCATGATGTAATAGCCACTGTTGTGGGGATAGGATCACTAAAGCCAGCATAGGTCCATGTTGGCTTGCATGCCAAAGTGCGGCATGGTCGTGTATGCGAAGATCTTGTCTAAACCAAATTATGTTCATAAAAGGTTAATCAACTGTAATTTTTTGAAATATAAAATATTACAAAATTGAGCACTTTGATCATATTTTTTTCTCACTCATTTAATTTAATCTTATGTTATTGAAATAATTAAATCAGAAAAAACTATAAAGTGTGAAGATACTTTTTATCTGATAAATGTGTGGCCCTTTGTATTATTTGTTATGATTTGTAATCATGCTAAAGCAGTTGTGGATATTGTGAATGTCATGAAAAAAATTCTAATCCCTATTTTTGTGGCTGCTGTTTGTTTGCTTGGGTTTGTTGTTTTTCAGGATACAGAAACGAAAAAACAGCAACAGTTGAATCAACTCATGAACAGTACTGAGCCTAAAGTGCAAAAGTTGAGTCCTCTCTCAAAGGCAAACGTCGTGCCTGAAAAAGTCAATAGCTCGTTTTCAAAGTGATGCTGAAGCAATAATCGATCAGGTCTCCATTAAAGTAATTTGAAGCTTAAGATAGAATAAAATCATGTATAAATGACTTATCGTGTTGAATTTTAATTAAAAATAAATTTAAAACAATTAAAAATCAGTGTGTTATAATTCGCGCCAAGATATATTGAATTTTAGACTTTGAGTCTAAAATGACTTTTTTGTTGAAAGCTGCATACGGTTTATGCGGCTTTTTTGTTTAGGTATATATGGTTCGACCCTGCGTTTGAATCATTCATGGCTAAATAAACTTTTCCTAAATTGAGGAAATTTGGCATATTCATTGCTTTAACTTCCAGAAATTTAATCAGATTTTCATCGTACTGAGTGTCGAAATTTTTTGGCAGTTATACAGTTTTAAAAGTTTATTTACAGGGGCTAGGTCATGACGACTCCTAATCCATCTTCAGAAAATATGCTCGAGCGTATGTTCAAACTGAGTGAAAATAAAACCAGTTTTCGTACAGAGCTTCTTGCAGGTGTAACCACATTCTTAACCATGTGTTACATCATTATTGTGAATCCAATGATTTTATCCGAAACGGGGATGGATCATGGTGCTGTCTTTGTAGCGACTTGTCTTGCAGCCGCAATTGGCTGTTTGGTTATGGGTATTGTTGCAAATTATCCAATTGCATTAGCACCGGGTATGGGCTTAAACGCTTACTTTACCTATTCGGTGTGTATGGGTATGGGTGTGCCTTGGCAGACTGCTTTAGCTGCAGTGTTTGTATCAGGTTTGGTGTTCATTGCGATCAGTATGTTTAAGATCCGTGAAGCCATTGTGAATGCAATCCCAATGTCGCTTAAGCTTGCGATTGGCGGCGGAATTGGTTTATTCCTTGCGCTGATTGCTTTAAAAAATGCAGGCGTTATTGTGGACAATCCAGCGACTTTGGTTGGATTGGGCGACTTAAAGCAACCGACGGTTCTTTTGGCTTTATTTGGCTTCTTGATGGTGGTTGTACTGCATCACTTTAAAGTGCGTGGTGCTATTATTATCAGCATCTTGGCTTTAACTGCAATTTCAACAGCAATGGGCTTAAGCGAGTTTAAAGGTGTTGTTGGTGAGATTCCATCAATTGCTCCAACATTCATGCAAATGGACTTTGAAGGTCTATTTACGGCAAGCTTAGTGGGTGTCATCTTTGTATTTTTCTTGGTCGATTTATTTGACTCAACAGGTACATTGGTTGGCGTGTCACACCGTGCAGGCTTACTGAAAGATGGCAAGCTTCCACGTTTGAAAAAAGCATTATTTGCAGACTCAACCGCAATTGTTGCTGGTGCAGCATTAGGTACATCTTCGACGACACCATATATTGAGTCGTCTGCGGGTGTTGCTGCTGGTGGCCGTACAGGTTTAACCGCAGTTGTGGTCGGTGTGTTATTTATCTTATGTTTGTTTTTAGCACCTCTAGCTCAATCTGTACCTGGTTTTGCAACAGCTCCAGCATTGTTATTTGTTGGTGTGTTGATGATTCAGGGGATTACCCATATTGATTGGGATGATATTACTGAAGCTGTACCTGCGTTCTTAACCATTGTATTTATGCCATTTACCTACTCAATTGCAGATGGTATTGCGATGGGCTTTATTAGCTATGCATTGGTTAAATTGTTCACCGGTAAAGCGGCGACTGTACCGTACATGGTGTGGATCGTGGCTGTGCTTTGGGCATTAAAATTCGCGTTATTTGGTGGCTAATTCATCAAATAGTGATAAGGGTGTAAACTCAGTTTACGCCCTTTTTTATTTTTAAAGAGGAAAAGATATGAGTCAATTGGAGCTCATTCGTGCTTTACCAAAAGCTGAATTGCATGTGCATATTGAAGGGACATTTGAGCCAGAACTCATGTTTGCAATCGCACAGCGTAATCAAATAGACATTCCTTATAAGTCGGTTGAAGAAGTGAAACAGGCTTATAATTTTCACAATCTGCAATCATTTTTAGACATTTATTATGCAGGTGCAAATGTACTGATTCATGAGCAAGACTTTTATGACTTGGCTTGGGCATACTTTGAAAAATGTGCCGAAGATCGTGTAGTGCATACCGAAATGTTCTTTGATCCACAAACGCATACTGACCGCGGTATTGCTTTTGAAACAGTGATTAATGGTCTGCAACGCGCATGTGATGATGCCAAGGCAAAATTTGGCATTAGTTCGCATTTGATTATGTGTTTCTTGCGTCATTTAAGTGAAGAAGCAGCCCTTGAAACTTTAGCACAGGCATTGCCGTATAAAGATCAAATCATTGGTGTGGGCTTGGACTCAAGCGAAGTTGGGCATCCTCCTTCAAAGTTTGAACGTGTCTTTGCTAAAGCGCGTGAAGCTGGCTTTTTAGTGGTTGCGCATGCGGGTGAAGAAGGTCCAGCAGAATATGTGTGGGAAGCTTTAGATTTGCTTAAAGTGAATCGTATTGACCATGGTGTGCGCTCTGAAGAAGATCCTGTATTAATGCAGCGTTTGATCGCAGAGAAAATGCCACTGACAGTTTGTCCACTCAGCAACTTAAAGCTATGTGTCGTTAACGATATGGCACAGCACAACATCCGCCGTTTGTTGCAACAAGGTGTGCAAGTGACAGTAAATTCAGATGATCCATCGTACTTTGGTGGTTATATGAATGATAACTTTATTGCCATTACAGATGCGTTAGACTTAACAGCAGCTGAGCTAAAACAATTGGCGCTGAACTCTTTTGAGGCGTCGTTTATTTCGGCAGAAGAGAAGCAAAAATGGGCGGCTGAAATTGCAGCCATTGCTTAATCTGATGCCCTTTTAAAGACAGAGTTCGCTCTGTCTTTTTTATGTGAGATCAATATGAAAAAAATGATTGCAGTGCTTGTGGTTATTTTTGTGCTCTTTGCAGTTTATTTGCTCAAAACCGATACAGGGTTAACTCAAAAGCTATTAAAGCCAGTGGTGGTGTATCAGTGCGGTGTTGAGCTTGAAGCGACAAGGCTGTGGAAAGTCAGTACAGCATTGCTTGGTGAAGAGAAAAAGAATCAGCTCCAAACGCAAATCTGTGGTTGCGTGGGTGAAAATGCGTTAAAGGATATTCCAGCAACAACCTTGCTACATGCCGTAGTTGATGAACAAGTCAAAAAACAGGTGGTCCAACAGGGTGTGTTGAATACGCTGAAAGGATGTGTGGTGGATGAAGTCCTAAAAGCAACAGATTGATGCTTTTAGGCTGGTTCAACTTGGTCTTACTTTGCCTGTTTGGTCATGCTATTTAACACATTATCTTTATCAATAAAGTGGTGTTTCAGTGCTGCTGCAATATGCCCTACCAACAGTAATCCAGCTGCCCATGAAATCCAGATATGTAAAGGTTTTACGATCGCGAGTAACTGTGGATTGTCTTGTACTAAACGGGGAATTTCAAAAAGGTACAATACCGGTGCAGGGTGCCCAGCACTCCAGCTAAATAAACAGCCAGTAATTGGCAAAGCCAACAAAATGAAATATAAAGCCAAATGACCGAGGTGGGCCATTTTTTGCATTAACGGTGACATGCTGTCTGAAAGTTTGGGTGCAGGGTGGGTATAACGCCAAAAGATACGAATTACCACCAGAAAAATAATCGTGGTTGCAATGTTCTTATGTAAGGTAATGACATCCCCTTTAAAGCTACCGTCAGCATCATAGCTGAGGAAGTTTCCGCTATAAAAACCAATCAGCCAAGCAGCAATAAAGATAATTGCCATGAGCCAATGCAGGATTTGAGCAGTACGCGTGTAATGGGTATTTGCCGAGTTCATTAGATTCACATCCATTTTTATGTTGCGCCATTTTATAGAACTATAGGTAGGTCAAAAATGTAGTAGATGCAACATAGCGTTGATATTCTGCAACGCTGTACAGACCAGTGACGCATGACTGATCTAAAACTGTGCAATAAGCGAAAGATATTAAAATGGCATGGAAATAGTGTTTCCGTAACTAGCAAAGATTTGGCAAAATACGCGCACTTTAACTGTTATAAATGGATATATCCGTGAAAAAAATGATTGCAGTGCTTGCTCCTTTGGCTTTGATCCTTTCGGCTTGTACAACGACTGATATGGCAACGACCAATACGACGACCACCACGCAACAACTGGGTACAGCAGCGCTTAAAATTGCCATTAATGCAAAATGTACGACTGAGTTGAATAATCTACCAGCATGGAAAACAGCAACCAAATTTATGACGGCTGATCAAAAAACCGATATTCAGGCTGAAATTTGTGGTTGCGTAAGTGAAAAAGCCCCACAAAATATTACCGCTGTCGATGTGGCAACAGCGGCCATTGACCCTGCGGCACGTACAACTATTATTAGCAATGCAGTAACCAAAACCATCAATGCATGTGTGGCTGAAGCGGTGAATTAAGTTGTGATATATCAAAGAAGCGGGGACATGCCTGGCTTCTTTGCAGTTTTTTTGTACTTTTTGGCGTTTATCTTTTATATTGATGTGAATAATAACAATTGAAGCCTGATTTCTTTTACAACAAAGGGTGTATCTGTATGAAAAATGATAAGTTAACTCTCTGTTTGTTTGGCTCGCTTATGCTTTCCGCGTGTGTGTCGAATCCTTTATCTATCTCAGATGATGATGGAATCTCGGCTATTAAAATGGCCTCACATGCAAAATGTATGGATGAAATCGAAACTAATCCGACATGGATCATGGGTAGTAAGCTGTTATCAGAAGACCAAAAACAAAAGAAAAAACGTGAAGTATGTAACTGTGTAGGTGATAACTCTCCCAAAGTATTCTCTAAAGAGCAGTTGGCTTTGGCGGCAATTGATCCCAAAGTAAAGGCAACCTATGGCGCTTTAGCCGCAACAAAAACAACAGCCACATGCGCCTCCGAAATGCTAAACTAAGCCGAATAAATTGTTAAGTTTTTAAAATGGCTGTTGATCAGCCATTTTTTATGAGAGTAGAAAATGCAAATTGCAGGTGCAGATGAGGCAGGGCGCGGCCCTTTGGTGGGTTCAGTGGTCGCTGCTGCGGTAATTTTAGACCCGAATAACCCAATACAAGGGTTGAATGATTCCAAAAAATTGACTGAAAAAAAACGTGAAAAACTTTTTGTCGAAATTCAGGAAAAAGCATTGGCATGGGCGATTGCTGAGGCAAGTGCTGCTGAAATTGATGAGATCAATATTTTACAAGCATCTTTGCTTGCGATGCGCCGCGCGGTTGAACAGCTCACGATACAGCCCGAACATGTCTTGGTTGATGGTAATAAAATTCCACAAGGCTTAAGCATGAGCTGTGAGGCAATTGTGGGTGGGGATGCTTTACATGCTGAAATCTCAGCAGCGAGTATTTTGGCCAAAGTGACACGTGACCATCAAATGATTGAGATGGACCGAAAATATCCTCAGTTTGGTTTTGCCAAACACAAGGGTTATCCAACCAAAGCGCATTTTGAAGCGATTGCTGAACATGGGGTCATCGACGAGCATCGTCGTAGTTTTGGGCCTGTAAAGAAAGTGATTGAGGCGCTTGAGCAAAAAGAGGCTATATAAAAATTTAAAGCGGCCAATCGGGCCGCTTTATATCTGAATGTTTCAATCTTAACGATTGAAATTATTCTGCTGTGCACCTTCATCTTCAAATGCAGGCTGGTAGTCCTGATCAAGATGTTGAAGATGTTCATGCATTGCACGTTCATGCTGAATGCGTTGATAAATCTCTTCACGATGTACAGATACTTCTTTGGGAGCATTGACACCAATACGAACTTGGTTGCCTTTGACACCAAGTACAGTAACACTTACTTGATCCCCAATCATTAATGTTTCACCGACGCGTCGGGTCAAAATCAGCATGTTTATCTCCTTGCAAAACGCTAAACCTGCAGTTGTACTAAAGTAAAATACATAATTTTTTGTATTTAAAAAAATTTAAACAAATGTTTAATACAACCGCATGACACTTGAATTTTTAGATATCTAGTGACATTAGGTATAACATTCATCTAAATTTAAGAAAGCCTCGGGCTTAATATAACAGAGCCACTATAGAAAAAACTATAGTGGCTCCTGATTTTTGTAGTCTTTTGCAAAAACTGTCAGACAATGACAAGTTTTTCGCAAGATTGCTTAAGCGCGTGCGCTTGATTCACCGTGTTCACGGTCTAAACCGAAAGCAGTGTGTAGAGAACGTACAGCAAGTTCTAGATAGTTCTCTTCAATAATCACAGAAATTTTGATTTCTGAAGTTGAGATCATCAAAATGTTGATGCCTTCATCAGCCAGGGCGGTAAACATTTTACTTGCAACACCTGCGTGTGAACGCATACCCACACCTACGATTGACACTTTAACAATGTCGTCACGTGTAGCAACTTCGCGCGCACCAATGGCTTGAGCAGTTTCTTGAAGAATTTTTGTTGCTTTTGCAAGTTCGCCGCGGTTTACCGTGAAGGTGAAGTCAGTTGTACCATCTTCTTCAACATTTTGGATAATCATATCCACTTCAATGTTGGCATTACCAATTGGCGATAAAATTTTAGATGCAATACCTGGTTCATCAGGAACACCTAGAATCGTAAGTTTAGCTTCGTCACGGTTAAATGCGATACCAGAGATAATTGGTTGTTCCATGTTGTCTTCCGCCTCAGTGGTGATTAGTGTTCCGACGTTCTTTTTAAATTCTTCGTCGAATGCGCCATCATCGTCATTATCAAAACTTGATAATACGCGTAAAGGCACTTGGTATTTTCCTGCAAATTCAACCGAACGAATTTGTAGAACTTTTGAACCAAGTGATGCCATTTCCAGCATTTCTTCAAATGAAATACGGTCTACTTTTTTCGCTTTTGGTGCAACGCGTGGGTCAGTCGTATAAACGCCATCTACATCTGTATAGATTTGACATTCATCTGCTTTTAATGCAGCAGCAAGTGCTACACCCGAAGTATCTGAACCGCCACGGCCGAGCGTGGTGGTGTTACCATCGGCATCGAAGCCCTGGAAACCAGCAACCACGATCACACGACCAGCATCTAAATGCGCAGTCATGGTATCGGTGTCAATCGACTCGATACGTGCTTTGGTAAACGCATTGTCCGTTTTGATACCGACTTGGCGACCTGTAAGTGACTTAGCTTCAACGCCAATAGAATTGAGCGCCATTGCTAACATTGAAATCGTTACCTGTTCACCCGTAGAAACCATTTGGTCTAATTCTCGTGGGTCAGGGGTTTCGGTAATGGCTTTCGCTAAAGCAAGTAGACGATTGGTTTCGCCACTCATTGCTGATACAACCACTACAACCTTGTGGCCGTGGTCATGCCAACGCTTTACACGACGAGCAACATTTAAAATGCGCTCTGGAGTACCCATAGAGGTACCGCCATATTTTTGAACGATTAATGCCATAGTTGTTCCATATAAACCATGACCCTGAATGCATCATTCAGGGTCAGTTACACAAAAGGTGAAGTTTTATTTCGCTTCAAGCCAAGCAGTTAAATCTGCCATCACTGTTGCAAACTTCTCGTTTAGTGGCGCGCCACCTTGTGCTAAGTCAGGTTTGCCACCACCTTTACCACCAAGCTCAGTTGCTAGATGTTTGATGATGTCACCTGCTTTAATAGAAGCAGTAAAGTCTTTTGCTACAGATGCAATCAGGCTAACTTTGTCACCTTCAACACCAGCAAGTACGATGACTGCATTTTCTAATTTGGATTTCACACCGTCATGTAGGTTGCGAAGTGATTTCGCATCCATGTTTTGAACAGTCGTGATCAGCGTTTGACGACCCGCAAGCGTTTGAACTTGGCTAAGCAGTTCAGCAGCTTGGAAGCTGGCAAGTTTTTGATTGAGTTGCTCGATCTGTTTTTGCAAGCTTGATGCTGTGTCGACTAAGGCTTCAACTTTTTCTAAAGTTTGGTCTTTTTGAGCTTTCAATAAACCATTGATGATATTGATATCACGGTCGGCTTTTTGAGTAACTTCAATGGCTTTGGTACCTGTTACCGCTTCAATACGACGTACACCCGCAGCTACACCACCTTCAGAAGTGATTTTGAACAAGCCAATATCGCCTGTGCGTTTAACGTGAATACCACCGCATAGCTCAATTGAGAAGTTCTTCTCTTCAATGATTGAACCCATTGAAAGTACACGAACTTCATCGCCATATTTTTCACCGAACAACATCATCGCACCTTTTGCTTTCGCAGATTCGATGTCGAGAAGTTCAGTACTTACTGCTGTATTTGCAATCACTTCAGCATTCACTAAGCGTTCAATTTCTTGAAGTTGTTCAAATGAAACGGGCTGATCGTTGGCAAAGTCAAAACGTAAGATATCTGACGCAACCAATGAGCCTTTTTGTTGCACGTGTTCGCCTAAAATTTGACGTAGTGCAGCATGCAAAAGGTGAGTTGCGGAGTGGTTGCGCGCAGTTGCAGCGCGGATATCTGCTTTGACTGTTGCTTCAACATTTTGAGCAAGCTTAATGCTACCTACAGTCACGATACCTTGGTGGACAAAAGCGCCACCTGATTTCTTGGTGTCTTGAACCTCAAAAATACCCGTGTCATTTTTGAAAATACCCGTGTCACCAATTTGACCGCCGCTTTCTGCATAGAACGGGGTTTGGTTCAGTACGATGAGGGCTTCGTCACCTTCAACCACTTCATCAACTTGTTCGCCATCTTTATAGATCGCGATAATTAGACCTTGGCCAATTGTTGCGTCATAGCCGTCAAACTGAGTTTCGCCTTCAACTTTAACCACGCTGTTATAGTCAATTGCGAATTTACCTGCATCGCGTGCACGTTGACGTTGAGCAGCCATTTCAACTTCAAAGCCTGCTTCGTCAATTGTTAAATCACGTTCACGTGCGATGTCAGCAGTTAGGTCAGTTGGGAAACCGTAAGTATCGTAAAGTTTAAATACTACTTCGCCCGGAATTACAGAACCTTTTAACTGCGCCAATTCGCCTTCAAGCAATTTCAAACCTTGCTCAAGTGTTTTGGCAAATTGTTCTTCTTCTTTCAGAAGTTGTGCTTCGATACGTGCTTGTTGAGCAGCAAGTTCAGGATAAGCTTCGCCCATCACTTCAATCAGTGGCTTCAACATTTTGTGGAAGAACGAACCTGTTGCGCCTAGCTTGTTACCATGACGTACTGCACGACGGATAATGCGACGCAGTACATAACCACGACCTTCATTTGATGGGTTTACACCATCAGCAATTAGGAATGAACATGAACGTGCGTGATCCGCAACCACTTTAAGTGATGCAGGGTACTGAACTGGTGTACCTTTTTCGCGAGCTTCTGCTTCAAGTGCAACGGTATCTAAACCAATGATTTCAACGGCTGCTTTGAGTAAGTGTTGAAATAGGTCAATTTCGTAGTTTGAGTTAACGTGTTGTAAAACAGCAGAAATACGCTCTAAGCCCATACCTGTATCAACAGAAGGCGCCGGAAGAGGGTGCAATACGCCGTCCGCAGTACGGTTGAACTGCATGAAAACGTTGTTCCAGATTTCAATGAAACGGTCGCCATCTTCTTCAGGTGTGCCTGGTAAGCCACCCCAAATATGGTCGCCATGGTCAAAGAAGATTTCAGAACATGGACCACATGGACCTGTATCACCCATTGCCCAGAAGTTATCTGATGCGTATTGGCCGCCTTTGTTGTCACCAATACGAATAATACGTGATGCATCTAAACCAATTTCTTTGTTCCAGATATCAAATGCTTCGTCGTCGGTGTGGTAAACCGTTGCATAGAGTTTGTCTTTAGGTAGAGCTAACCAAGCTTCACCAGTGAGAAAATCCCATGCAAATTTGATTGCATCACGTTTGAAGTAGTCGCCAAATGAGAAGTTACCTAACATTTCAAAGAAGGTGTGGTGACGTGCGGTATAACCGACATTGTCTAAGTCGTTGTGTTTACCACCTGCACGGACACACTTTTGTGAAGACACTGCACGTACATAATCACGTTTTTCTAGGCCTAAGAAACAATCTTTAAATTGGTTCATACCCGCGTTGGTAAACAACAAAGTAGGGTCGTTGGCGGGAACTAGAGAACTCGACGCGACACGTGTATGCCCTTGCGATTCAAAGTAGCTTAAAAAAGCTTCGCGAATTTCAGCTGATGTCATAAAACGAGTACTCACAACCAAGTCACTCCATAATTTCGATTTGGCTAATAGTAGCTGAAGAAAGTCTTATTCTAAATACGCTGACTTCAGATACTGGCTTAAAAATTTTAAAACGCCAAATTATAACGGAAAAAGGATGTTGTACCAATCACTTTAAGGCGAATTGATGACATTTCTATGTATTCGATAGTTCTAAGATTTTGCTTGTTATTGTTGGATATTTATATCATTTCGTGGAGATGAGGTGATTAGTGCGAGGTGGTCAGGCTGGTCAACTTATGACTTAAGGGTTCATATTCATCATCTTCACTGATGGGTCATAGAAAAAGAAAGCTTAACCAAATCTGTATAAATCCATTAATATAGGCCTGCTTTATCTTTCATCATTTTATACATAAGGGCAAGTCATGCAACGAGTGGCGATAAATGGATTTGGTCGAATCGGACGTAATGTACTACGCGCTTGGTTTGAAAATCCAAAGAACTTTCAGTTTGAAATCGTCGCGGTAAATGATGTAGCAGATGTAGAAACCTTATTGCATTTATTTAAATATGACACCACGCATGGGCGCTTTCCGGGGAAAGTCGATTTAAGTTATGAAAATGAACGTATTTTTCTGCATTTATCAAATAATCAAGCACAACTCAAAGTTGAAGTCTTGCGTCAGGAAAGCCCGCAAGATTTACCTTGGGCAAGTCTCCATGTAGACGTGGTTCTAGAGTGCACAGGTTTATTTCGCTCGCGCGAAGCGGCAACAGGGCATATCGGCGCAGGTGCAAAGCGGGTGATTATTGGCGCGGCACCTTTTGATTCGGTTGATGCCGCCATTGTGTATGGGGTGAATCATCATGAGGTCAAAGCCAGTGACCAAATCATTTCCAGTGTGTCATGTACAACACAGGCCTTAGTGCCTTTGGTTAAAATCATTGATGATGCTTTTGGAATTGATACTGCGCTCATGACCGAAATTCATGCAGTGACTGCCGATCAGTCTGTATTAGATCATGCGCATCGTGATTTAAGACGTGCTCGTGCTTCAGGTCAAAATATTATTCCCACCACATCGTCAGCCCTTGGTGCTTTAAAACAAGTCATGCCAAAAATGGCCGATCGTATCGATGGTTATTCGATTCGTGTGCCAACCATTAATGTGGCGGCAATTGATTTGACCTTTATTTCGCAAACCCCAATTACCGACCATAAAATTAATGAAGTGCTGATTCAGGCGGCGAAGTTAGACTACCGTGAAATTATGGATGTGACGGATGAACCTTTGGTGTCTTCGGATTTTAACCATTCACCCTATTCACTGATTGTTGATTTAACGCAAACCATGGTGGTGGGGCATCAAGCCAAAGTCTTTGCGTGGTATGACAATGAATGGGGCTATGCAAACCGCTTATTGGATTTGTGTGAGTCTTTTAGTGCATCAACCACCTAAAGTCCTTTATTTTTAAGCATCTTTTACTCCGAAAACAAGATGATAGGCATAGACCGAAGACAGACTTGTGGTTATCATGACTTTATAAACGAAAATAATGTAGAGCAGTGCTTATGTTGATCTTAATTTGGGGATTTATTTTGCTGTTGGCGGTCGCTGTCGTATTTTTAATTTGGTTTCAATTTAAAAATCAGGCAGATAAAACCGATCCAAGCATAGAGCAGAATCAACTGCAAGAAAAAGTACATCATCTTGAAGAAAATTTAAAAAAGACCTTGGAAATTATGCAAGATCTTGCAAAAAAGATGCATGTGCAACAGGAAGTGATCGAACAGACCACGTCTAAGTTGCAAAAAGTTGAGTTACAAAACGCTGAATTGGTGAATATTCTCGCTAAAGCCGTACAGCCTGAACGCTAAAAATTAAGTTTAGATGAGCACGGTACGTAATAATGCCGCGCTCAGCATACTAATCACAACGGTTGGTAAAAGTGAAAAGCGTGAAGCTGCAATCAATGTGATGGCAATGGCGAGTAGATCTGCGACATTGTCTTTGACAAAATAAGGTGCAATTACTGAAATAAGTACGCAGCCGGGAACAACTTCCAAAATCTTTCGTTGTTTGTTGCTTAAAGTTTTATTTTTCAGCAAAACATAGCCCAATATACGCGTCAGATAAGTGGTTGCTGCGACCAATAAAATCGCGATAAGTGTTGTGCTGTGGATCATAGCTCATCCTCCTGAATAAATAAGAAGGTAGAGGCGATGCCACAGATTGCCCCAATAGGCATATACCAACCCGTCGGTAAATATAAATAAGCAATGGACGCACTGATTAGACTGATAAGCCAAGGGCGTGCGGCGCTGAAGCCTTTCCACATACCACGTAGTAAAACCAAAAATACTGCAGCAAAGGCCATATCAAATCCATAACGGTGAACATCGCCTAGCAAAGGACCAAGAATGGCTCCTAAGCTGGTAAAACTGACCCACATCAAATACAGAGCAAAACAGATGCCTGCGTAGTAGGACATGCTAAAGGCCTGTTGTAGCCCAAATCTTTTCTTCTTTTCTGCATCGGCAAGCGTTGCGGCCCAACTTTCATCACACATGAAAAACAGGGCAGGGAAAACCTGTCGATTAGGCAAATGGCGTAAATAGGGCACGAGACTTGCACCCATGAGTAAGTGACGGCTATTGACTAGGAACGTAATGAAAATTAAAACGAGAAAATTGGGTGGATTGGTCCAAACTTCGAGCACAGCAAATTCGGAACCGCCCGCAAAGTTTAGACCAGTAAATAATGGAACTTCTAAATGGCTAAAGCCTTTTTGAGTGGCTTGTGTTCCTAAGACCAAAGCAAAAGGAATAATGCCCAGCAGCATGGGGATAGATGTTTTAATACCACGTTTAAACTCGACGTAATCGGTGGAGTCATTGAGTTCTTGAGTCGTATTTCTAAGGGAGAACATTTTAAATCGCCTATGCGTGCTAGGTTTTGGTGCAGTAGGTGAATAAGTGTAGGGTTTTTTCGAAGATATTTTTTGCTTTATTTAGCTTAATATAGAGCTTGTTTGGAATAATATGCTGTGATTGGTTAAGTCTGAGCAAAATTATGCTTTAGGGGTGGAATTTATGGATCAAACAGATAAGCGTATATTACAAGTACTACAAGTCGATGGGAAACTTCAAAATAATGAACTGGCTCAGCGCATTGGACTGTCTGCTTCACCGTGTTTAAGACGAGTAAAACAACTAGAAGAAGACGGGATTATTCGGGCTTATGTGGCTTTGGTTGATCCTGCTAAAGTGAATCTGCGATTGACCGTTTTTGCACGCATTTGGCTAAAAAGTCAGGATCCGCAAACGGTGAACCAATTTGTTGAATCGATTCGTGAAGTTCCTGAAGTGGTCGAGTGTCATTTAATGGCAGGGGATTGTGATTTCTTTTTACGTATTGTGGTTGCAGATTTGGATGCATATCGGCAGTTTCAAATCCATCGCTTGAATAAAATCCCCAATATACAAAGTATTAAAACAGAAATTCCTTTGCAAAATATCAAACAAACCACAGAACTGCCGATTTGGTAGCTCAAAAGTTGATAACAAAATCGCCCGTGAATGTGGCAGCATGACTCAAAGTGATAGGACTTGTACTCTAATCATGCTGCTTAGGATGTTATGACTCTTCGTTTAAAAAGCCTTCTTTAATTTCTTTAGGTAGATCTGCGTGCCACCATGCATAAATACTGGCTTTAATTTCTTCATCTTCTTCAGGATCATTTAGGGGTTCATCATCTTCACGAACCAGTTCATCACCTTCAAATTTGAACCAAAACTCCCAAGGATCATCATCACCGCAACCCCATGCTTGCGCATGGATGTCTGGAAGCAAGGCTTTCAGGAAGAACAAAATCGCTTCCATGAACTCATCACCTGATGAACCATGTACAAAGTGTGCGATGGAATAACCCGCTAGGGAGTATAGCGATTCAGTACCCAAGTCAAACTCGATATTATCGACGGTATTTAAAATATCTTCGGCCAGTTCAGCGCCATGTTCTGGATTGATGTCACAGACTAAAGCCGTAAATTGACTCGCATCGCCGCGGTGTTCTTGAAATAATCGGTCTAATTTTGACATGATTTGAGCATCTGGATGCTTGTAATATAAGTTGCTGTGCATTTCCATCGAATTTTCCCCAAGTAAAAAATATGTGATTAAAAGTGTTATCGGTATAACGACGTAGTATTTATTGTTGCTGTTAAATTGAGCTGAAGTATAAAAGAATGTGCCTTTTGTGCAAGCATAGGTATAATTGGAAATAAAATATAAAACAAAGTCTTATATGAATTTTTCCAATCTGTGCAGAGCACTAGGCTGAGTTAATATTATTTATTCTGATACTTGGGCATTGTCTAAAGCCATGTTTTGAATGGTTCGCTCAAAATCGGTAAGAATGTATAAAGTTGTTAACGATGACATCGAAACGATAAATTAAATTTTCCGAAATTGTCTAATGCACAGCACATTGTATCGTGATAGACTAAGAGAAATCGGGTGTGCCCCGATTTTTTTATGCGGATTCGTTCCGCGCAGACAAGATTTTAGGTTTACAACATGCCCATTTCAGAGACATGGTTATTACCTGATGGTGTAGCTGATGTACTACCAGAACAGGCGCAAGTGATTGAAACTTTGCGTCGTCAAGCATTAGATTTCCTCGCAACTCGAGGTTATCAGTTGGTGTACACGCCATTCATTGAATACATCGAATCGTTATCTTCTCTTTCAGAATCGAATCAAGATTTAGACTTAGCCACTTTTAAAGTGATTGATCAGCTTTCTGGTCGTTTGCTTGGTGTGCGTGCCGATATGACACCACAAGTGGCTCGTATTGATGCGCATGTACATCCAGTTGAAGGCGTTGCTCGTTATTGCTATGCAGGAACAGTCCTACATACCAAACCACAAGGCTTTAATACCACGCGTACACCTTTGCAGTTAGGTGCTGAGCTATTTGGTTCAGACAGCATTGATGCCGATGTGGAACTGATTGATGTGATGATCAGCCTGCTTGAAAAAACAGGTTTTGCAGACGGTATCCATTTGGATTTAGGCCATGTGGGTTTATTCCGTAGTATGGTGAAAGTTGCGGGTTTAAACAAAGCGACTGAACGTCAACTCTCTGATTTATACCAACGTAAAGCACTGCCAGAATTGGCTGAATTTACCCAAGATTTAAATTTTGGTGCAGACTTTTATACTTTAGGTCGTTATGCAAGTGACTTAGATGCCTTGCAAACGCATTTAAGTTTAGATGTCATTGCCGATGCAGAATTTAAGCACGCTTTTGATGCATTAAAAACTACACAATCTGAGATTCAAGCACGTTGGCCAAATCTTCAGATGGGTATTGATGTGGTTGAGCTACGTTCGTATCACTACCATACGGGCTTAATGTATGCCGTTTATGCACCAAACCGTGCTGCGCCATTGGCACAAGGTGGACGTTATGATGGAATTGGTGAGCACTTTGGGCGTGCACGTCCAGCAACAGGCTTTAGTTGTGACTTATATGCACTTAGTGCAGGTCGTTTTCAGCAAAACAGTCTTGTGGTTGCACCCAAAGGTACTCAAACAGATTTGATCCAAGCGATTGAACACACGCGTGCTCAAGGCATGAGCGTGATTCAACTTTTGGGGCAGGATGATTTAACTACACTTCCATATGCAACGCACCAGTTGGTGAATGTTGCAGGTCAATGGACTGTAGAACAGATTTAATCACTTCTTCAGGTAAGCTAAAACCTGAGAAGTTCTTCAATTTTAACAGCATGATGCAATGAGGCTATTATGGGCAAGAATGTTGTGGTACTCGGTACCCAATGGGGCGACGAAGGTAAAGGTAAAATCGTCGACCTGCTCACAGATCAAGCGGCTGCGGTCGTTCGTTATCAAGGCGGACATAACGCAGGTCATACACTTGTCGTTGGTGGTAAGAAAACTGTATTACACCTCATTCCATCTGGTATTTTACGTGAAAACGTACTGTGCTTAATTGGTAATGGTGTAGTGCTTTCTCCTGAAGCGCTCATCAAAGAGATGGATATTCTTGAAAAAGAAGGCGTGCCAGTTAAAGAACGTCTACGTATTTCTCCGAACTGTCCACTGATTTTGCCAAACCATATTGCACTTGACCAAGCGCGTGAAATCAAGCGCGGTAATGCGAAAATTGGTACCACTGGTCGTGGTATTGGTCCTGCGTATGAAGACAAAGTTGCACGCCGTGCAATTCGTGTTGCAGACTTGGTTCGTGGTGGCGAGCATCTTAAAGCTCAGTTAACTGAACTTCTTGAGTACCATAACTTCCAATTAACGCAATTCTACGGCGTAGAAGCAGTTAAATTAGAAGATGTACTTGCGCTGTGTGATCAATGGCGTGAAGTGGTTGCACCACTTGTGATTGATGTGACTACAGAGCTGCATAATTACCGTAAAAACGGTGATAACATCATGTTTGAAGGTGCTCAAGGTTCACTTCTAGATGTTGACCATGGTACATATCCGTATGTAACGTCTTCAAACACGACTGCTGGTGGCGTAAGCTCAGGTTCTGGTTTGGGTCCATTACATCTTGACTATGTATTGGGTATTACTAAAGCATACACAACACGTGTAGGTGCAGGTCCGTTCCCAACTGAGTTGGTTTATGACGCTGCAAATGACGTAGGTGATGCGATTGGTAAGCACTTAGGGACTGTAGGTTCTGAATTTGGTGCCTCTACGGGTCGTCAACGTCGTTGTGGTTGGTTCGATGCTGAAATCCTTCGTCGTTCTGTAGACGTAAACTCACTTTCAGGTATTTGCTTAACTAAACTTGATGTTCTTGACGGTTTAGAAGAAGTGAAAATCTGCGTAGGTTACGAAGCTGCTGATTCTGGTTGTGTTGGTTCTTCTGATGCGCTTGCATTTGAAACTTTAAAACCAATTTACGAAACAATGCCAGGTTGGTCTGAGTCTACGTTTGGTGCGAAATCAATGGATCAATTGCCACAAGCAGCGATCAACTATGTAAAACGCATTGAACAATTAATCGAATGCCCAATCGATATCATTTCTACAGGTCCAGACCGTGAAGAAACGATTGTTTTACGTCATCCATTTGACGCTTAAGCGATAAGGCATTGAATAAAAACCCTGTCTCGTACAGGGTTTTTTTATTTGTGCGGTACATCTGTACATGCGCTTGACAGATATTGATTTAAGCTGCTGAGATGGAATGATTTTCCCGACTAAAGTTGCATGAATAAGCACGACATAGTGTATAAGTGCTTGTTAGAATAAAATGCACAATAAACAGATGAGCAGGCAGGATGCAAAAGAATATCGCGGGAACTATTTTTTACTCACTACTTTTTGCTATGGGTGGTGCACCAACAATCGCGATGATGATTATTCAAGGGCAAACCACCGATCCAGACGTGATTTATAGTGCGCTCATTGGATTGTCTGTGATTATTGCTTGTATCTTGGTGCCAATCATTCTGCTCCAAAATGCATTTCTGTTTGCAAAGCGTAAAAGTGCGACCCTTGAGGAAAAAATTGAACCCTTAAGCCACCTGTATTTGGGTTTAAATATCCTGTGTTTGGTTTATTGGCTTTTAATTCAGTTTATGTAAGTAGGTTTAAGGTGGCGTGTAGATAAGGCTTTACCGCTGAAATTTGGCTTATTGTACTTAATTGTGAAGATATTTTTACATAATTGCTATGATAAAACGCGGTGATGATATTTAACACTTTAAATCTATTCAATATAATTCAGCACATTATGTAAAATGCTTTGAGATGGATGGAGTTAAGCAATAATGAAAAATAAAATATTAATGAGTTTGTGTGCAGCAAGTGTGGTTACCATTTCAGGTTGTGCAACTTTTGCGGAAGTGGCAGGTGCAGACACTGCAACATTAAATGCAGCAGCAACCCAAGGCTTCAACAAAACAGTGAATGAAGCGCGAAGCACAAAGACCTTAGATACCTCATCTACGACCTATAAGCGTATTTATGGTGTATTCAATCGCTTGAAGCCATATGCCGATCAAATGAATCAAACTGGAACGAAATTTGACTGGCAGTTGGCAGTACTTAAGTCAAATCAGGTCAACGCCTATGTTGCACCTGGTGGTAAGGTGGTGTTCTACACAGGTATTGTCGATAAATTGAACCTAACGGATGCTGAAATTGCAGCGGTGATGGGACATGAGATGGTGCATGCTTTAGAAGAGCACTCGAAGAGTAAAGTGGGTGCGCAGGCATTAACGGATTTGGCATTGGGTATTGGTTTAAGTGCGGCAGGTGTAGGTCAAACAGGTTCAGCAGCAGCGCAGCTAGGTAGTCAAATTGGTATTGGTTTGCCTTACTCACGTAGCTTAGAAAGTCGTGCAGACCAAGGTGGTTTAATGTTGATGGCTAAAGCAGGCTATAACCCTCAAGCCGCAATTAGTCTGTGGGAAAAAATGAATAAGCTTGATGGAGCAGGCGGTTCTTCATTCCTGTCGACACACCCATCAAATAGTCAACGTATTGAAGCAATGCGTAAGAATTTAGCTGCTGCTCAAGCGGTTTATAATCAAAGACGTTAATTTATCTTTGAGTAAAAAAGGACGCTAAGGCGTCCTTTTTTAATGTCAGTTGATGATTTTGAAAAGTATAAATTATTTGTGACAGGTGAAGTCGTGTTTCACCTGAACAGCTAACTAAGAAATATCTATGGCGCAGGATTAGGTTGTTGCTGATGGATAGCTTGAATACCCTGTAAAACTTCTTCCGATAAATCTATCTCAAAGGCTTGGATATTTTCTTTCAGCTGGTCTAAGTTGGTCGCACCAATAATCGTACTGGTCACAAAAAACTGCTGCTTGATGAAGGCTAAAGCCAGTTGCGTCGGCGTTAAACCGTGATGTTCAGCCAGCTGTGCATACTGTTCTGTTGCCCATTCACTCTCTGGGTTGCTATAACGACTAAAGCGGCTGAAAAGCGTCACGCGAGCATTCGCTGGGCGTGCACCATTACGGAATTTACCTGTGAGATAGCCAAAAGCGAGTGGGGAGTAGGCGAGTAAACCAACGCCTTCATATTTCGCAATTTCCGACATACCAATTTCATAAGTACGGTTCAGTAGGCTGTATGGATTTTGCACACTGACAAATTTAGATAGACCAAGCTGTTCTGCAATCTGCAGGAATTTCATGGTGCCCCATGGTGTTTCATTAGATAAGCCAATATAACGAATACGTCCTTTTTGAATCTCTGCTTCTAATGCTTGTAGTGTCTCTTGCAAAGAGGTCACGGTTTGCGTGTTTTGGACTTCACTGTTTTCATAGCCTAATTTGCCGAAAAAGTTGGTTGGGCGCTGTGGCCAGTGTAGTTGATATAAATCGATATAATCGGTCTGTAAACGCTTTAGGTTGCCATCTAGGGCAGAAGAAATGTCGGTTGCATTAAAACGAGTCTGTCCATCACGAATATGACTACCACCTTGAGATGGCCCCGCAATTTTAGAGGCTAAAAATAGCTTGTCCCGACCGCCGCGCTGGGCAATCCATTGACCAATAATGCTTTCGGTCGCACCTTGGGTTTCAGGTTTTGGAGGAACAGGGTACATTTCCGCAGTGTCCCAAAAGTTGATGCCTTGCGCCAAAGCATAGTCAAGTTGCTCAAAAGCTTCCGCTTGGGTGTTTTGTTCACCAAAGGTCATGGTACCGAGACAAATTTCAGGAACCAAAATGCCTGTATTGGCTAAGGGTTTAAATTGCATTCAACATTTCCTTTTATGGACTGCGTTTTTTCGGTCGAATTAGGTTACACAGTTATGCCCAGTAGGTTAAATCACTATTTTTACAAAGTTTGTCATGATTTTGTCAAAGCAGAAGCAGATTTAAAGACATAAAAAAAAGCAAATCCTAAGATTTGCTTTTGGCTGTATCAGCTATGGAGGAAAGTCTTATTCTTCGTCTTCATAGTCATCAGCATTCGCTTTTGACTCTTCTAAAGAGGCATCAAAAATTAAGATGGCTTTACCATCAGTTTCGATCATGCCTTGCTCTTCGAGTGTTTTCAAAACACGACCAACCATTTCACGTGAACAACCGACAATACGTCCAATCTCTTGACGCGTAATACGAATTTGGCGGCCATTTGGTAAAATCATCGCTTCAGGTTGCGACGATAAGTCGATTAGGCAACGTGCAATACGACCTGAAACATCGATAAATGCAAGGTCAGTCACTTTACGTGTGGTATTTTTTAGACGGCGTACCAGCTGTGCAAATACTGCATAGCTTAGGTCAGGGTATTGCTTGCTGAGTTCATGGAAGTTTTCATAAGTTACTTCAGCAATTTCGCAGACATCACGTGTACGCACTTCAGCAGTGCGTTGTGAGTTTGCTTCGAATAGCCCCATTTCCCCAAAAAAATCACCCGCATTTAAATAAGCGACCACGATTTCACGTTCATCGTCTTCACGCAGAATAATGGAGACCGAACCTTTTAAAATCAAATATAAAGATTTAGATTCTGAGCCTGCATCTACGATGGTGGTACGCTTAGGATAACGATTAATATATGCGCGTTTTAATAATGCTTTGACTGACTCGGGGAGTTGACCTGGAGACAGCGCATCAGTGCTTAATTGTGAAAAGCTTGAAGTCATGCTAACGGTTCCGAAAATGGATAAAATATAGATCGCACAGACCTAGGGTGAACTTGTCACACAGTCAGAGCTGAAATTCCTTATCAACTCAATTTATGTTAGTGTACAGTCACTTCGTCAATCTATAGCTTTTTTTAGGTACTTGCAATGCAAACAACTGTTCATTGGTTAGAGAATGTTGCTTTCGAAGCAAAAACTCAAAGTGGTCACAGTGTTATCATGGATGGATCGCCAGAATATGGTGGTGAAAACCGTGGTCCAAGACCAATGGAATTAATCCTGACAGGACTGGGTGGTTGTGCCTCTTTTGACATCGTGACCATACTTAAAAAATCACGCCAAGAAATTACCGATGTACGCTGTGAACTCAAGGCAGAGCGGGCAGATAGCATCCCTGCAGTGTTCACAAAAATCCACTTACATTTTGTGATTACGGGTCATGCGGTGAAGGAAAAACAAGTCGCAAAAGCCGTGGAATTATCGGCAGAAAAGTACTGTTCTGCGAGCAAAATGTTGATGGATGGTGGGGTTGAAATCACCCATGATTTTGAGATTATTGAAGCAAATTAAACACTGACTTTTAAGTCATTTGAGGCTGATCTGGTGATCGGCCTTTTTCATGCTTCACGCTTTTGTTTTGATTCCGTAAACTGGGACACAATTCATCACACGAATAAATAGAAAAATGCGTTGCTTGTTTGATTAATAATTGATCAAATGATTTTGGTTATCACTGATTGATATGCCGTCGTGGTCTTTAATACATAAATAATCTAGGTTGGCGCTTGAAAATAAGGCGGATAAGACCCATCTTATAATCGAGTCTTATGAGTTTATTCTTAAGGTAAACTAATGAAAAATAAGTTAAAATGTAGAAAAATTAATTAAATTTGAATTGAATTTTGAGCAATTGTCCCCATATATTCATCAAGTTCGAAATTTGTTGTGAGGAAAACAAGAATGCGATTTGAAAAATTCACAAACCGCTTACAGCAAGCTCTCTCAGATGCTCAATCACTTGCAGTGGGGAAAGACCATACCGCAATTGAAGGTATTCATATTTTATCAACATTGTTAGATGAAACCTCTAATCTGAGTTTGTTGCAACAAGCGGGTGCCAATTTACCTGCTTTACAAAGCAAATTAAAACAAGCACTAGCTGATGCACCAACACTGACAAATCCTACAGGAGACGTCAACTTAAGTTCAGAGGCAGTCAAAGCACTGAATTTGGCAGATAGCTTCGCGCAAAAAGCAGGCGATGAGTTTTTGTCTACCGATTGGGTGATGCAAGCCTTAGCCGAAGTGGGGGCAACTAAAACGCTACTCAACAGCGTGGGCGTACAAGCAGACAGCTTACGTAAAGTCATTTTAAAAATTCGAGGTGATGAGAAAGTCATGAGCAACAATCATGAAGATCAACGTGATTCTCTGAATAAATACACCATTGATTTAACTGAACGCGCACTTGCAGGTAAGTTAGATCCTGTGATTGGGCGTGATGACGAAATTCGTCGTACCATTCAAGTTTTGTCGCGTCGTACCAAAAATAACCCCGTGTTGATTGGTGAACCCGGGGTGGGTAAAACAGCTATTGTTGAGGGCTTGGCACAGCGGATTATTAACCGTGAAGTGCCTGAAAGCCTACAAGGTAAACGTGTTTTATCCTTAGATTTGGGTTCATTGCTCGCGGGTGCTAAATACCGCGGCGAGTTTGAAGAACGCTTAAAAGCAGTACTGAAAGATTTGTCTAAACAAGATGGTGAAGTCATTTTGTTCATCGACGAATTACATACGCTGGTAGGCGCAGGTAAAGGCGATGGTGCGATGGATGCAGGCAATATGCTCAAACCTGCTCTGGCACGTGGTGAGCTACGCTGTGTTGGCGCAACCACATTAGATGAATATCGCCAATTCATTGAGAAAGATGCTGCGCTAGAGCGTCGCTTCCAAAAAGTGTTGGTCGATGAGCCAAGTGTGGAAGACACCATTGCGATTTTACGTGGTTTGAAAGAGCGCTATGAGGTGCACCATGGTGTGAAAATTTTAGACTCTGCCATCATTGCAGCAGCGAAAATGTCACATCGTTATATCACCGACCGTCAATTGCCTGATAAAGCGATTGATTTAATTGATGAAGCGGCTTCTCGTATCAAAATGGAGCTGGACTCTAAGCCAGAAGCTTTGGATAAACTTGAACGTCGTTTGATTCAATTGAAACTGCAACTTGAAGCAGTGAAAAAGGATGAAGATGCCGGTAGTCGTGCGGAAGTCGCTCATCTTGAAAAGCAAATTAGCGAAGTTCAGCGCGAATACAATGATTTAGAAGAAGTTTGGAAAGCTGAAAAAACCTTAGTTGAAGGTACCAAACAAGTTCAAGCTGAATTAGATCAGGCGCGTATTGCGCTGCAAAAAGCGCAGCGTGAAAACGACTTGGGTGAAATGTCGCGTCTTCAGTATGGTGTGATTCCAGAGTTGGAAAAACGTCTCAATGAAGAAGAAGTCGTTGAGGAAAAAGAAGAGCCAAAACTACTGCGTAACAAAGTCACTGACAATGAAATTGCAGAAGTCGTTAGTGCTGCTACGGGCATTCCAGTGGCTAAAATGATGCAAGGTGAACGTGAGAAACTTCTCCATATGGAAGAGTTCTTACATAACCGTGTCGTTGGGCAGGATGATGCTGTGGTTGCAGTATCCAATGCGGTTCGTCGTTCGCGTGCGGGCTTGTCTGACCCGAACCGACCAAGCGGCTCGTTCTTATTCTTGGGCCCAACTGGTGTTGGTAAAACAGAGTTGACTAAAGCACTGGCAAACTTCTTGTTTGATAGTGACGATGCCATGATTCGTATAGACATGTCCGAGTTTATGGAAAAACACTCTGTCAGCCGTTTGGTGGGTGCGCCTCCTGGTTATGTCGGCTACGAAGAAGGTGGTGTGTTAACCGAAGCTGTACGCCGTAAACCGTATAGTGTCGTGCTGTTCGATGAAGTGGAAAAAGCACATCCCGATGTGTTTAACATCTTGCTCCAAGTGTTGGATGATGGACGCTTAACGGATTC
Source organism: Acinetobacter sp. TYF_19 (assembly GCF_043105125.1). Classification (NCBI taxonomy): domain Bacteria; kingdom Pseudomonadati; phylum Pseudomonadota; class Gammaproteobacteria; order Moraxellales; family Moraxellaceae; genus Acinetobacter; species Acinetobacter sp. TYF_19. The sequence goes on from NZ_JBICLH010000084.1 coordinate 55,888, forward strand.
GCAAGGTCGCGTGGTTGACTTTAAAAATACCGTGATCGTCATGACATCGAATTTAGGTTCGAGTGATGTGCGTGAGTTGGGTGATAATCCTTTAGATGAAGAAGTTCGAGCAGTGGTGATGAATGCTGTGACGCAACATTTCCGTCCAGAGTTTATCAACCGTATTGATGAGTTAGTGGTCTTCCATTCACTCAAAAAAGCGCAAATTCGTGGTATTGCCGATATCCAATTGGCTCGTTTACGTGATCGTTTGGTTGAAAAAGATATGCGCTTAACGGTGGATGATCAAGCCTTTGACTTATTGATTGACGCTGGTTTTGACCCTGTTTACGGTGCACGCCCATTGAAACGTGCCATCCAGCAACAGGTTGAAAACAACTTAGCTCAAAAAATATTGTCGGGTTACTATGTGGCCGGAGACAATATTATGATCACTGCACAAGATGGTCAGTTGAGCTTTGACAAAGTGAAAATGAGTTAATCATTTAAACGGTTCATTGAAACTAAAAAACCCAGCTTCGGCTGGGTTTTTTATTGCGTGATAGAAATGTTAAAAGATGACACTTTTAAGCAAAAATGTGACGTAAGTTTTCACATTTATGTGATGGGCATGGCATCTAAGGGGTTTATTTGCAAAACAATTATCTTTATTTAAAGATTCTCTTTATAATTTATTTTAATAAAAAACAAACAACTTGAGATAGAAGAAATGACTCAATTGAAGTGGGGTATTGGAGGCGTACTTACGCTTGCTGTGTCGCAGTAGGGGGGAATCTTTATGCGGATAAAAGTTTGAAGGCTTATTATCAACACAGCACCAAACAGTCGAATGATTTAAAGTTGCAATATCAACAATTTCAAATGGGGGCTTTAAATGGCAGTGCAAACTGGACCGCTGAATTAGTCCTAGACCCATGCAAACCGAAAGAAGTGATCCAATTGAAGGGGCAGGATCATATTCAACGGAGTTGGAATGGATATGCGATTCGTTCAGATATTAACATTACTCAGGCACCCGGTGCAATTCAGTCTTTGTTGAAGGAACCACTTAAAGTACAAAGCAAAGTGAACTGGTTAGGGACTTTGAATAGTACCTTGACTACGCCAGTGATTACCCGCAATGAGGCTCAACTCCAGTCTAGATTAGACCCGATGACATTAAAGTTTCGGGCAAAACCGATCGAACAACAGCTTAAGATACTGGATTTGCAGCTTGAAATTCCAAATTTAACAGTCACTGATCCAAATATACATTTGCAAATGATGGGGCTGAAGTTAGAAAGCAACCAAGGATTGAATGGCGAGTATCTTGAGGCGGGTGAAACCAAAATTCAGATGGATCTGCTGAAAATGTCAGATCGAGATATTAAGAAACCCATCAATGCTGAACTAAAGAATTTTAGTATAGAAACGCAAAGTGAACTGACAGACCGAGTTGTAAACACTGAAATGTTGTTGCGTCTAGATGAAATGAAAATGCCTTCAGCACCCGCCGTCCAAAACGTACAGTTTAATTTTAATGTACTCGATGTAAACCGACAAAAATTACAGACGCTGTTTGATATTTTGGCGAAAAGTGAAAACAGTTGTTTGGCAAAAGAGGCAATGGAAAAAGATATGGAGCCTGCTTTATTGGCAGTGATCAATGAAGGTTTCCGTTTTGAATCCAAAGAGAACCAATTTGCTATCGGGGAAGGGGTTGCACAAGCGAGTGTGACGGGGCGTATTATGCCGAGTCATCAATCGACGGTGATGGGTATGGTGAAAATGATGCCGAGTTTAATGGAATACAGAGCAGATGTTCAGTTTGATAAAAATATGATCTCGCGCATCATGAATAATTATCTGCAAAAAGGAGGCATCAGCATGTCTGATCAAGAGATCGAAAGCATGCTTTCGACGATGCAGAGTTCAGGGCAGGTGAAACGTGAAGGGAATGTCATGAAAATGTCAGTTGATTACAAATATGGGCAAACCAATTTCCTGACTGAATAATGTAAAAGATGATGATCTAACATAATAAAAGGGACGTATTTCGTCCCTTTTTTATATCTGAACATTGTCTAATACATAATTTAGTGAAGATGAAAGACCTGCTGGTATTTCATCTTCAGTGCATTAGTTTTTTGGATGGGTAATTTTCCATGCACGGTGGATTTTTTGATTGCGCTTGAAATCAGGCCCAATGGTTTCACTGGTAATTTCTTCGACATCAAAGAACGCTAAAATTTCTTCGTCCATTTCAAAACCACGGTAGTTGTTCGAGAAGTACAAAGTACCATCCGTGGTTAAACGGTTCATTGCACGTTTCAGCAAGGATAAATGGTCGCGTTGTACATCAAAGGTACCGTAGAACTTCTTCGAGTTTGAGAAGGTTGGTGGGTCAATAAAGATCAGCTCATACTGTTCATGACCTTCTTTTAACCACTCAAAACAGTCGCTTGCAAAGAATTGATGTTGTTCATCAGCATGATCGACTGTTAAGCCGTTCAAGACGAAGTTCTCTTTAGACCAGTTCAAATAGGTATTTGAAAGATCGACACTGGTTGTGCTTGCTGCACCACCTAAAGCGGCATGTAAGCTGGCTGTAGAGGTATAGCTGTACAAGTTCAAGAAGTGTTTACCACGCGCTTCATTTGCAATACGTAAGCGGATTTGACGGTGGTCTAGGAACAAACCTGTATCTAAGTAATCGGTTAAGTTGACCAAGACTTTTGCCTTGCCTTCTTGCACGATAAAACGCTTAGATGCTGTACTTTGCTTGGTGTATTGATTTTTACCTTCTTGGCGCGCACGCGTTTTGATAAAAATCGCATCACGGCCTAAACCTGTCACCGCACGAATTGCCTGTAAAGCAAGATTGAAACGCTTTTTGGCTTTTTCAGGATCGATTTTTTTTGGTGGCGCATATTCTTGGACATGTAAACGTTCACCATACAAATCGACTGCGACGTTAAAGTCTGGAAGATCGGCATCATATAAACGTAAACAGTGAATGTTTTCTTTTACTGCCCATTTCTTTAAGGTCTGCATGTTCTTTTGTAAACGGTTAGCAAAGTCTTCAGCGCCTTCAATTGCTTCAAACTGCTGAGGCTGCCATGTTTCCAAGAATGGCTTGATCACTGCAACAGGTTTAACTGAACCTGAACGCACGTAAATTGGCAATTTACCATTCATCAAACGCATGGTTTGCGGGTCATTCAGTGCCAATACATCAGCTTGCTCAACGGCTGCTGCGATGACCGCTGCGGTCTGATTTGGGAAGTTCTTTTGCAGTAAAGCAGATAAGCCTAAATATAAAGCACGGTTTGAGGCTTTATCACCTAAACGCTCACCATAAGGAGGGTTGGTCACAATAAAGGCGGTTTTGCCTTCGGCTTCAAAGTTTGGCCAGTCAGCCAAAGTCCGTTCTTCGATTTGGATCTGGTCAAGTACACGTTCAAAGCCAGCAGCAATAATGTTTTGCTTGGTGGCTTTTACCGCTTCCCAGTCTGCATCAAATGCGTAGAACTTAGGGAGCGGTTGTTCCAAGGCTGCTTGATGACGTTCAGCTGCTTCCGCTTTAATGCTCATCCACAGATCATGATCATGGCCATTCCAGCCATTGAAACCGAAACGACGAACTAAACCGGGTGCACGGTCAGTCAGCATCATCAATGCTTCAATAATGAACGTCCCAGAACCACACATTGGGTCAAGGAAAATATCGGGTCTTTTTGCAAGGAGCTTGGCTTTTTGTAAAATTGCAGCGGCTAAGTTTTCTTTAATTGGGGCATCGGTCATATAACGACGGTAGCCACGTTTATGCAGTGAATCACCAGATAAGTCTAAACAGTAGGTGTGTTCAGTTTTTCCTGCGAGTGCATAAATGGTAATTTCAGGTTGCTTAATATCAATACTTGGACGCTTACCGACAGCTTCCATGAATGAATCCACGATACCGTCTTTTACACGTAAAGTTGCAAACTGGCTGTTCACCTTAATTTCACGTTCAATATGTAAACGAACGGCGAAGGTGCTTTGTGGTGCAAAAATCAGCGACCAGTCAAAGTTCATTGCACCTTCGTAGAGCTCTTCAGCAACATCACGTGCGTCATGGCTAAATTCCAGTTCATGGACATGAATGGGTGTGAGTACACGTGACGCAAGACGCGACCACATACAAATGCGATAGGCATGTTCCAGTGTACCTTTGAAAACTAAACGCCCAGGAAAACGTTCAATGTTTTGAACACCTAAACCTTCTAATTCTTCTTGGAGTAAGGTTTCTAAGCCATCGGCACACGTAACCCAATAGCTGCTTAAACGCGAAGCGGTTTTCATAAATTTGAGAGACCAAAATAAAACAAAATAAACTCGCTAAAGTTTAACGTATTTTGCCTCTGAATGGTTTTTTAAATATGCCTCTACTCAGCGGAAATATCAAAATAAATGAATCACCATGTGAACAATAACGTTTTTGGTACGTATTTTGCTAAATCCTTGCAAGTTTAATTTGCTGACTGATTTCTGATAGATTGTCAGTAAAAATTTTTCACTTGAAAGGGGATGAATATGTCGACCAAGTTAGATCGCGGTGTTGTAAGTCATGCTGATGCTTTTTCAATTGCAACTTTACTTTATGCACGTCTGCGCCGTGTATCGGGGCGTGTAATTGATGTGATGTATTTGGTGGAAAATCCAAGTTATGCACGTCAGATGGCAGAGCTTGCTTTAAGTACAGAAGATGCTGAACTGATTCGATTGGTGAGTCGTTTAGACAGTGTCATGGATGTTTTTAACTATGAAGAAACCGCCGTGATCGAAAAACCTAAACAGCTCGACACGACACGACATGAGTTGGAAGCCACTGAAGAAGAAATCTACCGTGCCCAAGTGTCACATCACTATATTGGCGCTTTACGATAAGAGTTGCTGAAGTTGGATCGCTCTCGCAAGAGAGCTTTTTTAAATGTCCGCTTGGGATAAATGAGATAAGAAACTCTATGGAATTGATATTTATAGCAATTTGATGAACTCTGAATTTGGCTAATTTAGCCTTTGATGGTTTAATTTAACTGGTTGAAATAATAGATAAGAATTTCATAATCTTAGTTTTGAAGCCGATGATAATTAAGGCAATTGTTTTAAACTGAGGTCCAAATCAAAAAGAAAATCTGTATAATGCGTTAACTTAACGTACAAGGAATCTCTCATGCACTTGGCAGCATTGCATACTCCGAGTCAGATTCAACTCAACCAAGATGGTCATCTCAAACACTTCCTCACCATCGAAGGCCTTTCTAAAGAAACTCTTACAAAAATATTGGACACCGCGCAGTCCTTTTTTAATGACCAAAATCAGCTGATTACCAACAACCTCTTAGAAGGTCGAACGGTAATGAACCTTTTCTTTGAAAACTCAACCCGTACTCGTACCACTTTTGAAGCAGCGGCAAAGCGTCTTTCTGCAAATGTATTAAATATCGATATCGCACGTTCAAGTACTTCCAAAGGGGAGACGCTCAGAGACACTTTATGGAACTTAGAAGCGATGGCTGCGGATATTTTTGTAGTACGTCATTCTTCGTCGGGTGCGGCACATTTTATTGCCCAAACCGTTTGTCCGCATGTCGCAATTATCAATGCAGGTGATGGCCGTCATGCGCATCCAACACAAGCTATGTTGGACATGCTGACCATTCGCCGTGAAACCAAAAAGAAATTTGAAGATATTTCAATTGCCATCATTGGTGATATTAAACACTCACGCGTGGCGCGTTCAGATGTTGCTGCATTACAAACTCTGGGGTGTAAAGACATTCGCGTAATTGCACCGAACACGCTACTGCCATACGGCTTTGATGAATATGGTGAAGGCGTACGTCTATTTAATAACATGGAAGCAGGGATCCGAGACTGCGACGTGATTATTACCTTACGCATTCAAAATGAACGCATTGATTCGCCCGCGCTGTCATCTCAAGCTGAATTCTACAAAATGTACGGTTTAAACAAAGAACGTCTTGCAATGGCAAAACCTGATTGCATCGTAATGCATCCGGGACCTATGAACCGTGGTGTAGAGATTGATTCCAGTATTGCCGATGGTCCACAGTCTGTGATTTTAAATCAGGTGACCAATGGGATTGCTGTACGTATGGCAGTTTTGGCGCTTGCAATGCAAGGTCAACTGCAAGAGCAAGGTTTGTTAGACGCGATTGCGGTATAAGGAATAAGTCATGACTGTTGTAAAAATTGAAAATGTACGTGTTCTTGACCCAATTCATCGAACAGATACGGTTCAAACGGTATATATCGAAAATGGCAAGTTGGTTGCTGAAACAGCCAATGTCACTGAAACAATTGATGGTCAAGGCAAGTGGTTGATGCCAACGATGGTGGACTTATGTGCACGCCTACGTGAGCCGGGTCAGCAACAGCACGGGACATTAAAATCAGAAGGTCGTGCTGCGCGTGAAAATGGTATTTTGCATGTGTTTACACCGCCAGACTCAAAACCAATTGTGCAAGACAATGGTGCTTTGATTCATGGTCTGATGGAAAAAGCGATGCTGGATGGTGGTATTTATCTTGAAGTGATTGGTGCTCAAACCCAAGGCTTACAAGGTAAGCAACCTGCAAATATGGCGGGTCTCAAAAAGGGTGGTTGTACAGCCGTTTCAAATGCCAATGCACCTTTTGCAGACGATGATGTGGTGCTGCGCACTTTAGAATACGCAGCAGGTCTTGGTATGACGGTGGTGTTTTATGCAGAAGAACCGCAAATTGCCAAAGATGGCTGTGTCCATGAGGGCTTTGTGGCATCGCGTCAGGGCTTACCGACCATCCCTGCGATTGCCGAAACCATTGCGATTGCCAAGTATTTGCTAATGATTGAAGCGACGGGTGTTCGTGCTCACTTTGGCTTATTGTCTACAGGCACTTCTGTCGATTTGATCAAAATCGCTAAAGATAAAGGCCTGCCAGTCACTTGTGATGTGGCAATGCATCAGCTGCATTTAACAGATCAGTTGATTGATGGCTTTAACTCACTTGCACATGTCCGTCCGCCGTTACGTGCTGAGTCGGATAAAGAGCTCCTTCGCCAAGGTGTGAAAAGTGGAGTGATCGATGCGATTTGTACACATCATGAACCGTTAAGCAGTTCTGCAAAGCTAGCACCATTTGCTGAAACGCAACCGGGCATCACTGCTTTTGATACCTATGTAGCTTTTGGTGTGCAATTGGTACGTGAAGGTTTATTTAGTCCTTTGGAATGGGTCGAAAAAGTCACGATTGCACCTGCCACGGTAGCCAATATGCTTGAACGTTGGACTGCTGAAGCAGGCTGGGTATTGGTTGATCCTGAGTTAGACTGGATTGTGAATAAAGACAATATTTTGTCGCAAGGTAAAAATACACCTTTGATCAATCAAGTGGTGAAAGGAAAAGTTCTAAAAACTTTTGCAGCTTAAACATTGCATTACACGTGGATTAAAAAGTCAGCTTCGGCTGGCTTTTTTATTGGACCTAGATAAAACTGATGTAAATACAATATTTTACAAAGTATAAAAAATGAACAGATAAACTGAAAAATGACGATGAAAACAATGAGAAAAAGTGGGGTAAGACTTCATGAATGTCGATTTTATGGATTTACTAAAACAAAATGTCTCTGCAATTGTTTTAGAGGGTGATACACAACATTTACTTGAAAAAAATCAAGCAATTCAATCCTTTTTACCAATTTTACTGTCTATATTAAAGTCAAAATCTGAATTGATTCCTGCATTTCAACAGCAGTTGAATCCACGTCTCAATGATGCTTTTGCATCGAATGTCAGTCTAAAGCAACAGTTTTTGGAGCATGTCCGCGGGCCAGCACCCGCAGATGAAATTGAAAGTACCTTGAGCCGTTCGATTACACCTACATTAGCATTTTTAGCCACTGAGGCAGGCTCTTCAGAACCTGAAGCGATTTCCCATTTACTAGAGGTCAACACAGATTCCATTAGTCGTGCATTACCTGAGTGGGCAAGCGCGTTACTGGCTGGATTAGGGGTAAATACCTTACAAGGACAGGCTACACATGTCGCACCTGCAAGTGTACATGCCACAAAAGTAGATGAGAAACGGTCATTTTTACTGCCAATTTTGGCTTTAATTATTTTTGCGGCATTGTTTGCTTTTATTTTTAGGGCCTGTACCGAAAAAGCCACGACTGAAACAGCACCAGTTGCAAATGTGAATGCCAGCCAACCTGCTAAATTTCAAATCACCACAGGGGCAAGAGGAGACTTGGTCACTTGCCAAATTTTCTCAGCCAATGCAGCTTATGTTGAAATTTTGCAAAAAGAAGTAAAGCAAATTTTTAATAATAGCATCGGCTGTGGTGCAGATATGCAGAGTATGTATCACACTGAATTTATTGACCAAGATGCGATACCCAGTGTAATCAGTGCATTGAAAGGTGTGCCAAATATAAATTTAACATGGTTTGGCAATCAGTTATCGATTCAATCACAAGATCCAGCCAATGCACTTAAAGTGGCAGATCAAATTAAACCTTTACTGCGTAATATGACAGTTGTGACGCAGCAACCACTGGATGTAAACCGTGCCGTGGATACCAGTATTAGTGATGCTGAGCGTGCGCTGGCAGAAATTAATCCTGAGCAAGTTCGAGCATTAGATGTTGCCACGGCATTGAATTTGCAAATTATTAACTTTGATACAGCTTCATCGACGATACCTGATGCCAATAAGTCGATCTTGGATCAGGCCGCAGCGCTTATGCAAAAAGCACCGCAAGTCAAACTTACCGTGATGGGGCATACAGATGCAACGGGAGATGCGGCAGTCAATAAAACTTTGTCGCAAAATCGGGCACAAGCGGTGGTGGATTATTTAATTTTTAAAGGTGTCGATCCTGCGCAGTTGAGAGCCATTGGTTATGGGCAAGAAAAGCCAATTGCAGACAATCAAACCGATGAAGGCAAGTTTAAAAACCGCCGTATCGAGTTTGAGGTTTTAAATACAGACTCTGGCGTGGTGCGTGAAGTGGATGATCGTGGTGTTGAAAAGGTCAACTAAGCGATGTTTTAACCCTGCTACGGCAGGGTTCTTTTATTTAGCTACTCGCATAAAAGCTTATTTTTTGGTTAAATACGCTGCGAAAAACAACAGCCTTATGGTTTTATAACAATGATGAAGAAAACAATTTTTGCCAGTCTAATCTTGAGCAGTTTATTTTTAAGTGCTTGTAACCGAACCGAGAATAAAACAGAAACGGTTGCTGAACCGCAAGAAATGTCAGATTGGAGTTGTACGGCTCCTGCCAACGTTGAACAAATTCAAGCGCATTTAAAAGCTGAATACTTAAAAGCCCTAGACCGTCGTCTGCGTGATAGCCGTGAATATGAGGCCGATGAAAAATTATTAACGCAGATTAATAACGGTATTCGCTTTGAAATTAAAGGGATTTCAACAACTACAGAAAAACCTGAAACTGCGAAGCAATTGGACTGCGAAAGCCAGTTGGTGGTGATTTTCCCGAAAGGGTTACAGAAACGTGCTGAAAATGCGTTTTTAGCGCGTCCATGCGAAGAGTGTGAGGACGGTTATCAAAGTACTTTACGTGATGTCTTAGAAGAGGGTGAATATTCACTCAACTTAGACAATGATCAGCTACAAGGTGCATTTAGCTATAACATTATTAAAACGGATAAAGAAGGCATTAGCCTCAATGTACCGAATCAAAATGGCGTGATTGATGGTGTAGTGTTGGTGACTCAGCATGCGGTTCAGTTTGCGGCATATGAAAAAGAAAATGCAGAAATACAAAAGAATATAAAACAATATAATGAGCAAGAAGTTGCGCAGATGGAACTGGCACAGAAAGCCATGAATATTCGTAAGAAAGAATTGGACGCTGACCAAGTCAAGGTAGTGGAACGTCTTAACCAAACTTGGGACAATTTCACTGAGGAACAAAAACAGCAGCTACAACAAGACCAAACGGAGTGGTTTGAAAAGCGTGATGTGGACTGTAAAGTGATTTCCCAAAAAAGTGTCTACCAAATGACGGATAGTGAAAAAGAAACCTATCAAAAGCAGTCGCAATATTGGGATGATGCTTTACGTGCCCAAGATCAACAATTGCAATATACCAAGTGCTTTAATCAAAAAACCAATGAGCGCATTGTGTATTTAAATAATGTGTTTAATTAGTTGGGCTAGGTAAAAAATACGCTTTATTTGAGTATTTATAGAATGAGAAAAGGACGAATATGATTCGTCCTTTTTTTATTTAGATTGTATTTTTTGTCCTCGTTTAGAAGGTAGGTGGCATATAGGTCAGGCTACGGCCTAAAATCCAAAGCAGGAACAGCACCAAAGGTAGGTGGAAAACCAATTGAGTGACGGTAAAGCCAATCACATCTTTGGCTTTTAATTTGAGAATGCCGAGCATGGGCAGCATAAAAAATGGGTTGATTAAATTCGGCAAGGCTTCAGCAGCATTATAGATTTGCACCGACCAGCCTAAATGCACTTTCAAATCATGTGCAGCTTGCATGACATAGGGTGCTTCAATAATCCATTTACCACCGCCAGAAGGAATGAAAAAGCCTAAAATGGCAGAATATAAGCCCATCACAATGGCAAAGGTTTCTTTGGAGGCAATCGAAACAAAAAACTCAGCAATATAATGTGATAGCGACAAATCATGACTGTTCAGTGCTTGCGTCATCATAAAGGCGATACTGCCATACAGTGGAAACTGAATCAGGACACCTGAGACTGCTGGCACGGCTTTGGTGACAGCATTGAGGAAATTTCGTGGCGTACCATGTAGTGCAATACCCAGCATCAGGAAAATAAAGTTGTAGGTATTTAGGCTTGAAATGGCCAAGATCGGATTACTTTTGCTGAACTCATTGAACATCCAAACTAGACCCAAGAGCACAATCAAGATACTCAATAAAGGCGAGTTCTCTAACCAGTCTCCTGGGCGTTTTGTGGTTGCTGTCGGCTTAGTTTCTTCCTCAAACTGGATGGGGAATTGATCAATGGTTTTAATGTCTTGCCCTTTGGGTGCAGACCAAAATGCAATAGCAATCGAGGCAATAATCAATACAGCCGTCATGATCATCGACTGAGGCAAGAAAATGGTTTCGGTGAAGGGAATCACACCGGTTAGATTGTAAATCGATTCGGGCAGGCTGGATTTGTTGGCTTGCAGTTGTGCCGCAGAAGAACTAATACCTAAGGCCCACGTTGCTCCCATACCAATAATCGCGGCGGCAGCGGCAGCACGATAGTCCATATTCAGTTCTTTGCGTTTAGCTAACGCAATCACCAGCAGGGCAGTCAGTACCGTACTCATTGCCCAGTTAATCAGCGAAATTAATAAACTGACCGTGGCAACAAGAACAATTGCACCGCGACCACTATGGGGAATTCGGGCCATTTTTTGAATCAGCAGCTCTACAGGCTTTGAAACAGAAACCACATAACCAACCACAATCAGCATACACATTTGTAAGGTAAAAGGGATCAGACTCCAAAAACCATCACCAAAGAAAACTGCGACATCTTTGGCAGGTGCGCCAATGCTGATCGAGGCAATCGCGACGATCACTACACCCAATAGGGCAAAAATATAAGAGTCTGGAAACCATTTCTCTGACCAATCACTGACACGTAGTGCAAAACGTTGCAAAATATTTTGAGAGTTTTCCATGCATTGATTCCATTTTTATCTATGGGGTATGAATTTTTGATTCAGCCTATCCGTGCTGATAGAAATGCCTTTAAAACAGGATCGCTGCTTTAAAGGCATTGGATTATTTTTCTATTGGTATAAATGATGTTGAATTAACGGATCAGAGCAATGCCTGTCACTTTTTGAATGTCTTCAAAACTGACATCTTTCACCAGTTCAACTAATTTGACACCCTCCTGCGTAATGTCCATGACACCGAGATCAGTAATCACGCGATGTACGACATTTTTACCTGTCAGGGGCAGGCTACACTGCTCGACAATTTTCGGTGTACCATCTTTTGCAGAGTGTTCCATGAGCACCACCACTTTTTGTACTCCAGCAACCAAATCCATCGCGCCACCCATACCTTTGACTTTTTTACCCGGTATCATCCAGTTGGCCAAATCGCCATTTTGTGAGACTTCCATTGCCCCTAAAATGGCGATATTGACATGACCTCCACGGATCATGGCAAAAGAATCTGCACTAGAGAAAAATGCGGCGCCCTGACGTGCAGTAACAGTTTGTTTTCCAGCATTGATTAAATCGGCATCGACTGTTTCGGCTGTTGGAAACTCGCCAGTACCCAACAATCCATTTTCAGACTGCAACCAGACGTTGACGTTTTCAGGAATATAGTTGGCCACCAGTGTGGGTAAGCCAATGCCTAAATTGACATAAAAACCATCTTCCAGCTCAAGCGCTGCACGTTGTGCCATTTCATTACGAGACCAAGCCATGGGTTAAGCCTCCTCTTTTAATGTGAGTTGTTCGATACGTTTTTCAGGGGTTGCATTTAGCACAATCCGATTGACATAAATACCCGGCAGGTGAATCTGGTCTGGGTCTAAAGCGCCAATTTCAACAATTTCCTCAACTTCGACAATGCAGACTTTTCCAGCCATAGAACATGCAGGGTTAAAGTTTTGTGCGGTTTTACGGAAAATTAAGTTACCTGCAGTATCGGCCTTGTACGCCTTCACGAGTGCAATGTCAGCTGTGAGCGAGTTTTCTAAAATATATGGTTTGCCATTAAACTCACGCTCTTCTTTGCCTTCAGCAATAAGCGTACCGACGCCTGTTGCGGTAAAGAAAGCGGGAATACCTGCACCTCCAGCACGGAGTTTTTCTGCCAGTGTACCTTGAGGGGTGAGCTCCACTTCAAGCTCACCACTTAAGAACTGACGTTCAAATTCTTTGTTTTCACCTACATAGGAAGCGATCATTTTTTTGATTTGTTTGCTTTCTAATAAGAGTCCTAAGCCGAAACCATCGACGCCTGCATTGTTTGAAATACAGGTGAGGTTTTTCACGCCCGTTTGTTTTAAGGCCGTAATTAGACTTTCTGGAATACCGCATAAACCAAAGCCACCAACCGCTAAGGTTTGACCATCTTGAACCACATCTTGCAGTGCATCCTTTGCACTTGAATAAACTTTATTGACCATAGTGTTCTCGTTATCAATTGAATGGCTTAGGCACAGCGCTTTTGCCAGTAGGCATTGGCATAATTAGATGGATTGGTGCGTTGTAGTACTTGGCTGATGTTTTGACTGGCAACCATCAGTGCATCAAGATCAATCCCTGTGTCATAGCCCATGTTGGAGAGTAGGTAGTAAAGGTCTTCTGTGGAGACATTGCCCGATGCGCCTTTGGCATAAGGGCAGCCGCCTAAACCTGCAATGGACGAATCAAATACACGAATGCCTTGCTCTAAAGACTGGTAAATATTGGCAATCGCCATGCCATAGGTATTATGAAAATGTCCTGCTAAACTCGCAGCATCCATTTCAGCTAAACACGCCTGCCAGACTTTTTTCACGCGGTCTGGTGTCGCCGTGCCAATCGTTTCGCCTAAGGACACTTCATAGCAGCCCATGTCCAGCAAACGTTGACTGACGTGTGCAACTTTGCTCGGTGCAATTGCGCCTTCATAGGGGCAGTCGACAATACAAGACACATAACCACGGACTTTGATGTTATGGGCTTTAGCGGCAGTCATGATGTCTGCAAATTTTTCAAAGCTTTCATCAATGGAACAATTGATGTTTTTTTGGGTAAAGCTTTCGGAGGCTGCAGTAAAAACAGCAACCTCCTGACAGCCGACAGCCAAAGCAGATTCAAACCCTTTCAAGTTCGGAGTCAGTAAACTAAAACTGATATTCGGATCTTTGGGTAAGCTGGCAAAGAGTTCGTCACTTTGTGCCATTTGTGGAACCCACTTTGCAGAGACGCAAGAGCCTACTTCAATGGCACTGAGTCCTGTCTGCATTAAATCTAAAATCAGTTTACGACGGTCATCCAAGGTGAGCGGTGTCTTTTCATTTTGCAAACCATCTCGCGGCCCGACTTCGACAATTCTGACAAATTCACTCATGCGGCACCTTCCAAGCTTGAAAACTCAACCAATTCATCACCCGCTTTGACCTGATCACCGACTTGGAAGTAAGCCGCAGAGACAATGCCATCATGTGGAGCACGAATTGAATATTCAATTTTCATCGCTTCCAGCGTGAGGAGGACATCATCTTTTTTCACTGCGCTGTTGTTTTGTACCAAGACTTGCGTGATCACACCCGGCATTGGTGCTTTTAAGTTGTTGGCATCAGAAGCATCATCTTCCGTATTAAAGTTAGGCTGAATATGTGCAAATTTATAGCTTTGACCGTCTGCATAAAGGGTTAGGCCCTGTGCATTTGAACTATAAGCATAGGTCTTTTTGCTTGTTGCACATTCAATTTTAGCTAAATGTGCCTCTAACAATTCACCCTGAATGAAAACGCTATGTCCATTGTACTTTGCTGTAAAGACTTTTGCCGCTGGGCTGAAATAGACTTTATGTTCTTCATCGTTCAGTGCCAGTTTAATGGCATAGCTAGCATTAATATTTAAACGCCATAGAGACTCGGCTTGCCATACAGGATTTGCAGCTATTTTATTGCTGGCAAAGCGAGACAAGAGTTCAATCAATGCCGCCGTGATGATGAGCTCTGAAGAGGCAGTTTCATTGTGTTGCAGTAAAAATGCTTCTTCACGTTGAATTAAGTTGGTGTCTAGGTTGGCGGTTTTAAACGATTCTGAACGGACCAAACGGTCTAAGAATGCAATGTTATTGCCCAAGCCATCGACATGAAACTGACTGAGTGCATGGTGCATTTGGGTGAGTGCTGCTTCACGATTCTTCGCCCAAACAATTAATTTGGCAATCATTGGGTCGTAAAAGGTCGTAATTTCATCCCCTTCAACAATGCCACTGTCTACGCGGACATGCTCATTTTGCTGAGGGTAGTGCAGGTAGTGAATTTTACCAATCGCAGGTAAGAAACCTTTTTCAGGTTCTTCAGCATAGACACGCGCTTCTAATGCATGGCCATTAATACTGAGCTCGTGCTGTTGTTTAGGTAGTGGTTCACCAAAAGCTACACGCAGTTGCCACTCCACCAAATCTTGCCCTGTAATCATCTCTGTTACAGGATGCTCAACTTGCAGGCGAGTATTCATTTCCATGAAATACGCCGTGCCATCTTGTTCTACAATAAATTCAACTGTCCCTGCACCGACATAATCCACTGCACGTGCTGCATCAATAGCGGCTTGGCGCATGGCTTCGAGTTTTGGCTCTGCCATTTTGGGTGCAGGCGCTTCTTCTAGTACTTTTTGATGGCGACGTTGTACCGAACAATCGCGTTCAAAGAGGTGCACATAGTTACCATGTGTATCACCAAAAACTTGCACTTCAATATGGCGCGGTTGTACTACATAGCGTTCAACCAGTACATCATCATTGCCAAAGCTTGAACGCGCCTCACTTTTACATGAAGCCAAATGGCTTAAAAAGTCTTCGCCTCGATCAACCAAACGCATGCCTTTACCACCACCGCCAGCACTGGCTTTAATCAGTACAGGGTAGCCAATGGCATCGGCTTGTTGTTTTAAAAAGTCAGGATCTTGGTTGGTGCCATGGTAGCCGGGTGTCAGCGGTACGCCTGCTTTTTCCATTAAAGATTTAGAGGTGGCTTTTAGGCCCATGGCTAAAATGGCATCTACAGGTGGACCAATAAAGACAATGTTGTTTTTTTGGCAGGCATTGGCAAATTGGTCATTTTCAGATAAAAAGCCATAACCCGGATGAATTGCTTCTGCACCTGTATCTAAGGCAGCTTGGATAATACGTTCAATTTGTAGATAGCTTTGTGCAGCAGGAGATTCGCCGATATAAATGGCTTCGTCGGCTTGTTGCACGTGCTGTGCCTGAGCGTCAGCATCTGAATAGACTGCAACGGTGGCAATGCCCATTTTTTTTGCAGTTCGGATCACACGACAAGCAATTTCACCACGGTTCGCAATTAAGATTTTATTAAACATATCGATATCCTTTCTTGTTGTTATGCCGTTGTCTTGATCCAGACTGGACTGTGTTTATTTAAAAAAGCATTTAAGCCATTTTTCGCCTCTGATCCTTGGCGTACATGGGCAATATGTTGTGCTGTTTGCAACAATAATGCTTCGGTTAACACTTGCTGGTCGACCATTTGGATGAGTTGTTTTGAAGCCGTTTGTGCTTCTGGCCCACCCAAAAGTAAGGCATCGACCATTTCTGCGACTTTTTCATCCAGATGTTCAGCATCGGCCACTACATGCGCCAGACCAATGTGTAGGGCTTGCTCCGCAGAGATACGCTCTGCGGTTAAAAAGTAGCGTGAAGCCTGACGTGCACCAATCGCACGAATCACATAAGGGCTAATGGTTGAAGGGGCTAAACCTAAGCGCACTTCAGAGGTTGCAAACTTAGCATCGCTGCTTGCGACACAAATATCACAGGCAGAAGCCAGTCCCATGCCACCACCAAAAGCAATGCCTTGCACACGGGCGATGGTCGGTTGTTTTAATGTCGCTAAACTTTGTAGCATTTTCGCTAGTTTCAATGCATCGGCTTCATTTTCAGCCTGTGAGGCTTGTCCCGCTTCTTTCATCCAGTTCAGGTCAGCACCTGCAGAGAAGCTTTTGCCACGTCCAGCTAAAATCACGACACGAACATCATCACGCGTGTTGAGTTCGCTAAAGCAGCGGTGCAGTTCTTCAATCACTTGAGTATTGAAGGCATTATGCATTTCTGCACGATTAATCCATACCGTTGCCACTTGGTCGCGTTGTTCGAGTTGTAAATATTGAAAGCTCATTGCTCATCTCCTACATGCGGAACACGCCGAATTTGGTCGGTTGAATGGGTGCATTTAAGGCTGCGGCTAAACTTAAACCGAGCACCTGACGGCTTTGTGCAGGGTCAATCACACCGTCATCCCACAAACGCGCCGATGCATAATATGGATGGCCTTGACGTTCAAATTGGTCACGGAAAGGTTGTTTAAAATCATCTTCTTCTGCCGCAGACCAAGACTCGCCACGTTTTTCGATTTGATCACGCTTTAAGGTCGACAATACACTTGCCGCTTGTTCACCACCCATGACTGAAATACGCGAGTTCGGCCATGTCCACATGAAGCGTGGAGAATAGGCACGACCACACATACCGTAGTTGCCTGCACCAAATGAACCACCAATCACAAGGGTAAGTTTCGGGACATTTGCGGTTGCAACAGCCATGACCAGTTTGGCGCCATTTTTGGCAATGCCTTCATTTTCGTATTGGCGACCGACCATAAAGCCAGTAATGTTTTGAAGGAACAGTAGGGGAATATTGCGCTGCGTACAGAGCTCAATAAAGTGAGCCCCTTTTTGTGCAGACTCTGAAAATAAAATACCGTTGTTGGCAATAATGCCAACGGGCATGCCATAGATTTTGGCAAAACCTGTGACTAAGGTGGTGCCAAAGCGAGCTTTGAATTCATCAAACCGTGAACCATCGACAATACGCGCAATCACTTCACGAATATCGAATGGTTTGCGTGCATCACTTGGCACAACACCATACAGTTCTGTTGCATCAAATAATGGTTCTTCAATCTCTGTTGCACGCGTATGTGGTGTTTTATTCAGGTTGGCTACGATGTTACGAGCAATGGCAATAGCATGTTCGTCGTTTTCAGCCAAATGATCCGCTACACCAGACAGGCGAGTATGCACATCACCACCGCCTAAGTCTTCACTGCTGACCACTTCACCTGTTGCAGCTTTCACCAGTGGTGGGCCGCCTAAGAAAATCGTCCCTTGATTACGTACAATAATGGTTTCATCAGACATGGCAGGTACGTATGCACCCCCAGCTGTACAACTGCCCATTACCACCGCAATTTGGGCAATCCCCATGCTCGACATGCGTGCTTGGTTATAGAAAATACGTCCAAAGTGATCACGGTCAGGGAAAACTTCATCCTGCATCGGTAAATATGCACCACCTGAGTCAACCAAATAAATACATGGCAGATGGTTTTGCTCCGCAATTTCTTGAGCACGTAAGTGTTTTTTCACAGTCAGTGGGTAGTACGTGCCGCCTTTTACTGTCGCATCGTTGGCAACGATCATGCAGGTCACACCATTGACCTGACCTACACCAGCAACGACACCAGCCGCAGGCACATCGTCTGCGTAGACGTTTTGTGCTGCCAACTGACCAATTTCAAGGAATGCCGTGCCTGCATCAATTAACTGATCAATACGATCACGTGCTAACAGTTTTCCGCGTGCCAAATGTTTTTGTCGCGCCGCTTCACCGCCGCCTAAAGCAATTTGTTCTGCTTTTTGCTTTAAGTCATCGACCAAGCTTTGCATCGCGGTTTGGTTGGTTTTGAAGTCTTCACTTCGAATATTGATCTTGCTATGTAATTGATTCATCACGAACATCCTTGTCATTTTTATTGTTGTGGAGGGTTAAGCTGTTTCATTAAACAGTTCACGGCCAATCAACATACGGCGAATTTCAGAAGTTCCCGCGCCAATTTCATAGAGTTTTGCATCGCGCCATAGACGGCCTGCAGAAAATTCATTGATATAGCCATTTCCACCTAAGGTCTGAATGGTTTCACCTGCCATCCACGTGGCTTTTTCCGCAGCATATAAAATTGCACTAGCTGCATCTTTACGTAGGCTACGGCTATGGTCAGCCTTATCGCACTCAGCACCCACGGCATAGACCAGCGCTTTACATGCCAACCAAGTTGAATACATATCGGCAATTTTACCTTGCATCAACTGGAACTCGCCGAGCGCTTGACCGAATTGTTTACGGTCATGGATATACGGAATCACGGTGTCCATGCAGGCATCCATAATGCCTAAAGGACCTGCGCTTAAAACAGCACGTTCGTAGTCTAAACCGCTCATGAGTACTTTGGTGCCGTTTCCTACACCGCCCATCACGTTTTCTTTTGGCACTTTCACATTGTCAAAGAAGAGTGGGTAAGTGTTAGAACCACGCATACCTAACTTGTCTAAATGTGTGCCATGACTAAAACCTTCCATGCCTTTTTCTACAAGGAAAGCCGTCATGCCTTTAGCGCCTGCATGCAAATCCGTTTTGGCATACACCACAAGCACATCAGCATCGCCACCATTGGTGATCCACATTTTTGAACCATTTAACAGAAAGTGATCGCCACAATCTTCAGCTTTGAGCTTCATGCTGACTACGTCTGAGCCTGCGTTTGGTTCAGACATGGCAAGTGCTCCGACATACTCACCTGAAATTAGCTTTGGTAAATAACGTTGTTTTTGTTCCTCGCTGCCATTTCGGTTAATTTGATTCACACATAGGTTAGAATGTGCACCATAAGAAAGACCAATCGAAGCTGAAGCACGTGAGATTTCTTGCATGGCAATGATATGTGCTAAATAACCTAGGCCTGTACCGCCATATTCTTCACTGACGGTTAGACCGAGTAAGCCCATATCGCCAAATTTTTTCCATAGCTGAGCAGGGAATTTGTTGTTCTGATCGACTTGTTGGGCAATAGGAGTAATTTCTTTGGCACAAAACGCCGCAACGGAATCACGCAGTGCAATGAGTGTTTCATCTAAACCGAAAGTTAAGCTTTGGAAGGTCATTTCTTCATTCATCCTATGATTGTATTTGTTGTTCCTGATAAAGCATTTTTGTTGTGCTTGATTTTTACAATACATCGAATTTTTAAAAAAGTGAACTAAAATTCACAAATTGATTTACAATTCATTTTATCTGGTTGAGAATAGAATTATGAGTTATAAAAGATCATCGTTGATGCAAGAACGAATGGAACAAAATCGCCAAGCGATTTTGCAATCCGCTCGTGAACTTATTGCTCAAGGGGGGATTAAGGACGCACAAATTCAAGCGATTGCTGAACGTGCAGGTGTTTCCAGTGGTTTGGTATATCGTTACTTCGATAACAAAAGCCAAGTGTTAATTGAGGTTCTTTCGGAGGCCATTCAGCATGAGGTGAAAATTTTGAACCACATTGCTGAAAGTGAGCTCTCGTCAAAACAGAAATTAGACAAAGCGGTGACCACGTTTGTGAAGCGTGCCATGAATAGCCCCCAACTTGCGTATTCACTCATGTTTGAACCAGTTGATGCTGAATTAGAACATGAACGTTTTCGCAGTAAACAGCTGATTAAACAGAGCATCAAAGAAATACTGGCCGCAGGGAAAATTAACGGTGAGTTTGGATTTGAAGATTTAAATACCGCAGCACTTTGTGTGGTCGGTGCCATGACTTTTGTGGTGATTGAGCCTTTAAATCCGTCTCGAAATGTGATGTTTGATCAAAACTATAAAGACTACTTTGTGAAACAAATTGCCGAATTTTGTGTCAATGCAGTTCAGGTTCAGGAGGAAAAATAGTTGCAGGTGTGAACACAAAGGCTTGGTGTTTGAAGGGAAGTAGTCATAGAACAATTAAAGTTGAATAACAAGATTACAATGAATCAAGGAGATCGATTCGATGACACAAGAACGGTTAAGTTATGCCTATGGAACGAGCAGTCAGCCCCTATTAGGCATGACGATTGGTGAGAAATTTGATCAGGCTTGTCAGCAGTATGCGGAACAAGATGCTGTTGTCAGCCTGCATCAAAATGTCAGACTCACGTATAAGGAATTACAAGCTCAGGTCAATGCATTTGCCTGTAGTTTACTGAAGCTGGGCTTGAAAAAAGGCGATCGACTTGCGATTTGGTCACCGAACTGTGTGGAATGGACGATTACCCAGTTTGCTGCGTTTAAAGCAGGTATCATTTTAGTCAACTTGAACCCTGCCTATAAAAGTAATGAGCTCGAATATGTGTTGAATAAAGTTTCTTGTAAGGGCTTGGTCATTGCATCGCAATTTAAAAGCACGAATTATCAAGATATTTTAATGAAAATTGCCCCTGAAATTAAAGGTGCTGAAAATAAAGTGTTAAAGGCAGAACGACTGCCACATTTGAAATATATTATTAAAATTGATGAAGAAGAGCATACGGGTTTGCATCGTTTTAGCGATTTGCTTACTCCCCCCAGCAAGAGACAGCTCAATCAATTAGAGCTTGTTGCAAGCGAATCGCAGTTTGATGAAACCATCAATATCCAGTTTACTTCGGGCACCACAGGTAACCCGAAAGGCACAATGCTGACACATAATAATATTCTCAATAATGGTTATTTTGTTGGTGAAGCCATTCACTTAAGTCCTGCCGATCGAGTCTGTATTTCTGTACCGCTCTTTCACTGTTTCGGTATGGTGATGGGTAATTTGGCCTGTATTACGCATGGTTCAACCATGGTCTATCCATCGGCGGTGTTTAATCCTTTAGAAACGTTAAAAGCCATTCAGCAAGAAAAATGTACGGCTGCATACGGTGTACCGACCATGTTCATTGCCATTTTAGAGCATGAACAGTTTGATGATTTTGATCTTTCTAGTTTACGTACAGGCATTATGGCGGGTAGTCCGTGCCCACGTGAAATTATGCAACGTGTTATTGATCGGATGCACATGTCCGAAATTACCATTTGTTATGGTATGACTGAAACGGCACCGGTTAGTGCACAAAGTTCAACTTCAGATTCAGTTGAACAACGGGTCGGAACCGTAGGGCGTGTCCATCCACATCTTGAAATTAAAATTGTAGATGAGCAAGGCAAAGTCGTGCCGCGCGGTCAGTTGGGTGAACTATGTGTTCGTGGCTATTCGGTAATGTTGGGTTATTGGGAAGACCATGAGAAGTCACAAGAAGTGATTGATTCAGCACGCTGGATGCATACGGGTGACATCGCAGAAATGGACGAAGCAGGCTTTGTGAAAATTAAAGGCCGAATTAAGGATGTGGTCATTCGTGGCGGAGAAAACTTATTCCCGAAAGAAATCGAAGACTTTTTATATACCCATCCTGATGTCAGTGATGTCCAAGTGATTGGTCTGCCAGATGCGCGTTATGGTGAAGAGTTGTGTGCATGTATTATTTTACATGAGCATCATGAAATTACTGAAGAGTCGATTCGTCAGTACTGTGTGGAACATATTTCACACAATAAAGTTCCACGTTATGTCCGGTTTTTTAATGAGTTCCCAATGACGGCTTCGGGCAAAGCGCAGAAGTTTAAATTGCAGGAATTTATGCGTAATGAACTGGATTTGAAAGAAATCGCATAAGGTTGAAGACGGACTTTCCTTTGCTGGGTTAAAGCCAAAGGAAAGTCCGAAGTGAAAAGCAAAAGGAATAGCATATGCACCTGAGAAATGATTGGACTCGCGCTGAAATACAAGCACTCTACCAACAGCCTTTTTTAGATTTGGTCTTTCAAGCACAGCAAATTCATCGTCAGTACTTTGAAGCGAATGCCATTCAAGTCAGTACTTTGCTGTCGATCAAAACAGGAAAATGCCCTGAAGACTGCAAATACTGTTCACAGTCTGCGCGCTATGACTCAAAGCTTGAAGCTGAAAAAAGAATTGCGGTTGAAAAGGTCATTAGCGAAGCACAGCAGGCGAAAGCCTCGGGTTCTACACGGTTTTGTATGGGCGCGGCATGGCGAAATCCACATGAGCGCGATATGCCTTATGTCTTGGATATGGTGCGCGAAGTTAAAGCATTGGGTTTAGAAACCTGTATGACGCTAGGCATGCTGAATGCTTCACAAGCCGAACGTTTAAAAGGTGCAGGACTCGATTATTACAACCATAACTTAGACACGTCTCGTGAGTACTATCCAAATGTGATTAGTACCCGTAGTTTTGATGACCGTTTGGATACCTTAAGTCATGTTCGAGAGGCAGGCTTAAAAGTGTGTAGTGGCGGGATTGTTGGCCTAGGCGAAGAGACCAAAGATAGAATTGGCTTATTGTTTGAATTGGCGACTTTACCGATACATCCCGAATCTGTGCCGATCAACATGCTGGTTCCTATGCAAGGTACGCCTTTGGCAGAAGTTGAAAAGTTAGATGTGACCGAGTGGATTCGCACTATTGCGGTAGCACGTATCATTATGCCGAAAAGCTATATTCGTCTGTCCGCAGGACGTGAATCGCTGTCCGATGCCGACCAAGCTTTGGCTTTTATGGCAGGTGCAAACTCACTGTTTTCTGGTGAAAAATTGCTGACTACGCCAAATACAGCACAAGGCAAGGATCAACAACTCTTTCAAAAACTGGGTTTACATGCAGAAAAAGCCAAACCGCAACTTGTTGAGTTAACGGTCGATGCTATGGCTGTGGCTTAAGTGCTAGAACATGCGGTGATGAAAGTGTAGATTTAGGGCGACGAATAAAAGTAGAAGAGTGAACAATAAAATGGCGAAAGACTTTCAGAGTCAAACTGTAGTGGATGGTTATGATCAACATATTCGTAAGCTCATTCCAGGTTATGAGTTGGTTCATCTGCAAATTCAAGCCATTTAAAAACACATTTACCAGAACATGCGCACGTATTGATTGTAGGATGTGGTACAGGTTATGAGCTTTCATATTTGTTGGCGCAGCATCCGACGTGGAGTTTTACCGCTGTCGACCCGTCTTTGACTATGATTGAAAAAGCGCAGCAGTTATTGAGCGAGACCCATAGAGATTTAACGCGGGTTCACTTTGTGCATGGTGATACGACGACGGCATTACAGGCAAGTGCACAGTTTGATGCCGCTTTAGCCATATTGGTGGCGCATTTTATTCCACTTGAAGCAAAGCCATTCTTCTTTGCCGACATTTTACGCTGTCTTAAAACACAAGCTATTTTACTCAGCTATGACTTGATGAGCTCTAGTGATGACACTGAACTCAAGGTTCTACAAACCTTATGTCAGAGCAATGGTTTGACAGTGATACAGAGTGAAAAAATGATTGAGCGGCTACAACAAGATTTTTATTTGGTCTCGGTCAGCCAGATGCGAGAGCTTCTGACTAAAGTTGGATTTAATGAAGTACGAACTTATAGTCAACTGTTGAATTATTATGGTTTTTTTGCACAAAAGTAAAAACCAATTGCAGTAAAAAGATACATTTTAAGGATAAGAATTAAGGAATCACATGGCAGCCTATTATCAACTTTTAAATCGTGAACAGCACAGTGATGGGAGCTGTACGGCATCTTATCTTTCCAATATTCATGCACAAGGCGCATGGAATCCGCATGAACAGCACATGGCACCTGCAACAGGGGTTTTGTGTGCGGAGTTAGAGCAGTTTCAACCACGCGATGAGATGCGCATTGGACGCGTGAGTTTAGATATTTTTGGACTGATCGCTTTTGGTGAGTTTACCGTGCATACCCGTGTCATTCGTGCTGGAAAAACCATTGAACTGATCGAGGCGGAAATGCAGGCAAAAGGGAAGACCTGTATTGTGGCCCGTGCTTGGAAAATGATGAAGCAAGATACCAGTGCAATTGCAGGGCTAGAAGATCAATCGATTGTACATCCTGAAACTTTGCCGGTGTGGGATGGGATGAAATGCTGGCCGGGTGGTTATATCCAGAGTATTGAGACACGTGCGGCAGAAGGGCACCGTGCTGGTAAAGGCATTGTTTGGTTACATAATGATTTGGATATGGTGGAAGCTCAGGACACATCGAGTTTTGTGCGTTTACTGGGGATGGTCGATACAGCCAACGGTATTGTCCCACGTCAAAATCCAGCATCTGGATGGGGCTTTCCCAATTTAGACCTACAACTGCATTTATACCGTTTACCCCAAGGGAAATGGTTAGGTTTGGAAGCGACGCAGCAATATGGTGATGATGGTATCGGTTTAACCAGTGCGGTTTTGCACGATGAGCAAGGGCCATTTGGTCGTAGTGAACAGATTTTGACCCTGCGTAAGTTTTAGTTGGTCAGTGTCAATTTAATAAAAAAGGATGAATTGCTTCATCCTTTTTTTATTGGCATGCTGTAGGCACTTTAAAATAGTGAAATGAAGATGCGGATCAGTTTAATTGGAGCCGGGCGGGTGGCTCATCATTTAGCCAAAGCCCTGATGTCTCAGCATGAAATCATCAATATTTATAGCCGAAGCTTCGACAAAGCTACAGATTTGGCGCAAGTCGTACATGCAAAGGCGGTCAGTCATTTTCAGCAGTTAAATGTTGATGTGGATTTGGTGATGATTGCAGTAAGTGATCAGTCTATTCCAAGCGTGATTTCGGCATTGACTGAATATCTGCCGAATGTGTTGATTGTACATACTTCAGGGAGTACAGCACTTTCAGTTTTGTCGACGAAACATGCACGTGCAGGAGTTTTTTATCCCTTACAGACCTTTAGCTTAGAACGTGAAATTGATTGGTCAAATACACCGTTGTTTGTAGAAGCCACTGAAAATACGGATCTTCAAAGACTACATATACTGGCAGAAAGCCTGAGCCAACGCGTGTATAGTTATAGCTCTGCGCAGCGTCTAAGTTTGCATTTAGCGGCTGTTTTTGCCTGTAATTTTAGTAATTATTGCTATGACATGGCAAAACAAGTGGTGGATGCAGAGCAGGTCGATTTTAATCTCTTGTATCCCTTGATCTTAGAAACCGCACAGAAAGCCACACAGAATGATCCGAAGCAGATGCAAACTGGCCCTGCGATGCGTCAGGATCAGAATATTCTACAGATGCATCAACAGATGCTTGCGCAAGCTCAACGAGCGGATCTTGCTGAAGTGTATGCCTTAATGAGTCAGCAGATCAGTCAACGTCACCGTTGATATTTAAAATAATAAGCGAAGAAGTGAGTCACAAAGAACAAGCAAAGCCACTGAAAACGTGGCTTTTTTTATGTCCTAAGATTCGGTACAGTGTTGCTTAAAATAAATACAAATAGAGGGTGTATGCGTTCACATTCATTATTAGAACAAGTGCAGTGGAAAGATCTCGTTCAGTTAGGCCGTAGCGATGTGATTAGTGAGTTATTTATCTCTTTACCGTGGTTGATCGTCTCTTTCATTTTTGCAGGTTTACAGTGGTATGTCTTGGCGCTGTTTTGCTCGTTTATGTTTTTCTTAACAGGGCTAAGGCAGGTGCATAACGCTTTTCATTTTGCCTTAGGTATTAGCCGACCTGCGACCCATTGGGTCATGTTTGTTTTAAGCATCGTTATGTTGGGCTCGATGCATGCAGTACAAATTAATCACCTGCGACACCATCAGCACTGTATGCAGGAGGAAGATATTGAAGCGAAAAGTGCAACCATGAAGTGGTGGCAAGCTTTGCTTTTTGGCCCAGTTTTTCCATGGATGTTGCATAAAAAAGCCTTTGAGGTTGGGACTAAAACCCAGAAAAAATGGATGTCTGCTGAACTGGTTGCCAACGTCATTGTATTGTTTTTGGTTTTTGTGATCTTGGATATCAGTATTTTAAAATATCATGTCAGTGCCATGTTAATTGGGCAATGTATGACGGCGTTTTTTGCGGTGTGGACGGTACATCATGATACGGAAGATCATGTGTATATGGCGCGTACTGTGCGTAATGAGTTTAAACGGGTCGTGACCTACAACATGTTTTATCATGTGGAACATCATTTGTTTCCCGCAGTGCCGACACGACGTTTACATATTTTGGTAAAACGTTTGGATGAACATGATGCAACGGTGGAAATTAGGCATGTGTTTTAACATTTTTAAGCATAAAAAATAGGGCTCTAGGCCCTATTTTTTGAAGATCTAAAATTTATTTAATTTTCTTAAATAAGAAGTCGTTGATCTTATGACCTTCTTCGAGTCCACGACGTTCAAATTTAGTTTGTGGGCGCCAGTCTGGGCGAGGGTAGCTGTTGCCTTTACCTGCCATATTTTCAAGATTTGGACGGTTATCGAGTACATCAATCATCCACTCTGCATACGGTTCCCAGTCTGTCGCTGCGTGGAATGTGCCACCCATTTCTAGCTTTTGCTCAACCAGTGGCATACGGTCATGGGAAACGAAACGACGTTTGAAGTGGCGTTTTTTCTGCCATGGGTCTGGGAAGTACAGTTGCACAGCGTTGATGCTGTTATCTGGCATTTCACGTAATACTTGAATAGCATCTGCATCTAAAAGACGAAGATTGGTTAAACCTGCAATTCCAGCTTCATACACACATTGCGCGATACCTGGAACATGCACTTCAATCCCGACATAGTTACGTTCAGGGTTGGCCTGTGCCATCAAGACCAATGAACGTCCCATACCAAAGCCAATTTCAACCGTGAGCGGACGCTCTGGATGTTCAAACTGCTGGCGTAGGTCACCTACAGGATATTCCAAAATCATGTGACCATATTGTTCAAGCGCAGTGCGTTGCGAGGTGTTCAGCGGAGATGAACGACGCATAAATGTCACAATTTCGCGGTGTTCATTTAAGTTGTCTAGCTCGACGACTTGCTGGTCTAATTGATCATTCGTCATAATTTTGGCAGATGTAGAAATTCGAAAGCGGTATTGTAAGTCCTGAGCAGGACAAGTCAAATTTTTTACTCAGAATTTATTAAATTCGGCACCACCATGTTTGCGCAGCCTAGAAACTGTCATCATTTATTAATCATGATGTAACGAATAAAAATTAACCTGCCAGCTGATTTAACCAACTGATAAAAAATGATGAAAAATTTTAAGCCACAGATATTAAGCCTGAGCCTGATTTTAGCGAGTTGTTCTTTTCCTGCGTATGCACAGTTATTGTTTAGTCAGTATGTAGATGGAACTTCAAATAAGAAAGGATTGGAAATTTATAATCCAGATCCGACGACGGTCAACTTGGCAGAATATCAGATCAAGCAATACGCAAATGGCAGTAGCAGTGCAAATTTGACGGTGAGTTTGACAGGGCAATTGGCAGCAAAGGGGTATTATCTAGTCGGGCATTCTGCTTTAAAAGAAGCTCTGGGCGATGCGGTGCAACAGCAGGCGAACTTAGCTTTCAATGGTGACGATGCTTTGGTGCTTTATCATAATGGCGTTGCGATAGACCGCTTTGGCACAGTGGGTGAAAGACCAAGCACTGGATGGGGTAGTGTTGCAACAGCGAATAGTTTTAAACGCACACTATTAAGTAATCATGTTTCCAGTGCAGGGATTGACGTTACCGCACCGTTTGATTTGGTATCGGCATGGGAAAAATGGTCAGACCGAAATGCATTTTCCAGTTATCTGGCTGAAAGTACTGCACCGCCGCTAAGTACTGTGAGCTGTAGTACGACAGCGACCCCAATTGCGGCATTGCAAAGTGCAGTGCAAGATGAAGAATATGTGGTGAAAGGCGTAATTACGGCTGATTATCGTTATAACAATGGTTTCTCAGGTTTCTTTGTACAAACACCTGATGTTCAAGCCCAAGCCAATACTAGCAATGCGGTGTTTGTCTATGTTCCCTCTTCAAGTCGCGTGACAGGTGGGCAAGTCGGGCAGGAAGTCATTTTCAAAGGCAAGTTAAAAACCTATCAAAACCAACTGCAGCTTCAAGATTTAAGCAGTGATATTAATGTCTGTAATCCTTCGGCGAGAGATTGGGTTATACCAATGGCGATCAATTTGCCCTTTGATAATTTGACTGAAATGTCAGGCCATGCACCAAAACGCTATCAAGGCATGTTGGTTAATATTCCTCAAACTTTAACTGTCAGTGAAAACTATGATTATGGGCGTTATGGTCAGTTGGCTTTAAGCCCTGCGCGTTTATATATCCCAACCAATTTATATCCGGCCCATTCAACGGAAGCCAAAGCACTGGCACAACAAAATTTACGGTCTAAACTCATTTTGGATGATGGTTATAACAATCAGAACAGAACGCCGTGGTTGCCAACGATCTTTAGTGCTAAAAACACCCTACGTACAGGCGCACAACTGCAAAATGTACAAGGCATTTTAGAATACCGCTATAACCAATGGCGAATTCAACCTGTGCTTGGTGCAACAGTGCCGCAAGTCTTAGACACGATAAACCCACGTGCGAGCGTTTCAGCAAAGGCTACACAACAAGTTCGTGTGGCAGCATTTAACGTACTGAATTATGACAATGGTTTGGCACAAGGTTTTCCAACTGAACGTGGTGCAAGTTCCGAAGCTGAGTTTAAAAAGCAACATCAGAAAATTGTCAGTGCATTAAAAGCGATTGATGCGGATGTTTATGGTCTGATGGAAATTGCCAACAATGGTTATGGTGAGCGTAGCGCAGTTGCTTATTTAGCTCAGGCGCTTGGAAGCGACTGGAAATATGTAATACCTCCGAATGCTGAAAAACTTGGAACCGATGCGATTGCTGTTGCCATTATTTATAATGCCAAGCGTGTCAAACCAATCAATGCCGCAGCGGTCTTTGATGACCAGAGCCAGAAAAACCGAGTCACGATGGCGCAGACCTTTCAAGCCTTATCAGGCGGGAAGACTTTTACGGTTATTCCGAACCATTTGAAGTCTAAAGGTAGCTGTCCAGATGATAAAACTTCGATAGAGGCAGATCAGGGCGATGGTCAAGGTTGCTGGAATCCAACCCGCGTTAAAGCGGTACAAGCGTTAATGCAATGGGTCGCGAAAAATCCAACACAGGTAAGTAAACCGAATGTCTTACTGTTGGGGGATATGAACAGTTATGCCAAAGAAGATCCAATTTTGGCGCTTGAACAAGCCAACTATAAAGTGCTGTTGAATGATGAAAAAATTGGTCAGGGGAAAACTGCTTATAGCTATGTCTTTGGTGTAGCCAGTAATACTCAAGGTTATGGTGGTGCAGGAAATCTGGATCATGCGATTGCTGATGCAGCACTTTATCCATTGGTGAAAAAAGCATTTGCATGGCATATCAATGCAGATGAACCGACTGCACTGGACTATAACGAAGAATATAAAACTGAGGAGCAAATTGTTGCATTCTATGCGGACGATGCTTACCGTTCTTCTGACCATGATCCTGTGATTGTAGATTTAGACTTAAATGATGCAGTGGTTAACGATGATAAAACCAGTGCGGGAAGTACAGGGCTGTGGACTGCATTAGGATTAATTAGTTTGGCATTGTATGGCAGTTTAAGACGTCGCAAGAATCAGTCTTAACTCGCTTTATTGACAATAAAAGGGCGTCATCGCCCTTTTATTTTGTCTATGGTTTCAATTTTATGAGCTGATGCGGTCAATGAGGGTGCTGCTGGCTTCATTTAAGCCTAACACCTCGACCACAACACCGTGGGCTTCAAACTTTTCAACCACAGCATTTAACATATTGACTGAAGTCATATCCCAAATATGTGCATTACTAAGTTCAATTTCAACCTTCTGAATATGTTCGTTAAAGTCAAAAAACTGAAAGAACTTCTCTGAACTGCTAAAGAAAATTTGACCACTCACTACATAGCGACGGGTATGATTATGCAGTTCAGACTGAACATGAACCGTACTTTCCAGTTTATTGATGAAAAATAATGCGGACAGTAAAACTCCGACAAAGACACCCAAGGCAAGATTATGCGTGGCTAAGACAATCATTACGACACTCAACATCACCACATTACTTTGTAGCGGGTGTTTAGAAAAGTTTTTAACCGAGTCCCATTGAAAGGTTGTAAATGCCACCATGATCATAATGGCAACCAAAGCTGCCATTGGAATATAAGACAGCCAGTCTTTAAAAAACACCACCAAACACAGTAAAAACACACCAGCCACTAAGGTTGAAAGCCGAGTACGTGCACCAGAGCTGACATTAATCACAGATTGTCCAATCATGGCACAGCCTGCCATACCGCCCATAAAACCGCTCACAATATTGGCCATGCCTTGTCCACGACATTCTTGATGACGATCACCTTCAGTGCCTGTAACTTCATTTACCACCGTGGTGGTCATCATTGTTTCAAGCAAACCGACGGTCGCTAATGTGATGGCGTAAGGGAAGACAATTTGCAGCGTTTCAAGGGTTAGTGGAATATCAGGTAGTAGAAAAACAGGTAAAGTATCGGGGAAATGACCTAAGTCACTGACCATACGCATGTCTGTGCCTAAAAACAGCGCCAAAGCGGTCAGGACGAGAATACAAATGAGCGGTGAAGGAATGGTTTTCCCTACTTTAGGCAGATAGGGAAACAGATAAATGACAGCGAGGCCAAGAGCGACAAATGCATAACCCCAGTGATTCATTTGGCTGAGTTCTGGAAGCTGTGCCATGAAGATTAAAATCGCCAATGCATTTAAAAAGCCATACACCACCGACTGCGACACAAAACGCATCAGTTTGGCAACTTTAAAATAACCCGCAATGATCTGAATGACACCAGTGAGAATGGTTGCCGCCAGTAAATACTGTAGGCCATGCTCTTTGACCAGAGTGATCATGAGTAGAGCCATCGCGCCTGTTGCTGCTGAAATCATGGCTGGACGACCGCCAAAAAAAGCAATGCTCACTGCGATACAAAAGGAGGCATACAGTCCGACTTGAGGGTCTACACCTGCAATTGCTGAAAAAGCAATAGATTCGGGAATCAGGGCAAGTCCTACCACTAAACCAGCAAGAACATCGGTACGAATGTTAGAAAACCATTCATCTTTTTTAAAGCTAATCACAGATCAAATTCATTTTAGGGTCAAGGGGGCTATGATAAAACAACTCTGTTGCAAATTGCAGTGTTGTTGTACTTGAAAAAAAATGTGAATTAGACAATATTCAATAGGCGAACGAATGATTTTTCGTTTACGCTTTTTTGCAATTTACAGGTTTTGATCACTTGAAAGTTTGTTAGAAGCCATTTAAAACAGAGAATAGAGTTATAACAAGGATCAGATATGAAGCTTTATTATGCACCGGGTGCGTGCTCGCTTGCGGCGCACATTATCCTCAATGAAATTAATGTTGACTTTGATTTAGTCCGAGTAGATTTAAAAACACATAAAACAGAAAAAGGTGCTGATTATTACGAAATTAATCCAAAAGGATATGTACCCGCTTTAGAGATTAATCCAGGTTTGATTCTGACTGAAAATGTAGCCATTTTGCCATTTTTAGCACAACATGATCCAAAACAAGATCTTATTCCGCCATCGGGTTTGGGGCGTGCCAAAGTTTTAGAATGGTTAGGTTATTTAAACTCTGAATTGCACGATGCTTATGCCGTTTTCTTTGGTGCGCCATTAGACGCTGTTGCCAAAGAAAAAGCCTATGCAGAGATTGATCGTTTACTTAGTTATATCGACAAACAAATTGGTGAGTCGGATCATGACTATTTGGTCGATGATAATTTTGGCCCCGCAGATGCGTATTTATTTGTCCTCACCAATTGGTCAAATGGCATCGAACATGACTTATCACCGTATAAAAATATTATCTTTATCCGTAATAAAGTGGCTGAACGTCAGTCAGTACAAATTGCAATGCGAGATGAAGGTCTAATTCCTTAATTTTGATGCATTGAAGAAGCGCCGAAAGGCGCTTTTTTTTTATACTTTAAAGTTTATTGTTGATATTTAGTCAATAATATTTTGCAAATTCACTACTTTTTAGCGCAGAACAGAGTCTCTATAGTGCCTACATAGATTTTGGCTTTTAGGCTCTTCCAATGAAAAATATTTTATTAATTAACGGTGCAAAAACCTTTGCACACTCGAATGGTCAGTTAAACGATACCTTAACTGAACTTGCACAAGAGGTGTTGTCAGACTTAGGACATCAGGTTCAAGTGACCCGTGCCGACAGCGAATATGATGCAAAAGCTGAAGTGGAGAAATTTCTGTGGGCAGACACCGTGATTTACCAAATGCCGGGTTGGTGGATGGGTGCACCATGGACTGTGAAAAAATATATCGATGATGTCTTTACCGAAGGGCACGGTAGTCTGTATGCCAATGATGGTCGCTCACGTTCCGATGCTTCAAAAAAGTATGGTTCAGGCGGTCTGATTCACGATAAAAACTATATGCTGTCGTTGACATGGAATGCACCGATGGATGCATTTAACGACGCTGAATAATTTTTTCATGGGGTTGGGGTCGACGGGGTTTATTTACCTTTTCACAAAGCCAATCAATTTTTAGGGATGCAAACCTTACCGACTTTTATTGTCAATGATGTGATTAAAGCACCTGACGTTGAAGCCTATATGGCACAGTACCGTGACCATTTGACGCAAGTTTTTGCTTAATCGGGAGAAGTGACCATGTTAACTGTCATTGCTGAAATTATTTGTCATTCAGAGCAAGATTTTACAACGGTTCTTGATTCATTCAACAACATCCGTGAGCAAGTATTACAAGAGCCCGGTTGCCATCTCTATGATGTGCATATCGACCATCCTGCTGTTGAGAGTCCATTACAAACCAAAGTACCGTTTTCAATCATGATGTATGAAAAATGGGAAAGCATGCAGCATTTAGAAACCCATATGCACAGTGTCAATATGCAGCAACATGCTCAAGCAACCGAAGGTGCAGTTGCTCATGTGCAAATTCGTATTTTAGAAGCGCAATAAGTGATGCATATGAGTTTGACAGCGCTTTTCTTCGCTCTGTTTATTTAAACTCCAGTAGCTCATTGAACTGAACCTGTTCGAGTTTCAATGCGTAGCGCTGTTTGAGTGTTGTCCATTGAACTTTGACAGGTTGTGTTGTTTCAGCAAACTCATTTTCACCTGTCGTATTTTTTACTTTACCTGTCATAAAGTTAATACTTCGCGCCGTGATGTCGCCTGATGCACGGTGGAAATCATCGACATCATAACCAATCAGTTTAAATGCACGGTCTTGGTATCGGAAGGTATACGTGTGATTGGTCACATACCACGAACCACAGCTTAACCAGTAGTGCAGATGAACTTTAAGCACGCCTTTTTGAATGCTTAACGCTTCAGTCTCACCGAGTGGATCAGCGAGGCAAGGGGACTCTATGTCGCCTTCTGTCGGCAAAGTAGTATTAGTCGCCGCAAGTTGATAACCATGCGTTTGCTTCAATAAAACCAAAAGCTTTCGTTCATTGATATTGAGGACATCACTCCCTAAACGATCATTTTTAACAATATGTTCAGGATTGGTGTCTTCAATAATCAGGGCAATATCCGCTTGACCATCTTGGTTTAAATCGCCTTGGACTTTTTCTAAAATCTTCCAGTTTTTTGGCACAAAAGATTGGTAGCTTGTTTTGAGAGTCGGTTTTTCCTCTACTTTGGCCCAAGCATTGCTTGTGAGTGTTATGAACAATAGGGTGTTGAGTATGAGTGTTGGTCTGATCCATTTTTGCATGGGCATCGTTTCCTCTCATTTTTATATGGTTATAGCTGTTAATAAATATGGTTGAGTGTATCAAAGCGTGTGTCGAAATGTCCCTACAAGCTAAGTCAGCATAAAATACTGACTTTATATTGAAATAAATAAAAAAGGACTCCGAAGAATCCTTTTTATCGCTTAAAACAGATTAAGAGATTATTTAAAGAAATAACCTGTTTCTGGTGAGCTTGCATTGGCCATACGTTTGCGAGGCATACGACCTGCGAGGAACGCCTCACGACCAGCTTCAACTGCTTTTTTCATTGCAGAAGCCATTAAAATGGGATGTTGAGCGGCAGCAATCGCGGTATTCATCAACACGCCATCACAGCCGAGTTCCATGGCAATGGCTGCATCGCTTGCCGTCCCCACACCTGCATCTACCAATACTGGCACTTTGGCATTTTCTTTAATGATAGAAATCGTGTGTGGATTCAAAATTCCTAAACCAGAGCCAATCAAACTGCCTAAAGGCATGATGGCAACGCAGCCCATGCTTTCAAGTTCTTGCGCCACAATTGGGTCATCCGAGGTATAGACCATGATTTCAAAACCATCGTCAATCAAGGTACGTGCCGCTTTCAATGTTTCGGTAATGTTTGGATATAGCGTTTTTTCATCGCCCAATACTTCAAGCTTCACCAAGTTATGACCGTCTAATAATTCACGCGCCAACATACAGGTACGCACGGCACTATTGGCATCAAAGCAGCCTGCTGTATTCGGGAGAATGGTGTATTTTTCAGGTGGGACCACGGACAATAAGTTTGGTTGGTCGGGGTGTTGACCAATATTGACGCGACGAATCGCAACCGTCACGATTTCTGCGCCACTGGCTTGGATGGCTAAATCGGTTTCTTGCAGGTCTTTATATTTACCTGTGCCCACCAGTAGACGAGATTGAAATGATCTAGAACCAATGATGAGAGGGCTGTCTTGCATGTGAACTCCGTATTAACCGCCACCGACGGCATGAATAATTTCAATTCGATCCATTGCACAAATTGGAGTGTGTTCCAATTTACTTTTACTAATAATGTTTTCATTTTGCTCAACAGCAAAACGTTTGCCTTCAAGTGCAAAGGTTTGCACCAGTTCAAGCAGGTTTTTACATTCGGTGTGCTGTAGTTCGCCGTTTAAATAAATTTGCATGGTGCTCATCTCTAGTTGTTTACTTGGCATATTTCATGGCATTCCATGCCAGAACCAACCAACCTGCAATCATCAATGCACCACCAATCGGGGTAATCGCACCTAGGCCACGCGGTAAGCCCAATGCCATGACATACAGGGAACCACAGAAAAAGAAGATGCCGACTTGGATCAGTAAAAAGCTGGTTTTGATGGGAAGTTGGGGAATAACTTTGGCCAAAATGCCGAGTGCCAGTAAACCCAGCGCATGGTAAAAAAAGTAATCAGTTGCAGTTTGCCACCAAGCCAATTGGGCTTCAGTAGCACGTGCTTTGAGACCATGTGCGCCAAAGGCACCTAATATAACGGCAAACGCTAAATTCAGCGCTGAAATCGCAATCCACATATGCAATGCTTTACTTATATCACTGTGCGCAACAAAGTAGCATATTTTGAAGAAAGGTTAAAAGACAAAAAGCCTCATTTATTAGTAAAAAGAAAAGGGCATTTCGCCCTTTTCTGTATTGGTATCATCTTAGTTCGATGACATCGCCACTTTAATTTTTTCCATGGCATTTTTTTCAAGCTGACGAATGCGTTCTGCCGAAACATTATATTCAGCAGCTAGTTCGTGCAGTGTCGATTTTTCATCATCTAACCAACGGCGCTGTAAAATATTACGCGAACGGTCATCAAGTTGTTCCATCGCATCATGCAAAGCATTGGTGCTCTGTTCTTCGTAATCTTCTTCTTCAGCCAAACGTGCAGGGTCGTAGCGGTTATCTTCAAGATAGAGCGCAGGTGCAACATGGGTTGAACCTTCATCGTCATCATCGCCCTGAGCTTCAAACGCTGCATCATAAGCAGTTAAACGACCTTCCATTTCCAACACTTGTTCAGGTGTCACATTGAGGTCATTTGCAATCGATTGCGCTTCTTTTAGAGTGAGCTTTTTAGACGATTTTTTTAGACTACGTAAATTAAAGAACAGTTTACGTTGTGCTTTAGTCGTCGCAATTTTGACAATACGCCAGTTACGAATCACATATTCGTGAATTTCTGCTTTAATCCAGTGCACCGCAAAAGAAACCAAGCGTACGCCCATGTTTGGGTCGAAGCGTTTAACGGCTTTCATTAAGCCCAAGTTACCTTCTTGAATGAGGTCACCTTGAGGTAAGCCGTAGCCTGCATAACTGCGGGCAATATGAACCACAAAACGCAGATGCGACATGACTAGAAGTTTAGCGGCATCGAGGTCTTGGTCATAATAGTAGCGTTCAGCTAGCTCTTTTTCTTGTTCCGCTGTCAAAATCGGGATTTGGTTGACAGTACTAATATAAGCGCCCAAGTTTACACCTGGCGCCGATAATGACAGGGGCATCAATTGATTGCTGCTGTCACTCATGTGTTCTCCTTAGGGATTTCATTTTTACCCAACAATTGAATTTATCTTAATCCAATCTTCCACTGAATAATGGAAAATTGGGTATAGAAATGTAAAATTTTATGCAAATGTGAATAGACTTAGTGTAATTGAAAAGAATTAAGATTCAATGAAGTAGTGAAATTCATGCGCATTAATTTGTTTCAAAACGCAAGTTAAATGATGGATTTCGCAATAACGCGTGATATCGATCTGACTGTGCGGATCAGACGATTTTAATAGAAAATGCTGCGCCGGACTCTTCTTAAGTGCGCGTTTAAGCAACAACAGAGGCATAGGACATGGTTGCCCTATTGCATCAATAATGTTGGTATTTTGTTCGATATCACTCATATAGCTAGGGCAGGCTTCACAACATTTAGGTGGGTAGAAATATTAGCAAATTCAGTGCCAAAAACCAAATATTTCATGTGTTATAGGCCTATAGTCGCTATATCTAAAATTACAAATAACTAGTTAAAAAATATGCTGAATTAAAAAGACGATTAATCAAAAAAAAGGGTATGAATTGTTTTTAACCCATGTTAAGCTCGTCGCGTACTGGGATTTAACACAACCATAAATTGTTTTAAATCCTATTTTACAAATGGATGTAACCGGGATTTTGTTAATAGTTATACAGAATGATTACAAGCTTAGAAATAATAAATATTTTTAAACCTTGTTTGGTCTGCTGTTTGCAACACCGGGTGGTCCTTCTTTTAGATACAATGAGGATTAACTTATGACAGCTCGTGAACAAGGCGTAGTTAAATGGTTCAACGACACTAAAGGCTTCGGCTTTATCCAACGCAATGGCGGCGACGATGTATTCGTTCACTTCCGTGCAATCCAAGGCGACGGCCACCGTTCACTACGTGACGGCCAACGCGTTGAATTCAGCGTTGTAAAAGGTCAAAAAGGCTTCCAAGCTGAAGAAGTACAACCTTTAGACTAATTGTCTGAGCGTACTTTAAAACGCCCCAATGTAAATTGGGGCGTTTTTGTTTATACTACAGATCAATTTTCGTGATTTTTCGTCAGAGCGCACTTATATGTCATCAGGTTTTGAAACCTTAAATTTACATCCTCAACTTAAACGAGCTATTGATGCTTTAGGTTTTAAGGATATGACGCCTATTCAGCAAAAGGTTTTAAAATTCACTTTGGCGGGACACGATGCAATTGGCCGTGCGCAAACAGGGACTGGTAAAACAGCAGCATTTTTGGTGAGCGTGATTAACGACTTGCTGAATAACCCGATTCAAGAGCAGCGCTACCGCGGTGAACCTCGTGCCTTGATTTTAGCACCGACCCGAGAGCTTGCATTGCAAATTGAAAGCGATGCGAAAGAACTCACAAAATTCTCAGATTTACATGTCGTGACGCTTTTAGGCGGCGTTGACTTTGATAAACAAAAAGCACAACTCGATAAAAAACCTGTCGATATTATGGTGGCGACGCCAGGTCGTCTGATTGACTTTGTTGAGCAAAAAGAAGTTTGGCTCGACCAGATTGAGTTTTTAGTGATTGATGAAGCCGATCGCTTATTGGATATGGGCTTTATTCCTTCAGTCAAACGCATTGTTCGTTTCTCACCGCGTAAGGAACAGCGTCAAACTCTGATGTTCTCTGCAACGTTTAGTTACGATGTTTTAAACCTTGCGCAGCAGTGGTTGTTTGAACCTGTAACTGTTGAAATTGAGCCAGAGAAGAAGACCAATGCGGACGTTGAACAACGTGTCTACATGGTGGCAAAGTCTGATAAATATAAATTGCTACAAGACATTCTGCGTGATGAGCCCATTGAAAAAGTGATGATTTTCGCAAATCGTCGCGATCAAGTGCGTAAACTCTATGACAACTTAAAGCGTGATGGCTATAAAGTGGTGATGTTGTCAGGTGAAATCGCACAAGACAAACGTTTGAAAATGCTGGATCAATTTAAAAATGGTCAACATAACATCATGATTGCAACCGATGTTGCAGGTCGTGGTATCCATGTGGATGGTGTATCGCATGTGGTAAATTTCACCTTACCTGAACAGTCGGATGACTATGTACACCGTATTGGTCGTACAGGTCGTGCAGGTACGCGTGGTGTGAGTATTAGTTTCTTATCTGAAGATGATGCATTCTATCTACCAGAAATTGAAAAAGCCATTGGGCAAAAACTACCACTGACACGTTTAGAAGGTTATTGCTAATCGTTTGACGTGATTGGTGTAAAAAAACCGCTCAGATGAGCGGTTTTTTTGATGGTATCTTTATTTTGCTTTACACGAAAAAGTCAGGATTGTTTGATAGTCACTGTCTTGGTTAATGCCTGAGTTTGTACCCGAAATAGAATCCAGTACTGAAGCGGCTGCTTGGATCATTTTTCCAGTTTCATCGCTCACCACGCCTTTTAAAGCGCCTTGATATTCGGTTTTTTCATCACTCACAATCGCCGTTGCTTTAGAGCCACACGTTTTAGCTGCTGCTTCAATGGCGTTGTTTTTTGCAATCAATGCAGTTTTACCAATACCCGTAACTTCGTATTGATTGTCAGCTTTTTGGATCGCTAAAGAGTTGCTTGGTGTCGATGCGCAAGCGCTTAGAAGTAGTGTTAGTGCTGCTGCTCCAGCAATAGCGATATTCTTTTTCATTTCATACCCCAGTCATGTTTTATTAAATCATTGTTTATTGGAACATAGCTTGTCGGATGAATCATGTAAGAAATGTATGAAAAATGCAGTCTTATCGAACAGTTTAAAAAGTGCTCAGGATTTTAAAATTAGTTTTGCTGAAACTGGGTATTTCATACTGAAGCGCTAGAGCAAACTTTTCAGAGTGTGCTACTCTAAAACGTATTGTTTAATTTGAAAGATTAAGAGCCTAATGACGGAACTCGCGGTAGATATCGTTCACCAGAATATGCATCAACGTCAATCGATTGGCCATTTGGTCGAGCCTGCTCCCAATGCAGAACAATTAGAGCGGGCATTTCAAGCCGCATTGACTGCACCAGATCATCATCGTTTAAAGCCGACACGTTTTATCGTAATTGCTGAAGATCAACGTGAGGCATTTGGTGAGTTATTGTCACAAGCCTTGGCTGATTTGGGCGAAACGGAATCAGCACAGTTAGAGCGTGTTAAAAATCATCCTTTTCGTGCCCCATTACTGGTTTTGGCACTGACTAAATTTCAATCGCATCCGAAAGTCCCTAATTTTGAGCAGACTTTAAGTAGTGGGGCTGCTATTCAGAATTTTATTTTGTCCTTACAAGCTCAAGGTTTTTCGAGTATGTGGCGTAGTGGGGCAGTGGTGGAATCGGTGCATTTCAAACAGGTTTTAGGCCTTAGTGCAGATGATTTGATCTCAGGTATTTTATATATTGGTACGGCAGTTAAAGCGATTCCACCACGTGCTGAAATTCAAACCCAAGATTATGTAAGTTATTGGAATCAATAGTTCCATTTTAGGATATAAAAATAATGTCAGAGTTAAAGTTTTCAGATTTGGTTGAACCTGTAGCAGTAGATCAAAAAACGGCACTACGTATTACAGTTTTGGGTGGTGGTAGTTTTGGGACGGCCATGGCGAATACCGCGGTTCGTAATGGCTGCGATACCATGATTTGGATTCGTGATGAAGCCGTTGCAGCTGATATCAATGCAACGCATATAAATAAACGCTATTTGCCCGATTTTAAACTTGAAGATGGTTTACGTGCAGTTTCAAATATAGAAGAGGCTGTTCGTGATCGCGACATTATTTTGGTGGCGATTCCGAGTCATTCTTTCCGTGATGTCCTTAAACAAATTAAACCGTTTATTACTTCGCAAGCAGTGGTGTCTTTGACCAAGGGTATTGAAGCGAATACTTTTAGTTTTATGAGTGATATTATTCGCTCAGAGTTACCAGAAGTGCCTTATGGCGTGTTATCTGGGCCAAACTTAGCCAAGGAAATTGTGGCAGGACAACCGGCTGGGACGGTCATAGCAAGCCAGTCTGACTTAGTACGTTATGCGGTACAGCAAGCTTTGCATAGTGCCTTGTTCCGTGTTTTCGCCAGTGATGACGTGCATGGTGTAGAACTCGGCGGTGCGCTTAAAAACATTTATGCGGTTGCGATGGGAATGGCTGCTGCGTATAAAGTCGGTGAAAATACCAAGAGTATGATTTTGACTCGTGCTTTGGCGGAAATGAGTCGTTTTGCTGTGAAGTTAGGGGCAAATCCACTGACTTTCTTAGGTTTGTCTGGTGTCGGAGATTTATTCGCAACCTGTAGCAGCCCACTGAGTCGCAACTATCAAGTCGGTTTTGCACTGGGTCAAGGCAAGAGCTTGGAACAGGCGACCACTGAATTGGGACAAACAGCAGAAGGCATTAACACCATTGTACAAGTCAAAGCACGTTCTGAAGAGCTAGATGTGTATATGCCGATTACTAGCGCTTTATACAGTGTTATTTTTGAAAATGCGCCACCAATGACAATTGCATTATCCTTAATGAAAAATGGGCACCGCAGTGATGTGGAGTTTGTTTTGCCGCATCATGAGGTTTAAAGTCACTTAAAAAACGAAATAAAATGAGCGTTTAAGTGGGTAGAATGACTGAATTGTCATAAAAATTAATTAAAATAATCAGGATTTGAATAAGGATTTTTTATGCAACTGACTTTGGTCCGTCATGGCGAAGCTGCACCACCGATCATGGGGAATGACACTAAACGCCCACTCACTGAACGTGGGCATGCACAGGCAGAGCAAACTGCTGACTTTTTAAAGTCACGGATCCAACCTGATGTCTTTGTGGTTAGCCCATTGCTGCGTGCGCAGGAAACATTGGCACACATTAAACAGCACTTTGCTGATGTACCTGTTGTAATCTGTAATACCATTAAGCCGGATGATGATGCAAAAGCGGCTGTGGAATGGTTATCACATTTGCCGTATGAGTCTATTGTAGTGGTGTGTCATATGAATGTGGTGGCACATATGGCCTCGATTTTGGTGACAGAATCTTTCAATCCTTATGCTTTGGCTGAAGCGCGGATTTATGAGCAAGCAGTTATCGCGGAAGGCTTGTCGACACAAACAAAAGCATTTATACCTAGCATATAAAAACCAATTAAAACGGCAGAATATAATACATGTTGCAAATTTGGATGCCCGAAGCCGATGGAACATGGCACTGGTCTATAGGGGAAAGATGGCAATCTGCTCATACACTTGAGCAATTGATCCAAGATATACAGGCGCATCATGGTGAGGAGGCAACTGTTTTCTTTCCAAGCCGTGATGTGCAAATTATTCAGCAAAATATGCCTAAGGCCCAATACAAGCAGTTGGGGGCTGAAGGTGTGAAGTATTTGCTCGAAGAATATACATTGAGCTCAATCGAACAGATGAAAGTATTACATCACTTTCAAGCACCTGAGCAACTCACTGTTTTGGGTATTTCAAAGCATCGTTTAGAGACTTTGCAGCATGCCTTGAGTTTGATTCCTGTGAAGCTGGTCAGTCTATTGCCTGATTTTCTGATTTTGCCTGTACCTGATGCAGAACAGGTAATCTTGGGCTATGTTGAAGAGCGACTTCTGTTTCGCTCTAATACTTGGTTGGGCGGATCAATTGATGATCTTGCTGTATTTTTAGATTATCAAGCAGCCAATCAAAAATATAAAATTTGTAACTTTAGTGCTTCGCACATGCATAGCTTAAACGCCAGTGTGACGCAGGAGCAGCTTGAGTCGTTCCATTATGAATGGACGGCATTGCCAAGAGCAAAACAATATCCATGGAATCTTTTGCCGAAGGTGAAAGAGCAACATGTTTCAACGGGCTATTGGAAAGCCTGTGCAGCGGTATTGGTTGCGTTGATTGTGACCCAACTGACCTACGATGCGACGCGTTGGTATCAAAATAAAAAGCTTGCAGAGCAAGTGGCTGTGCAAGCAGTCGATCAATTTAAATATTGGTTTGGTGCGAATTATCCTGTGACTGAGCAAACCCTGCGAAGCCAGTTTGAATATCAACTGAATATGAATAAACAAGCTGATGCTCAAGCTTTGTCTTTATTGAGTCGTGTTGGCCCTGTGCTCATGCAACAGCAAATTGTGGCAAATCAGGTGATGTATGAAGCAAATAGCTTAAATATGCAACTTAAAGCTAACTCGGCAGAGGCTTTACAAACACTCACTCAGCAGCTTAATCAACAGGGTTTTCAGGTTGAGTTAGGTAATATTCAGCCGACCACGGGTGGGGCAATTGGAATGGTGAAAATACAATAATGAAAGCCATGCAAAATTTACAAACTGTTTTGGATCAGCGTTTAGAGCTGATCAGTACTTATTTTGATCGCCTTACACCGCGCGACCGTGTATTAGCCATCTTCTTGGTCATTTTCGTATTGGTGAACTCGATAGGGGCTGCACTTTGGTATACCCATGCTGCGGCAGATAAACAGCAAAAACGCGTGAACCAGCTCAAAGAAACCATGACATGGATGCAGAGCAATGCAGTCACCATGAAATCGAGCTCAGATGGGCAACTGACTCCGATGGAGCAGATTCAACGTATTGCACAGCAGCAAGGTTTGTCGGTTGCTTCGCAGCAGAATGCTGAACAAATTCAGTTGGTGGTAAGCCATGCAAACTATGTGGTGTTGGCCAACTTTTTGACCCAACTAACGCAAAATGGTTTGAGTATTGAAAAAATGGAGTTGGTCTCAGATGCAGGGCAGATTAAATTATCGGCTAGCGTTAAATAATCGCTAAAAATAAAGCCAGACGAAGCATGGTGTTTTAGCTAGGCTATGCCTATAATATGGCGACTTAAAAAGCAGTAGACTTTTACAGATATGTTGTATTCTCTTGCCCGCCCTTTGTTGTTTACTTTAGCACCAGAGCGTGCACATGAGCTAACACTATCGCTATTGAAATCAACGCATAAGCTAGGCTTAATGCGTCAAAATATAGCGGCTAAACCGGTGACATGTATGGGCATCGAGTTTCCCAATCCTGTAGGTTTGGCTGCTGGTCTAGATAAAAATGGTGCTTATATTGATGCACTGGCAGGTCTAGGGTTTGGTTTTATTGAAATTGGAACCATTACTCCACGTCCACAGCAGGGTAATCCTTTACCGCGTTTATTCCGTATCCCACAAGCTAAAGCCATTATTAACCGTATGGGTTTTAAC
Organism: Acinetobacter sp. TYF_19; assembly: GCF_043105125.1. Lineage (NCBI taxonomy): Bacteria > Pseudomonadati > Pseudomonadota > Gammaproteobacteria > Moraxellales > Moraxellaceae > Acinetobacter > Acinetobacter sp. TYF_19. The sequence goes on from NZ_JBICLH010000084.1 coordinate 99,987, forward strand.
AACGCTGGTGTGGATCAATTGATTGAAAATGTCAAAGCGGCAAAATTTAAAGGTGTTTTGGGGATTAATATCGGCAAAAATGCGGATACCCCAGTCGAAAATGCAGTAGATGACTATCTCATTTGTTTAGAAAAAGTCTATAACTATGCGTCTTATATTACTGTTAACATTTCTTCTCCAAATACTAAAAACCTGCGTAGTTTGCAAAGTGGTGATGCTTTAACCGAGCTGCTAGAGACGCTGAAAAAACGTCAGTTAGAGTTGGCTGAAGAGCAGCAGCACTATGTACCCTTGGTGTTGAAAGTTGCGCCGGATTTGGAAGCGGAAGATATTCAATTTATTGCGAAACAACTGCTTCAGTTTAAAATTGATGGGTTGATTGTAACCAATACGACTTTGTCTCGTGAAGGGGTGGAAAACTTACCTTTTGGTGATGAAGCGGGTGGTTTATCTGGTGCGCCTGTGTTTGAGAAAAGTACAGCGTGTTTAAAAGCCTTTGCTGAGGTTGTAAAAGGTCAGATTCCTTTGATTGGTGTGGGTGGGATTTTGTCGGGTGAGCAGGCGCTTGCAAAACAAAATGCAGGGGCAAACCTTGTACAAGTTTATAGTGGCCTCATCTATACAGGACCAACCTTAATTCAAGACTGCGTCTCTGCAATGAAAACAACATGAATGCCATTGATATCTTCATATTGATTGTATTGCTCATTGGAGGGCTCAACGGTTTGCGTCAAGGATTTGTTAAAGCCTTTGCGAACTTGATAGGATGGATTTTAGCGCTGATTGTTGGTGCTAAATTTGCAAGTGTCCTAGCACCTTCGATGGTCTCACTCAGTGAAGATCCAGTGGTTCAAAAAATTGCAGCTTTTGCATTTATTGTATTGGTTATTGTGGTTTTGACGTGGATTGTCACGGCATTACTGAATAACATATTGAAGAGTTTAAAACTCGGGCCTTTGAATCGATTAGCCGGCGGTGCTTTTGGTTCATTAAAAGGGTTGTTAATTGTTCTGATTACGATGCAAGGTGTGGGTTCTTGGGTTGAAAGTTCTCCATACTGGAGACAATCCAAATTTGTCCAAACACTTTTGCCTTACGCGCCTTGGGCGATGGAGCTTTCTAAAGAGGCTGCAAGCGAGGCGATGTCACATATCAAGTCTAAAGATACACATGTATCTTCAGATTCTTCACCGAAAATTTCCTCGAAAAATGCTGAGGGACAGGGTGAGTCAACAAATAATCCTTTTTATTAATCCTAGCTTGTCTGCGAGGTTGCTATGTGTGGAGTAGTTGGTATAGCTGGTAAATCAGCTGTTAACCAAATGTTGTTTGATGCATTAACGATGTTACAACATCGTGGGCAAGATGCAGCTGGGATAGTAACCTGCCACGAAGGTCGTTTATTTTTACGTAAAGACAATGGCATGGTTCGTGATGTGTTCCACACTCGCCATATGCGTGCATTACAAGGTAATTATGGTATTGGTCATGTGCGTTATCCTACAGCGGGTTCGTCGAGCAGCGCTGAAGCGCAGCCCTTCTATGTGAACTCACCTTACGGGATCACGTTGGCGCATAATGGTAACTTAACCAATGCTGAAGAAATTCATGACGATCTGTTCAAAACAGACTTACGTCATATGAATACGGATTCAGACTCAGAAGTACTGTTAAACGTATTTGCGCATGAGTTGCAAAAACGCGGCAAATTGATGCCTACAGCAGACGATATCTTCCATGTGGTTAGTAAAGTACATGAGCGCTGTAAAGGTGGTTATGCCGTGGTTGCAATGCTTACTGGGCATGGCTTAGTCGGCTTCCGTGATCCAAATGGTATTCGTCCACTGATTTACGGTTCGCGTGAAACTGATGCTGGTATGGAATATATCATTGCATCTGAGTCTGTCGCTATTACGGCACTCGGCTTTAAAGTTGAGCGTGATATTGCGCCGGGTGAAGCGATCTTTATCGACTCACAAGGGCAGATGTTTACCAAGCAGTGTGCTGAAGCGCCTGAATACCGCCCATGTATTTTTGAATATGTTTACTTTGCGCGTCCAGATGCGATTATTGATGGCATTTCAGTCTACAAAGCACGTTTAAAAATGGGCGAAAAGCTTGCGCAGAAAATCCTGACGGAGTGGAGTGAAGAGCACGATATTGATGTCGTGATCCCAATTCCAGATACATCGCGTACCTCTGCACTTGAACTGGCAAATATGTTGGGCGTGAAGTTCCGTGAAGGCTTTATGAAGAACCGCTACATTGGCCGTACCTTCATTATGCCGGGTCAGCAATTGCGTAAAAAATCAGTACGTCAAAAGTTGAACCCTGTTGAACTTGAGTTCCAAGGTAAAAATGTACTTTTGGTGGATGACTCGATTGTACGTGGTACTACGTGTAACGAAATTATCCAAATGGCACGTGATGCGGGTGCGAAAAAAGTCTTCTTTGCTTCTGCTGCGCCGATGGTGAAATATCCAAATGTGTATGGCATTGATATGCCAGCAAAAGAAGAGCTGATTGCATCTGAGCGTACAGTTGAAGAAATTCGTGAAATTATTGGTGCAGATCGTCTAATTTTCCAAGATTTGGAAGACTTAAAAGCAGCTGTGCGTACCAGCAAAGTGCCAGATTTACAAGAGTTTGATTGCTCGGTATTTGATGGTAAATATGTTGCTGGTGGTATCGATGAAGCTTATTTAGATGAATTACAAGCGAAACGTCGTGAAACATCGAAAAAGAAAGACAGCTATATTGATGTCAATATTGATGCAGCTTCCGTTGATTTGACAGGTGTGAAAGAAGTCTAATTGATTTAGATTTGAGAAAAGCGGGAGTTTCCCGCTTTTTTCATTTATGATGGTTTGATTCAAACAATGTAAGAAAAGGGATTTACATTGAAGGGTGTAAGTTATTCAATCATAAAGAATAAAAACATGTTGTGGTCTGCCAGTATCTGCTTGCTGGCGGTACTTTTGTCGCTATTTATTTTAAATACTGTGGCTGGGCTGCTGGTTTTTTATTTTGATTCGAGTCAAAGCATTTTTTGGCACAGCTTGAGTATTTATATCATTGGTTTATTGCTCTTGGTGATGAGTTATTCCGTGGTATATGAGTTGTATGTGTTCCGTTCGGGTGGACACAGTCTTGCCAAGCAACTGCGTGCACGACGTTTAAGTTTGATTGAAAGTACACCAGAAGAAAGTATTGCGCTGAAAATTACAGAAAAATTAGCTGATACTTTTTTAATTGAAACACCTGCTGTCTATGTTTTGCCCGATGAGGTGGGCGTAAATGCCTTAACCGCTGGTTTTGATCCCAAAGATATTGTGATTATTTTAACGTGGGGCGCACTGCAAAACCTCGATGAACTTGAGCTGACGGGGTTATTGAATCATGAGTTTAATCAAATTTTATCGGGTGAGACCGCTGAAAATACACGGCTAAAAATTTTATATAGTGCCCTCACGACCTTCAGTCAGTGGGGCAGTAAAATTGCTAAATTAGGCTTTTCAACCCATCATAAAAAGTCGCAAAGTTTTGAAACTACTTTTGTCGCAACAGGTGGTGTGATCTGGCTGATTGGTAGTTTGGGGGTGCTGGTTACCCGCTGCATTAAGTTTCTGACGTTGGGGGGGCGTACTTTAAAAAATGATATGAAAACACGTCGCCTGATGCAAAATGATGCCAATATTCAAACCCTCATGCGTATCTATGTGCATCACGCAGGTTCGCAAATTCACAGTGAATACTCTGAGTCGATTGCACACATGTGTTTTGCCAACTCATTAAGTGCACAAAGTTGGATGAATATTCATCCAAGTATTGAAGAACGTATTTATGAAATGAATCCGAATTTGGTTCAAGACATACAGTTGGAAAATCTAGAAAAACTGCGCAACCGTCCGTTATTTGGTTTGTTTCGTTCCTTAGAAGAGCAGTACGCGGATTTTCAAGCCCCTTGGACTTCACCGCAGCCTTTGCCCTTATTACGACTGTCTCCGATTAGTTTTGCCATTAAAGATGCGATTAAACCGCTCAACCCTGAAGTGCGTGCGCATATTGAACGTCCAGAGTTAATTCAGCGTGCTTTACAGACCGCAACAGGCTCACGCGAGCTCATGGTCGCAATTCTCATGATTCGCCAATTCCGTGAGTTTATTCCTGCTGAGGCTGAAGTGAGTCGTGCCATTGTTGATTCATTGTTAAACCTAGATGGTCGTGTTCATATTTCAATTTTTCATGAGGCATGCCGAAATATTGGTGGCATGCCAGCAACAATTGCACGCCAGTTTTTATTAAAGTTGGCGAGGATTATTCAAGAAGACGGTGAAATTGGACTGTTGGATGCACTGCTACTTGAACGGGTTAAGTTTGAGCTGAATTTGTTGCCTGTACATACACCTGCGGCCCTAGATGAAGTTAAACCGCAGATTGTGCGTTTAATTGATGCTTTGTTACATGTGCAACAAATCAATAGTGAAACACAGCTGGAAGTACGAGAGAAAATTTTGCGCCGAGTTTTAACTGTACAAGAGTTGGAGCAGTATGCGGAAATTTCAGATGAGCCGATTGATTTGGCCGAAATTTTAAATGATATGGCGGGGTTGCTGCTGCGGGATCGTTTGAGTATTTTGGGGGTGGCTGAAATTTGTTTATGGAATGACCGCATTATTACTCAAGATGAGCAGGATGTTTTGGAGTTGCTTTATTGGCGTCTCGGTTTTGACAGTGAAGAGATCGTTGAGCAAATGCAAAAGAAGAATCGCTTGATGATTGTTTAATTGAGTGGTGAATTTGGCCTTGAGCATGTTCTTGATATTTGCCTAGTGTCTATGCGAATAAAATGTGAAAAGAACAGCATCTCTAGGCATTTCTCGATAGAATATGCACTGAATGAAGTGTGAAGGTATAAGATGATCGGGCATCAGCGTGAGGTTTTGGCGAGTTTAGGAATTGATTTGTGGGTTCCTGATTTTTTGCCGTCTCAACAAAATGTAGCCACATCGATCTGGCGAGATCAAAGCGCGACTGAGATTATTTCTGAAATTGTGCGACCTCAATCTCAGCCCGAAGCCAAAAGCATTCCTGAACCTCCACTTGTACAGAATAAGCTTCCACATCCAGCGCCTCCTGCTGAAATTGCAACGCAGCCGATTGAACAAGAAGTTGTTACAGGATTAAAAGAAGAAATTGTCCGAGAGGCCATCCATGTTGAGGCTTTTCAGTTGCAAGCTGTTTCCTTGGAGCACTGCGCCTTGGTCATTGAAGCGACACAATTGAGCGTGGAGCAGCAACAGCTGTGGCAAAATATTGTGCAAGCCTTACCTGCGCAAAAGTATGCGCTGAATTGGCCTTTTCCTTTGTTGAATTTCCAAGATGGGCGCGGCGTTCAGAGTTATATTCAAGGTTTCATTGATGGTGTAAGTCAGGGTAAAACTGTTATTGCATTGGGCTTTATACCAAATGCTAATAGTATAAAAGTCACACAATCAGCAAGCTTACAAGAAATGCTTGATCAGCCATTACTTAAAAAAGCCCTGTGGCACATGATGCGAGCAAAACAACAAAATATGGAATAGGTATGAAGCAGAAAGTCGTTGTTTTTAGTCAAATAGATGCAGAAGTATTACAGCGCCTAGAGCAGCGTTATCATGTGGTGGTCATCAATCCGAAAGTAGGTGATGTAAATACGCAAATCCGCGAGCAAGTTGCGGATGCGGATGCCATGATTGGTGCAGGGCGTTTACTTAATCAAAACAACCTAGAAACGGCGAAACAGCTCAAAATTATATCTAGTGTTAGTGTTGGCTATGACAACTATGATCTGAACTACTTAAACCAAGCAAAAATTTGGCTCAGCCACACCCCTCATGTGCTAACTGAAACCACTGCCGATTTGGCCTTTACGTTGTTGATGAGTGCGGCGCGTCAAGTGCCTTATTTGGATCAATGGACCAAAACAGGTCAGTGGTCGCGTACTGTCGGGCAGGCACAATTTGGTCAGGAAATTTTTGGTCAAACATTGGGTATTATTGGCTTAGGAAATATTGGTGCGGCAATTGCGCGACGTGGTTTTCATGGTTTTAATATGAATATTTTGTATCACGGGCGCCGAGAAAAATTAGAATTGGCTCAGCCATTAAATGCACGTTTTTGCGAATTAGATGAGCTGTTAGAGCAATCGGACTTCATTGTTGTGGCGGTTGATCTAAACGCGAATACGCAGCATTTGATTGATGCAGAAGCATTTAAGAAAATGCAATCTCATGCCGTCTTTGTAAATATTTCGCGTGGTGCCGTAGTAGATGAGCAGGCACTCATTCAGGCCTTGGAGCAAAAGCAAATTTTTGCAGCTGGGTTGGATGTTTATGAAAAAGAACCCTTGCAAGATTCAGCACTGTTCCAGCTGCATAATGTGGTAACGCTGCCGCATATTGGTTCTGCAACGTCTGTAACACGTAAAAAAATGTCAGAGTTGGCTTACCAAAACTTGGTGAAAGCATTGGAAGGTGGTCAACCTCAATATGTGGTGAATCCTGAATTTAGATAAAGAATTGATAACACTTCATTGCATTTTCATTCAATTATCAATGTTATAGTCATTCGATTCCTTTAAATAAAGTCGGGGTGAGGGTTGAAGAGTTTTCTGTGTGCGTGCAGTTTAAGTCTTATTTCGACTGTTGGTTTTGCAGAAGATCAATTTCTTACGAATGCTCCACAGTTCAATGTGCCTGAGATTGGTTCAGGTATAGGTTTTATTGATCAATATAATGAGCACTATATTGGTGAAAAAGTTTATCGTGAAGTACAGCGTCAGCTACCTGTTACGCAAAATCCATGGCTAGAAGACCAACTGATGAATGCTTTTTCAAGCATTTTGAGTCAAACCCAGCTTGGTCAACCGATTGGTTTGGTGGTTATTAATGACCCGCAAATTAATGCCTTTGCAGTCCCGGGAGGATTGTTTGCATTAAACGCTGGTTTGATTACCAATGCCAATAATATGGATGAAGTTGCCGGCGTAATGGCGCACGAAATTGCGCACGTCACACAGCGCCACTACAGTCGTTCGCAAGAGGCGTTTAAGGGGCAGGGATTACTCGCGCTGGCAGGGATTTTGGTTGGTGCTTTGGTTGCATCTCAAGCCGATGGTGATGTCGGTTCAGCGGTCATGGTTGGTACGCAAGCCGCACTCATGGACAAGCAGCTGTCTTATAGTCGTAACCAAGAGCGTGAAGCTGACCGTATAGGGATGCAGTACATGTATAGCGCTGGTTATAATCCACAAAGTATGGCTGATTTTTTTGAAGTGATGCACCGTGCAACCAGTCGAGTGAGTTTTTTACCTGACTTTTGGTTCACACACCCACTCACGACTGAGCGAATGAGTGAAGCGAGACTTAGAGCGAATCAGTTGCCTAAAGTGAAATCTACTTGGCGTGATGAAGACTTTGAAATCTTGAAGCTGTATACCGCGGTGATCTCGAATCAGGCGACAGAACAGCAACTACAGATGTTGGTGAGTCGTAACAGCTATGCAGCACAACTGGCTTTGGCCAGTTTTTACCTTAAACAAGGTGACTATAAGTTTGCTCAACAAGTGTTAGATCAGGCCAAGTCGCATCAGAAATTACATAACCTACAAACCTTGATTCAAACTGATATTTTACTTGGACAAAATCGGGTGAATGAAGCTCTTACCGTGATCCAATCACCTGCGAGCATCATGCCTGAAAATCGGGCTTTAAATTATAAATTGGCTGAAGTTTACATTCGTCAGAATCGGCCTGAGCTTGCGCAGCCTGTGCTCAATCGGTTTTTGAAAAATAATCCGCGTGATGTGAATGCGTGGAGACTGATGCAACAAGCCGCAAGTTTAGATAAAAAGTCGCCAATGCATACCATTAATGTTTTGCGCTATCGGGCTGAAGTGCAGTTTTGGTCGGGCTTTGAAGAAGAAGCGATTAAATCTTTGTTGTATGCTCAGCGTTTAGCGAAAGATAATGAATCAATGTCAGCGACCATTAAAACGCGTTTAACTCAAATGCAAAAGGATCGACAATTTAGAGCTTAGAAAAGTGGTATTGCAAATAGAGGGATAAAACAGAGATGAGCCAGGAACTGTTTTAAAGCTGAGAATGAATAGATAAAATAAGAATAATAATAATTTTTATAGAAACTAAAACTTTGAACTGCCTTTTTTAAGGTCAGTTCAACGTAATCGATTTAAAGATTTTTAAATTAAGCCAGTTTTGCTTTAATTTTTGCTGAAACTTGAGAAGGATCGGCGCGCCCGGCTATGAGCGGACGCAGAGAATTCATCACCTTACCCATATCTTTCATGCTAGTAGCTTCTTGCGCTGCAATCGTTTGCGCAATCATGGAATCAAGTTCTTCCTCAGTCATAGCTTCTGGTAGAAATTGAGATAAAACCTCAAGTTCGGCTTGTTCCTTACTAGCTAAATCTTCTCGACCAGCGCCTTCAAAGGCTTTGATCGATTCTTTACGTTGTTTAATTTGTTTTTCAATGACCGCAAGAACTTGAGCGTCGTCAAGTTCTTTGCGCTCATCGACTTCGATTTGCTTAATTGCCGCCTGTAGACCACGAATTACCGTTAACTTATCCATTTCTTTAGCACGCATAGTGGCTTTCAAAACTTCAGTTATTTGGCTTTTTAAAGTAGTCATTATTTAGTCCAGGCAGTCAATCACAAATTAATCTTAGTAAAGGCGAGTAGTACGTACTGATTCACGCGCCAATTTCTTTTGGTAGCGTTTAACAGCAGCAGCTTTTTTGCGCTTACGTTCTTGAGTTGGTTTCTCGTAGAATTCGCGCTTACGAACGTCAGCTAAAACGCCCGCTTTTTCGCATGAACGTTTGAAACGACGGATAGCTACGTCTACTGGTTCGCCTTCTTTCAATTTAACTTGTGGCATGAAGAATCCTCATTAAGTTATGGATAAGATCTGGGCGATATTGCCCTGATCACAAGTGAAGGTCAGTATTTTACTCATTTACATCTCATACCACAAGTCTATAATGGTTCACGCAATAGATTTGATACAGGTTATAGGCAGTTTAATGATCGTTTTAGGCTTAGAAACATCTTGTGATGAAACAGGACTTGCCCTTTATGACAGCGAGTCGGGTTTGCGTGGGCAAGTGCTGTACAGCCAAATTAAACTGCATGCAGAGTATGGTGGTGTGGTGCCGGAGTTGGCATCGCGTGACCATGTGCGTAAGCTGATTCCTTTAATGAATCAACTGTTTGAAGAAAGTGGTGTAAAAAAATCTGAAATTGATGCCGTGGCATATACGCGTGGCCCTGGTCTGATGGGTGCGCTGATGACAGGCGCGCTGTTTGGTCGAACTTTGGCCTTTGCTTTAAATAAACCTGCAATTGGTGTGCATCATATGGAAGGGCATATGTTGGCACCACTTTTATCGGAAACGCCGCCAGAATTTCCTTTTGTAGCACTTTTGGTCTCAGGCGGACATTCTCAATTGATGGCTGCCTATGGGATTGGACAGTATGAATTGTTGGGGGAGTCGATTGATGATGCTGCAGGTGAAGCCTTTGATAAGGTTGCGAAAATGATGGGATTACCGTATCCAGGTGGCCCAAATATTTCAAAACTGGCTGAGCAAGGTGATCCGAATGCTTTTGCTTTCCCACGCCCAATGCTGCATCAAGGTTTGGAGTTTTCATTCAGTGGGTTAAAAACAGCCGTATCTGTGCAAATGAAAAAACTCGGTGACGAAAACCGTGATGCGGATATTGCAGCGAGTTTCCAAGAAGCCATCGTGGATACCTTAGTTAAAAAATCTGTGAAAGCGTTGAAGCAAACAGGTTTGAAACGTTTAGTGATTGCAGGTGGTGTTAGTGCAAATAAACGTTTACGTGAGCGTTTGGAAGCAGATTTAACCAAGATTCGTGCTCAGGTTTACTATGCCGAACCTGCACTTTGTACGGACAATGGCGCTATGATTGCTTTTGCTGGTTATCAGCGCTTAAAAGCAGGGCAGCATGACGGTTTGGCTGTAACGACAACACCTCGCTGGCCAATGACTGAGTTGACCAATCCCAGTGAAGTCTAAGACTTTCATTTGATAAGCCTAAAGCCCGACGAAATGTTGGGCTTTTTACATTTAGGTCTTACCAAAGGGATGTTAAAAATGCTCTGCTTAGACTCTAAGAATATTTTTTTGACTCATTTAAATGTAGCTTAGCATCAAGTTAAAAGTATTTACCCATAGGTTTATCCATAGAAATTGGGGATAAGTATGCCTAGCGTAGTTTTTGATTGATCTCAAAAGATTAAAACTTTGAGTATTTTGACTTCAATTGAAATTCTATTTTATATGGTTTTAAGATATTGATTAATATTGAGAATTTATATTTTTCTTAAGTTTTTATTTCTATACGAGGATAAAACTCAAAGCCACGAAGGCCAATTACAACACGTAACATGATTTAGCTTCCTGAGCTTAAGGATATTCTTTAGTTTATATGAAATGCAGATGTAGATTTCGTTAAAAATATCTTGGTCGTATAAATCACAAAGCTATGACGGTCTGTCTTAGGAACTTTCATTACAACAATGGAAGTACATAATTAGAAGAAAATTTTAGAGGTGTTACCCATGGTGGCTACTAATGGAATGCTAGACCCTGATGATTCGATAATTCTACTGATTGATCATCAAAGTGGACTTTTTAATACCGTACGCGATGTACCTGTACCCGACTTACGCAATTATGTGATTGCAATTGCAAAAGCGGCAACTTTATTAAATATACCTGTAATTACTACGGCTTCTGTACCTGATGGCCCCAATGGCCCTTTAATTCCTGAAATTCACCACTTTGCTCCGCATGCAGTTTATGTACCACGGACTGGACAAATTAATACTTGGGACAATCCATTATTTGTAGATGAAGTTAAAAAAACGGGCAGAAAGACACTGATTATTGCTGGAACGCTGACCAGTGTATGTATGACTTTCCCTGCTGTAAGCGCTCGTAAAGAAGGTTATAACGTCTATTGTGTTGTGGATGCATCAGGTAACTGGAGTAAATTAGCCACAGATACATCAATTGCTCGTGTGACCCAAGCGGGCGCAATTCCAACCGATACTTTTGCGATTGTGGCCGAGTTAATGCGTACTTGGAACCGTCCTGAAGGCTCCCGTTTTGCCGAAATTCTTTCAGATCATGTCTGCCCAGAATATAAATGCTTAATGGAGAGTTATGCAAAAGCGCAAGCTGTGGTCATGGGCCAGAAACAAACTTAGATAAATATCAATAATCAGATCAAACCGATTTGAACTGATATTTATCCCTAATTTTCAAAGAAATAACCCAAATTCTAATGCGAAATTTAGGTTATTTCTTTGATCAGAATGAACTATTAAATATAAAAATAATTGAAATAAAATAGATGCTTAAGCGCCGATCAGTATTTTTATCCTAAAGCTGTTTTAATTGTTGTGAACCGACCCAGTGTTTAGAAAATTGATACGCGGCACGTCCAGAGCGTTGTCCACGCGCTTGACACCAACGAAGCGCTTCGGCTCGTACCATATCGTCCATGGAGATTTGAGCTTTTGCTAAGTAGTGCTGCACAATGTCCAAATATAAGTTTTGATCCATTGGATAAAAAGACAGCCATAATCCAAAACGATCGGAGAGTGAAATTTTTTCTTCAATCGCTTCTTGTGGATGTAGTTCAGTGTACTGCGGTACGTCGACTCGAGTCACAGGCGTGTTTTCATGCATAAACTCAGGCAGCAAATGACGACGGTTACTGGTGGCATAGATAATAAAATTACTTGAACCTGACTGCAAAGACCCATCCAGCACACTTTTTAAACTGCGATAGTTTTCATCTTCGGCGTTAAAAGCCAAGTCATCACAATACACAATAAACTTTTCAGGGCGCTCTGCAATTAGATTTTGAATTTCAGGCAGTTCGGATAAATCATCACGTTCAATTTCAATCAGCCTTAAGCCTTGCTCTGCGTATTCCGTTAATAAAGCACGCACAATAGAGGACTTGCCTGTCCCGCGAGAGCCCGTCAGCAGAACGTCATTGGCAGGTAAACCATTAAGAAACTGTTCTGTATTTTGCAGTACTTTTTCTTTTTGACGCTCAATGCCTTTTAAATCATTTAATTCGATTCGTTTGAGCTGATGAATGGCTTTTAACTCGCCATTTTCCCATTTAAAGGCAATCGCTGAAAAATCAGGTGCTTGTTTAACTTCTGGTAGGCTTTGCTGTAGTTGTTGGAGTACAGTCGATAGTGCTTCTAAGATATTGTTCGGTAGGTCAATGGTCGCCATGATTAATCAGCTTATAATTACACTTGTCGTCGATCTTAACATCCGATCTAGTCGTATCAAACCCTTAACGTGGTGCAGATTTGCCAATTTTAGGCTTGAAATGGCAATTGTAATGCTCACATAATTTGCACATAGTCAGTTAGACTGACGGTTGAACATGTCAGTGAAATTTTAGGAAAACAAAAAAAGTGGGTGAGTATGAATATGTTGTTTAAAGATTTCACACGGGAAATCAACCCGCACCAAGCCTATCGAATCAAAAAACTGAAAAACCAATTGGCTCAGGCAGACAATTATACTGAGTGGAAAAGCATTGCACTTAGAATTGATGAAGAGTCAGGGGCGCAAGAGTGGAAGTATGACAACTGTTCACCTTATTTCGATGCAGAAGTGATTACCCATCGTTTGGGTTTGTTGAAGCGTTATCGCCAACAAAAGCGTACGACCGATTTAATGTACCTACTACGTGAAGGTCTGAGTTATGACATTGCCAATATTGCTCACCCCATGCTGTTTACTGCAACCTATGTCGGCACCAAGAAAATTATTGAAGACTATATTGAAGAAGTTAGTCGAGGTTTAGCATTTGTAGCATCTACGGATTGCCAGTATTTAGATAAACAGCAAAAAATTGAATTTTTTCAGCACTGTCAAAAAGCTTTTGGGCAACCAGCCATGATGTTTTCAGGCGGTGCAACATTAGGACTGTTTCATACAGGGGTGTGCAAGGCTTTGCTTGAGCAAGACCTGATGCCGAAAGTGCTGTCTGGTTCAAGTGCAGGTGCGATTATGACAGCGATGCTGGGGCGAGCAACGCCTGCAGAAATGCTAAGCATCTTAAATGGTGAAAACTTTTTCACCGATGCTTTTCAATTTCGAGGCTTTCGTGAGGTCTTAAAGGGCAATGGTGGTTTAGCGGATGTAAAGCATTTAAAAAACTTTTTAATTGCAAATTTGGGTGACGTTACCTTTGAAGAGGCATTTAAGCAGTCAGGCTTGTATAACAATGTCGCGGTTGCACCTTATGATGCCTCACAAAATCCACGCATTATGAATACCTTTACTTCACCTGACTTATTGGTATGGAGTGCGGTACTCGCGTCTTGTGCAGTGCCGATTCTATTTCCGCCAGTCAAGCTCACCAGTAAACGACATGATGGCTTATATACCCCCTATATGTCTTCTACTCGCTGGGTTGATGGCAGCGTGCGTAGCGATTTTCCGCAGGAAAAAATGGCGCGTTTATACAATTTAAACTACACCATTGCCAGTCAAGTGAACCCGCATGTGGTGCCGTTTATGCAGTCAGATGAAGCGCGGTTTCGGAAAGACATGTTGAGCTGGCCTGAACGGATTGTACGCAGACAGGGTAAAGTGATTAGTAAAGGGGTGATGGACTTTGCCCGTGAGCGTGTGGGTATGATTCCACCGATTCGTCGTTTACTGGATCATGGGTATGGCGTGGTCGATCAGCGTTATTATGGCGATGTAAACATTGTAGGGAAATATGGCCTGCGCCATTATAGCTATATGCTGCAAAATCCAAGACCACACTTATTTAAACTCTTACAACGTGAAGGCGAACGTGCAACTTGGCCAAAAATCTCAATGATTGAAACACATGCTCGTGTCGGGAAAACTATACAACATTGTTTAGAGGTCTTAACTGCATTGGATATGGCAGAGATGAATGAATCCGAATTCTTGGCAGTTTAATCGTCAAGAATTAAATGCTCTCGCGATGTTGCTTCATACTCCGACTCAGCGTTTGGGCTGGGGGCGAAGGCTTTATCGCTTTGAAGTTGCAGGGCAGGGGTATTGGTTAAAGTATCAGTCGCTATCAGAGCATGTGGTGCTAATTAACGGCTTTGACACTGAACTTAGTTTTTATCAACATGCACTTGCGATGCTGCAACTGCCGAAGTTCTTGCCTGAAGTGCAAATCCTTGAAAATTTTGAGCTTCACTCAGAGCAGGTGAAAGTCGCACTCATCTTAAAAAATGTTCCATCATTACTTATGGCGAATCCCCGTCACTTAAGTCGAGATCATGTCATTCATATCATCTTTAAAATGCTGAATGCTGTTGAAGAATTACATCAGATGGGGTGGATTCATGCTGATTTGAAAGCTTCGCATTTTTTGCTAGATGGTTCTATATGTAAGTTAATTGATTTTGAGCATAGCCAAAGAATTGGTGAAATAAGCTGTCAAAAGGCTTTAACAGCGACACCACGCTATATGGCACCCGAATTATTTCATGGTGAAGCAAAGACTGTACAAACCGACCTATATGCACTTGGGATCATTCTACTTGAGTGGTTGACTGATCAACGTTTGCAGGCATCATGCTACCAAGATTGGGCGTATTTACACTGTCAGTCTTTGAAGATAGCGCTTCCAGAACCTTTTCAGGGTTTTAGTCCACTATTACATGGACTTTTAGCTAAGCAAAAAAGCCAAAGATGGCAAAATACCATGGCTGCAAAACGATGCTTAATGACTGAAATTGAATGAGAAAAAGCCAAGTATATGATTTTTGTTTCTTATTTAATCAAATGAGTGTGTTTTTCTTAAAAATTGCTTGTCATGCGAAAATGATCCCTATAGTATACACAGCCATTGGGGACGTGGCGAAATTGGTAGACGCACTGGATTTAGGTTCCAGCGCCGCAAGGTGTGAGAGTTCGAGTCTCTCCGTCCCCACCATAAATCATTTGAATTAAAATGGTTTATAAGGCAATAGAGGATTGGTGTAATGGTAGCATGACGGTCTCCAAAACCGTTCGTCAAGGTTCGAATCCTTGATCCTCTGCCAACTTAAAGTCTAACGCAAAGTTAGCGCCCTGATGGGGACGTGGCGAAATTGGTAGACGCACTGGATTTAGGTTCCAGCGCCGCAAGGTGTGAGAGTTCGAGTCTCTCCGTCCCCACCATCAGTAATGAAGCAAGGTATAAAGCCTTGCTTTTTTATTGCCTAAAATTTAGTGAAGAACTGAATAGCCTTTTTATATAGATAGAGCATAAAAATAGATTCAACTGCTGATTTTATGACAGAAAAGCGGGTGATTGCTTATAAAAGCGCTTGTCATATAGTGTCTATCGCTATAATATACACAGCCATTGGGGACGTGGCGAAATTGGTAGACGCACTGGATTTAGGTTCCAGCGCCGCAAGGTGTGAGAGTTCGAGTCTCTCCGTCCCCACCATAAATCATTTGAACTAAGATGGTTTATAAGGCAATAGAGGATTGGTGTAATGGTAGCATGACGGTCTCCAAAACCGTTCGTCAAGGTTCGAATCCTTGATCCTCTGCCAACTTAAAGTCTAACGCAAAGTTAGCACCCTGATGGGGACGTGGCGAAATTGGTAGACGCACTGGATTTAGGTTCCAGCGCCGCAAGGTGTGAGAGTTCGAGTCTCTCCGTCCCCACCATCAGTAATGAAGCAAGGTATTAAGCCTTGCTTTTTTATTGCCTAAAATTTAATAGATGATTCATATATAAAAAAAGCCCCTTTAAGGGGCTAAATTTTGATTCATCACGCGAAGTAAGTATGGAGCAATTTTAGGCTTTCAAATGGTCTTCGAATTCTTCACCGAGCTGCATGGCTAAGTTATTGCCCGCTAGGTCGCAAGTCACCAGTCCATATTCTTTTTTAAAGCTAAAAGTAAAGCCACGGTTGTCTGCTAAGGTTTTAACTGAATAACCTAATTTCTCTAGCCAAATACGAAAGGCGATGAGGTTTTTTGCTTTCACTACTTTTTTCACGAGGATATTCCTTTTTCACTGATAAATTATTAATAGGGATATTTCACGCTTTTTTAAAGGGTATTTTTTTATATATTTTTGTTTTTGTCTCTATTTAAAGCAATCTAAACTAAGGTGAAAGCGTGTATAAAGCATAAACGAGAGTCTTTCATTGTTTAAAATAATTTTATCATGATGAAAAATAATAATATTTTGAGATGAGTCTCAATACAATGGAATTATGTGCGTTCGTGATAGAGAAGTATTTTGTCATAAATAGAAATGTAATGATTTTTTTCAAAGGCTGGGTACTTTGAGACAGTATTCTCAAACAGCCTTGCTCGTGATCATTCGATTCTGGCATCGTGTGGCTTGAAACTGCATTGGTTGAAATTTTGAGAGCTCAAAGGTTAAGGGTGGAAGCTCCAACTGATCGTTTTAACTCAATAGAAGCATACATACATAATAGTAGACTGCGTTAGTTAGCAGTCTCTATAAGGGGAGACCAATTAAAACTGATCCTTTAGATCACGCAGTCGTTTAAACTCTTCAACATTTTCTGTACGTAAAAAAGGATTGGTTTCGAGTTCGATCTCAATACTGCTAGGAAGGGTACATTGACCCAAATAGCGCATGGTTTCGATACGGTCTAAGCGCTCTTGAATGGCAATATTGTCTGGTTCGACATGGTTGGCAAACTTTGCGTTAGAGAGCGTGTATTCGTGCGTACAATAGATTTTGGTTTCCGCAGGCAAAGCTGCTAAACGATTGAGCGAATGGTACATCTGCTCATGTGTACCTTCAAACACTCGCCCACAGCCCATAGCAAACAGGGTGTCACCGCAAAATAAAGTCTGGATGGATTCAATAAAGTACACAATATGGCCCAGTGTGTGGCCAGGAACTGCTAAAACGTCGACATGTAAATCATGAAACGAGAAATAGTCATCATCCATCAATGCATGGGTGATGAATGGAATTTTAGATAATTCCTCACGTGGCCCATACACAGGAATATTCCGACTCGCAATCAGGTCAGAGACACCGCCAATATGGTCTTTATGCCAATGAGTCAGCCAAATTTGAGCAATGTTTAAGCCATGTTCAGTGCAATAATCTTCAACCAATCCAGCCTCAGTTGGATCAACCACCACGACTTGCTTTGATGAGCTGTGTTCCAGCAGCCAAATATAGTTTTGGAGTTGGTTTTTCACATCAATCATATGAACTTGATAAGTCATTTTTCTTCTTCAAAGAGCTGCATGTATTCATTCTACTGTAGCGGGTAGACGCACTGAATTCCAGTCATGAATTATGTGTAGCGCATAAAGGTTAGCTCTTTATTGTTCTGGGTTTTTCTCTTTCTTGTCATATTGTACTGTTATTTTGGCAATAAAAAACCACGCTAAAAAGCGTGGTTTTTTTATGTGTTCAATCTAATTTAGATTAGATTTTACCTACTAGGTCGATTGAAGGAGCAAGAGTTGCTTCGCCTTCTTTCCATTTAGCTGGGCAAACTTCACCTGGGTGAGCGTGAACGTATTGAGCTGCTTTAACTTTACGAAGTAATTCTTGAGCATCACGACCAATACCACCAGCGTTGATTTCAACGATTTGGATTTTACCTTCTGGGTCGATTACGAAAGTACCACGGTCAGCAAGACCAGCAGCTTCGATTAGAACGTCGAAGTTTTTAGAAAGAGTCCACGTTGGGTCGCCGATTAATGGGTATTGGATTTTACCAATAACTTCAGAAGTGTCGTGCCAAGCTTTGTGAGTGAAGTGAGTGTCAGTAGAAACACCGTAGATTTCCACGCCTAATTTTTGGAATTCAGCGTAGTTGTCAGCAAGGTCACCAAGTTCAGTTGGGCAAACGAAAGTGAAGTCAGCTGGGTAGAAGAATACTACAGACCATTTGCCTTTAAGATCTGCTTCAGTTACGTCAACAAATTGACCGTTGTGATATGCAGTAGCTGCGAATGGTTTTACTTCAGTATTAATCAAGCTCATCATTGTCTCCATGATTGGGGTTTGTATTTAATGTTGAATAGGGTATCGAAATTTTTGTTATTGCTGAAACAGTATTTTTACATTACAAGAATCGGAAAAACCGAATCTTACTCCAGACTATTTCAGCGAATGTGATCATTCTGTTCATTTAGCATGATAAATATGATGACCAAATGACAAAATCATCTATTCCGCAACTCGTCTACAGACATGATGTCTCTACGCTTAAAATTCAAGGGGATTTTTGAAAAAAAGTTAAAATTAAAAAATTATGCTGTACTTTCGCTTCGTTGTATTACCACGTAAACTAAGCGATTGATGTTTTGATGTGGGTATTTTTTCTGTGCAGCGTCCTTTAAATATAGAGCAATTGGTGATGGTCAAAGACCGTCATCGTTTAAACCGACTCAAAAAAGGAAAAGATGCCAACGAAAAGCAATATCAAGCATTATTTGAACAGTCGCATTTAAAAGTTCTAGAGCGTATTGAACGCATTCCGAATATTAAACTGAATCAAGACCTGCCTGTTACGCAGTATGCAGATAAGTTAATTGATGCCATTCAAGAGCATCAAGTGATTATCGTTGCAGGGGAGACGGGTTCAGGTAAAACCACGCAGCTACCGCAAATTGCGATGTTGGCGGGTCGTGGTTTAACTGGTCTGATTGGTCACACACAGCCACGTCGTTTGGCTGCACGTAGTGTGTCCCAGCGTATTGCGGAAGAAGTTGGTGAAAAACTTGGTGAGTCGATTTCCTTTAAAGTTCGTTTTAATGAACAAGGGTCGCAGGATTCTATTGTCCGTTTAATGACGGATGGTATTTTGCTGGCGGAGTTGGCCAATGACCGTTATCTCAATAAATACGACACCATTATTATTGATGAAGCACATGAGCGTTCGCTTAATATCGACTTTATCATGGGTTATCTCAAACAGCTTTTGCCTCGCCGTAAAGATTTAAAAGTCATCATCACTTCTGCAACTTTAGATGTAAACCGTTTTAGTCAGTACTTTAACAATGCACCTATTTTTGAAGTAGAAGGTCGTAGCTTTCCAGTGGAACTACGTTATCGCCCAGTCTCTGAAATGAGCATTGTCGGTAGTGATGATGATGAGTTTGATGACTTTGAAGAAAATCTACCTCGTGCTGTCGTGCAAGCTGTGGAGGAATGTTTTAGGGATGCACAAGAAAAAGGCCATCCTGAATATGCCGATACTTTAATTTTTGCCAGTACCGAACAAGAGATCCGTGAGTTACAAGAAACTTTGCAAAAGCATGGGCCGCGACATACAGAAATTTTACCTTTGTATGCGCGTTTGGCCTTAGCTGAACAACAAAAAATCTTTAATCCATCAGGTGGTGGGCGACGCATTATTATCGCCACCAACGTTGCAGAAACAGCGCTGACTGTACCCAATATTCGTTATGTGATTGACAGTGGTTTTGCGCGTATTTCTCGCTATAACTATCGTTCACGTGTACAGCGTTTACCGATTGAAGCGGTTTCTCAGGCCGCAGCAAATCAGCGTAAAGGTCGTTGTGGTCGTATTGCTCCAGGTGTATGTATTCGTTTGTATTCTGAGGAAGACTTTCAAAGTCGCCCAGAGTTTACCGAACCCGAAATTAAGCGAACGAACTTAGCTTCAGTGATTTTGCAGATGCAAAGTTTAGGGCTGGGGGCTTTAGAAGATTTTGATTTCATTGAGCCGCCAGATCATCGTTTAGTTAACGATGGTCGTAAGTTGTTGGTTGAACTTGGGGCAATGACGGAGAAAAGTAAACCCCCTGTTTTGCAAAGAGGAGGCGGGGGAGATTCATCTGAAGAAAATCCCGCTCAATCCCCCTTTTCCAAAGGGAGGGGTAAAGGAGATTTAACCAAAATTGGTCAACAGATGGCCAAAATGCCAATTGACCCACGTCTGGCCCGTATGATTTTGGGTGGGGCACATTTTGGTGTGTTGAATGAAGTCTTGGTAATCGTTGCCGCTTTGGCCGTACAAGACCCACGTGAACGCCCTGCAGATAAACAAATGCAGGCAGATCAAAAACATGCGTTGTTCCGTGAAGCCGATTCTGACTTTTTATTTTATATCAAACTTTGGGAGGCACTGGTTGCCAACCGAGACATGAGTGAAAACAAACGTCGTACTTTTGCGCGTAATCACTTTTTAAGCTGGTTGCGTTTACGTGAATGGAAGAAAACTCATGAGCAATTGGTCGATTTAGCAAAAGGCTTAAAGCTGTCTTTTAATGAGAAAAAAGCCAGTTATGAAAATTTACACCGTGCGCTTTTAACAGGTTTGTTGTCTTTTATTGCCAATAAAACCGATGAACGCAATGTGTTTATGGCGGTACGTCAGCAAAAGGCCCGCATTTTTCCAGCATCTACTTTACATAAGACCAATACGCCTTGGGTCATGGCTTTTGAGATGGTAGAAACCTCACAGGTCTACATTCGTACACTGGCAAAAATTGAACCTGAGTGGATTTTGCTTGCAGCAGGTGATTTGCTGAAGCACCATTACTTTGAGCCGCACTGGTCGAAAAAAGCAGGTGTGGTCAATGCCTATGACCAAATTTCACTATTTGGCTTAATTATTGAGCCGAAACGTCAAATCAACTATGAAAAAGTCGACCATGTTGCAGCACATGAAATTTTCCTTCGAGATGCACTGACGACAGGACATTTAGGCATTACGCCACCATTTTTAAAACACAACCTGCTTAAACTTGAAGAAGTAGAGCGGGTCGAAGATAAGCTACGCCGCCGTGATTTGGTGGTGGATGAAGAGACTATTTACCAGTTTTATGCGGCCAAAGTTCCTGAAGAGGTCGCAAGTCGTCGTAGTTTTGAAGACTGGCGCGCAACGGTTGAGCCGCAAAACCCACGTTATTTATTTATCGATGATGATGCGCTGTGGATGAATGACCGTCCAACCACGCAGCAGTTTCCTGATTTTTTACGCAATGGCGAACTGCACCTTGCGGCCAGTTACCGTTTTGATCCAAGCCATGACGAAGATGGTGCAACAGTAAAAATTCCGTTGCAAGCTTTGCCTCAGGTGGATGAAAACATGTGGTCTTGGGGTATTCCCGGCTGGCGTCAGGATTTAATGGAGGCGTTACTCAAGGCGCTGCCTAAAGATAAACGACGTCATTTGGTGCCTATCCCTGATACGGCTGCAAAGCTAATGGCGAAAGTAGATGCGATGCATTTGCAGCAGCATATTTTTAGCTTTTTAGCCTTCCAGTTGCGTGGCGAACAAATCACTGAAAAAGATTTTAGCTTTGAGCGGGTTGAACAATATTTATTGCCGCTGATTAAAGTCATTGACGACAAAGGCCGTGTAATTGAACAAGGTCGTGATTTGTCTGAGTTAAAAGCGCGTTGCCGAACAGAAACTCATAGTCCAGTCAAACAGCTTAAAGGTGAGTTCCAAACTTTCCCTGAAAATTTTGTGTTTGAAGCATCACAAAAAGTAACGGGTGTGGTGGTGAAGCAGTACCAAGCTTTGGTGCCAACCAAGACATTTGCAGCATTGGAACAAAAGGATGAGTCTGGTGTGGTGATTCAGACCTTTAATGATCAAGCTGAGGCAACTAAACAGCACCGTGAGGGTGTACTGCGTTTGGTGCATATACAACTGGGGGATTTGGTCCGTCAGTTGAAAAAACAAATTTCCAAACCCTTGGCATTGGCGTATTCACCTTTGGGCGATAAGGCGCAGCTGGAGCAAATGTTAGTTTATGCCACACTGCAAATGTCGATCAAAGAACTGCCTGTCAATGCACAAGAGTTTGAAAACTTGGTTGCAAATGTCAAAAAAACTTTTCTGACCCATGGGCAGAAAGCACTGGCAGATGTGACAGAGATCTATATCCAATGGCAGGATATACGTCGGAAACTGTTGGTCTTAGATGATGCGGTATTTGGGAAAAATATTGATGATGTTGAAGATCAGCTAGATTTGATGTGCTTATCAAACTTTGTTTATGTGAAATCTTCCGACATCTGGCTTGAATTTCCTCGATATTTGAAAGCATTGGTCTTGCGTTTGGAGCGCCTGCCCAATAACCTACAGAGGGATAATTCTGCCATTGATCAAGTTGACCCGTGGATGGAAAAATTATTTAAGTTTAAAAATGACACTCGCCTTAAAGAATTGTATTTCATGGTTGAGGAGTTTCGGATTTCTTTATTCTCTCAACCGATGAAGACAAAGATGCCCATTTCTCCGACTCGCTTGCAAAAAGTATGGGAAAAGCTTGGAATCAGTTAAGATATAGGTAATTTAAAGAAGGAGTTTTACATGGGCATCCGCATTACAGGTACGGGTCTTTATCATCCTGAAGACATCATTACCAATGAAGAGTTAGTTGAAAGTTTAAATGCTTATGTGGAACAGTATAACTTAGACAATGCTGACAAAATTGCTTCGGGCGAGTTGGAAGCCCGTCGTGGGTCAAGCGCAGAGTTTATTGAAAAAGCGTCTGGTGTAAAGCGTCGTTATGTGGTTGAGAAAACAGGGATCTTAGATCCGAAGCGTTTACGTCCATTGTTACATGAACGTTCAAATGATGAACTCTCGATTCAAGCCGAATGGGGCGTGATCGCTGCAAAACAAGCGATGGAAAATGCAGGCGTAACTGCAGAAGATATCGATGTCGTAATTTTATCGTGCTCTAATTTACAGCGTGCTTATCCAGCAGTTGCAATTGAAATCCAAACTGCACTGGGTATTCAAGGCTATGCCTATGACATGAACGTAGCTTGTTCGGCCGCAACCTTTGGCATTAAACAAGCCTATGATGCGATCAAAGCGGGCGGACGCCGTGTATTATTGGTGAATGTAGAAATCACCTCTGGTCATACCGACTACCGTTCACGTGATTGCCACTTTATCTTTGGTGATGTCGCAACGGCTTCAATCATTGAAGAAACCGACAGCAAAACTGGTTTTGAAATTGAAGACATTAACTTATTCACCCAGTTCTCAAACAACATCCGCAATAACTTTGGTTTCCTAAACTTAAGTGAAGTCGATGCAGACATTGAAAACAATCGTTTCGCTCAAGACGGTCGTAAAGTGTTCAAAGAAGTTTGTCCACTGGTTGCCAAAATGATTACAGCGCAACTTGAGAAAAATAACATTGCACCGACTGATGTGAAGCGTTTCTGGTTACACCAAGCCAATGCCAGCATGAATGAACTGATTCTGAAATTGGTCGTAGGCAAAGAAAATGCTCAGCCTGATTTAGTGCCGATCATTTTAGATGAGTTTGCAAATACCTCTTCAGCAGGTGTCATCATTGCGTTGCATCGCACAGCAGACCAAGTCAATGATGGTGAATACGGTGTCTTGTGTTCATTCGGCGCAGGTTACTCTGTTGGTGCTGTGCTTGTGAAAAAACACGTCGCATAAGCCCGTATGTTGCAGGTTGAACATGATGCAAAATGGATTAAACGCCTGAGTGCTTTATCCAAAGTTTATTTCACACCGACATTTATCGGTGCTGAACGGTTAGATGCATCACAACCTGCAATGTATGTAGGAAATCATTCTATGTATGGTGTGCTTGATTCACCTATGTTGATTGATTATCTCTACAATGAGCATCAAGTGGCTGTGGTCAGTATTGCTGATCATAGCCATTTTTATTTGCCACTGTGGCGCAGTGTGGTGAAAAAATTTGGTGCGGTCGATGGCGTTCCAGCCTATGTGCGTGAAGCCATGCAACAAGGCTATTCTATTTTGGTTTTTCCTGGTGGCGGACGCGAAGTTCTAAAACGTGAGGGCGAACAGTATCAACTGATTTGGAAACAGCACTACGGCTTTTTAAAGCTCGCTCAAGAATTTGGCTATGACATCGTGCCGTTTGCCGCGTTAGGCGGAGATGAAGTCTTTGATATTGGTTTTGATGCAAATAAAGTGGTTCAGCACCAATATTTTCAAAAGTTGCTACAAGTGCCGCAGTTAAGTCGCTTGCTACGTAAAGGGGAGGTGATCCCATCTTTACCGAAACATTTGATTCCGAAACGATTGCCTTTTTATTTTAAGTTTATGCCCAGACAACGTTTGATGCATATTGAAAACCTAGAACACTTACAGCAGTTCCGAGACCTGATTGCAGCAAAAATTTATACTGGGCTTAAAGACTTAAGAGTATTGCGTCAACAGCAGCATGGTGACCGATTTGATTGAGCATTTACATGCGTAAAATCTGCTTAGTCTTCCTGTAAATCTTTCAACAAATGTGCAATTTTTAAAGTATGGGTCTTATTCCCTTTGACTTCCATAACCTTATTTTCCACCCACCATAAATATTCAAAAATTTCAGTTTCACTGGCTTGTTCACAAATGAACCGAAATAAACTGGGTAAGTATTCCTCATATTCATCTTGTAGTGCAGGATTACGATAGATCCGCAGGGGATCCCAGTCTTTAATCAGTATTTTGTTAATCGCATGTAATAAAGAAACATGTCGATTTTCCTCGGTAAACATAATACACCCCGCTGTCCTTGGGTTGGTTTGACGTTTAAAAAGAAGTTGTGATGAAGATTATTTATCTATTGTTTTCATGTTTTAAAAGATCTTAGCGTGCTTTTCGCATGAGTAAATAGCGCGCTCAGATAAATGGAAGCTAAAGAAAAATGCCCAATAAAGTGGCAGTAAAGTTAGATCGCAGATTTACTTCAAAATATTATTCAGAATAAATGTTTCAAAATAGTGCGTAATTACGTCTTAAGTAACATGTAGTAATAATTTAAAAAATCAAGTCTTTGTTTGAATGACGCAATTTTCACTAATACCGTGAATTTCATCACTCTCTAAATTTACATCATCCCATTTTTGCATTTGCTGTGTGAGCCAAACAAAATCCGAAACTTGCGGCTGGGCTTGTTTGGGAATAAAACCACGAATGATGTTCTGAATCAGGTGATATTTTTCGACGTGAACACTTGCTGAACATGCAAAGCGAATGATGTTGTAATCGACCAAGACTTGCCAAACAGGCTCAAGATCTTGCATTTGTTTAAGTTCAACTTGTGCTTTTTGGATGGCTTGGACGAGGGCTGCAAGCGTATTGGGATTGGAGATAGCCCATTCTTGAGTCACAGCCAGTACTTTGTCTGCGACGCGAGGAATAATGTCTGAGCCAGTCGCAATGATTTGGCTATAGCCTTGAATTTCCGCTTGTGTGTTCCAAGGTTCCCCAACACAAAAACCATCGATCAATTGATTTGAAATGGCTTCCACCATATAGGGCGGCGGTAAAGTGCGTAAATGTACGCGTTTGGCAAACTCAGGATTGGCCAACGCCAACCACTCGCGTAAACAATAATGATGAATAGACTGCTTAAACACATGGGCAATCGGAAGATACTGTTCATGCTGCATGGCACTAAAGAATTTCTGTGCAGTGGTGGCTGCATCGTCAGTTTTTTTGATATCAAGCGCGTAGCATAGTTTTTGGCTTAAGCTGATAAAAGCACTGTTGTAGCTTAAGACGAGAGGGGTTTGTAGCGGAATACCTAGTTGATCTTGAGCGAGTGCGGCAGTAGGCAACATAGCAGATAAGCAATGTGCTGCGTCTAGGAAACCAAAAGCCAAACGATCTCTTAAACTTGCCCAAGATGCTTCTTTGACTAAGCTCACGTCTAAGCCCACTTCTTCAAAAAAACCGCGTTGTTTAGCCCACAGTAAAGGAACACAGTCTAAAAGTGGAATATAGCCCAGATGAAGTTGCGACTTTTCGAGTTGAGCCATGACTTAGTCCTTGAGTTGAGATTGTAAAAGCTGTTGAGCATCCAACAGACGTCTTGCCATTTCACCGATGGTCATACGGTGGCTCATGGCATTTTTACGCAGCAATTGAAAGGCATCATCTTCAGATAGTCCATGTAATTGCATCAGCAAGACTTTCGCACGCTCCACATCTTTACGGTCAGCCAGTTTATTTTTAGTGTCTTGTAAGTCTGTGAGCAATTTTTTGTGTTTACGAAACTGTTCGATCGAGATTTCTAAAATATTTTCTAATTTTGAAGGATCGATCCCATCCACAATATAAGCTGTCACCCCAGCATCTATGGCACTTTTAATGGTGTCTTTATGGCTATTTTTAGTAAATAAAACAGTGGGCAGATTAAATTGGCTTACACAGCTTTCAATGATGTCACGTTGCGGGTGGTCCATATCTAACAAAATGACGTCAGCACTTAATTGTTCAAGACGGCTAATATTGATGTGATCGATAATCAGGCAGGCAACTACATCGAAATCATGTTCGATGAGGGAATTTCGAATATATTGTGCACGTTCTTGATTGTCATCAATCAATGCAATTTTCAGTTTAGGCATACTGTACAGTGCTCAGGAAAACCTGAAAATGAGATCTAAAAGTATACAAGCAATTTAAATGCCAAACTTAACAAATGCCAGCTTTATCTCGAATCAGGCAGTCAATCTTTATGGTCGCGATTACAGACCAAGTATGCATGTTGGCATGAAGACGATTGCGGATATGGGTTTAGTAAATCGAAGTGTTGATGTTCTCAGTCGATTTGTACATCTAAGGGCGAATTTCTAGATGTCGTGCTTAGAACAAAGCAATGTCGTTTATTTGAGAAAACAGATGCTCATCGATAATGCAAAATGCACCAAGAGGTAGCAGTGTTTTAAAAAGTCGGAAAAACTAGCTGTTGTGCTTTAAAAAAAAAGGGCTGATTATATCGAATTATAAGATTTTATTTTAAATAAATCATTAAAAAACAAAATATTAAAATTAAATTATAAATATTGGCACACTCGTTGCATTATCCCTAATGAGTCAAAGACGACTCTAAATCAAATTTGTAAGACGGCCAACGACGTCCGTTCTGATCGCTTCTACATCCCAAGTGTTTGTGCTGTAGAAAAACTATACGCTCAGTTCAGTCTGGAGAAGGTTATGTCTTCAAATTTACATGCTAAAAAAGCAACAAAAATAAGTCTTTTCAGTTTTAACGGCGCAGCAATGAGAGCCTTCCACATGAGTTGGCTCGCCTTTTTTGTTTGCTTCTTTGCTTGGTTCGCTTGTGCTCCGCTGATGCCAGTGATTGCGGGTGAATTTCATTTAACCAAAGATCAAATTGCCAATATCAATATTGCAGCTGTCGCGATCACCATTTTAGTTCGTCTTATTGTGGGGCCATTGTGTGATAAATACGGCCCGCGTAAAACCTATACCGCACTTCTTGTACTCGGCAGCATTCCAGTCTTTGGAGTAGCGTCTGCAAATAGCTATGAATCCTTCTTGTTCTTCCGTCTATTGATTGGTGCGATTGGGGCAAGCTTTGTCATCACTCAGTATCACACCAGCATTATGTTTGCGCCAAACGTAGTCGGGACTGCAAACGCAGCGACAGCAGGCTGGGGTAATGCAGGCGGTGGTGCAACACAAGTACTCATGCCATTGATGCTTGGTGCCTTAGTGATGTTTGGTGTAGATCAAGCGATGGGCTGGAGAATTGCACTGATTGTTCCGGGTGTACTGATGCTGATCGTGGGGTTGATGTATTGGAAATTTACCCAAGACTGCCCACAAGGCAACTTCAAAGAACTTCGTGCAGAGGGTGTCAGTGTTGGTTCAGATAAAAAAGGTGGTGTCGCAATTCTTATGCATGCTGCGAAAAACTACCGTGTTTGGATTCTATTTGGTGCCTATGCCGCGTGTTTCGGGATCGAAATCTTTATTCATAACATTGTCGCGATGTACTACGTCGACCATTTTAGCTTTGGTTTAAAAGAAGCAGGGATGGCGGCAGGTATTTTCGGTTTACTGGCATTGTTCGCTCGTGCTCTGGGCGGCATTGTGTCAGACAAAGTCGCAACTAAAAAAGGGCTTGATGGTCGAACCAAAGTGCTGTTTGGCATGATTATGCTAGAAGGTCTCTTCCTCGTCCTATTCTCTCAAATGAATACCCCCATCTTAGCGATTCTCGCAATGACAGTCTTTGCATTGTTCACGCACATGGCATGTGGTGCAACTTACGCTTTGGTGCCTTTCATTGATCGTGATGCCTTGGGTGGTGTGGCAGGCATTATTGGCGCAGGGGGGAACGTGGGTGCAGTGGCAGCAGGTTTCCTACTCAAAGGTATGTTGGATATTCAAACCACACTGATGATTTTAGGTGGCTTGGTGGTCATCGCTGCAAGTTTTGTTCTCATGATTCGCTTCTCTGTTGAGCATAAAGAAAAGGAACAGCGCTTATTCGAACAAGCGGTACATGATCGTAGCATTGCTGAAGCGCAAAACTAAATAAAGAGATTAAACCCAAGCCTCAAGGCTCAGGCAGAACAAATGAAATATTGCGGAGAAAGAATATGAAAATCATCATGATTGGTCATGGCATGGTTGGCCACAAATTTATCGAATCAGTACTCGAACATGTGGGTGATGATGTTGAAATTACCATCTTGGCCGAAGAACCCCGCTTGGCTTATGACCGCGTACATTTGACTGAATATTTCAGTGGTAAATCAGCAAAGGATTTAACCCTTTGTCGTGCAGATTTTGCTGATGCTTATGGCATAGATTTACGTTTAAACACCAAAGCGGTTGCAATTGATCAAAGCCATAAAACAGTGACGACGAATCATGGTGATGTTCTTAGTTTTGACAAATTAATCTTGGCAACAGGTTCATATGCTTTTGTTCCGCCTATTTCGGGTAATGATCGTGAAAATTGCTTTGTTTACCGAACCATTGAAGACTTAGATGCGATTCGTGCTGCAAGTCTCAATGCGAAATCAGGTGTGGTAATTGGTGGCGGTTTATTGGGCCTAGAAGCCGCTAAGGCGCTACGTGATTTGAACTTGGAAACCCATGTGGTTGAGTTTGCACCACGTCTCATGGCGGTTCAAATTGATGACTTGGGCGGAAAGGTTCTACGTGCAAAAATTGAAAACTTAGGCGTAAAAGTCCATACCCAAAAAGCGACTTCATCAATTGAGGAAGGTGCAACGACGAAGCATGTGATGAAATTTGGTGATGGTTCTGAGCTTGAAACAGACATTATTTTGTTCTCAGCGGGTATTCGCCCACGTGATGAGTTGGCACGTCAAAGTGGTTTAACGCTTGGAGAGCGTGGCGGGATCATGATTAATGATTATTGCCAAACGTCAAATCCAGATATTTACGCTATTGGTGAATGTGCACTGTGGCAAAACAAAATTTATGGTCTGGTGGCACCAGGCTATGACATGGCACGTATTGCAGCAAAACATGTCACTGAACAAGCTTGTGCTGAATTTGCAGGTGCAGACATGAGCACCAAGTTGAAACTGATGGGCGTTGATGTTGCTTCTGTCGGTGATGCACATGCGATGACACCAAATGCACTCAGTTATTTCTATGCCGACGAAGACACACAAGTCTATAAAAAAATCGTGGTAAATGCCGAAAAGACCAAGCTACTTGGTGCAGTTTTAGTGGGCTGTGCAAAAGAGTACAACGACTTACTACAAATGATGCTGAATGGTTTAGTGCTTCCAGAAAATCCTGAAAGTTTAATCATGCCGGGTTATGCACAATCCTCAAGTAAATCTGGCGGTAGTGGGGTTGATTTACTGCCAGACAGTGCAACCATTTGCTCATGTAATAACGTCTCTAAAGCCGATATTTGTAGTGCAATTGCCGAGGGTTCAACGTCTCTAGGTGCCCTAAAAAAATGTACCAAAGCAGCTACAGCATGTGGTGGATGTGCACCGCTGGTCACTCAAGTACTGAAGTCTGAATTACAACGCCAAGGCGTAACCGTGAATAACCATATTTGTGAGCACTTTGCTTACTCACGTCAAGAGCTGTATCACTTGGTACGGGTTAATGAAATCAAAACCTTTGATGACCTGATCCAACAACATGGTCATGGTTTGGGCTGCGATATTTGTAAGCCAACTGCAGCCAATATTTTAGCGTCGTGTTGGAATGACTTTGTTTTAAAACCAAGCCATGCAGGTCTACAAGACAGCAATGATTACTACCTAGGCAATATTCAAAAAGATGGTTCTTATTCTGTCGTCCCACGGATGGCAGGCGGTGAAGTGACGCCTGACGGCTTAATTGCTGTGGGGCAAATTGCTAAAGAATATGGCTTATATACCAAGCTCACTGGTGGGCAACGTGTCGATATGTTTGGCGCGCAAATTCACCAACTTCCTGAAATTTGGGAAAAGCTCATCGCGGCGGGCTTTGAGTCAGGCCATGCGTATGGGAAATCGCTGCGTACAGTGAAGTCTTGTGTCGGCAGTACATGGTGTCGTTACGGTGTGGATGACTCGGTGGGTTTAGCTATTTTCCTAGAGAACCGCTACAAAGGACTGCGCTCACCGCACAAATTAAAAATGGCTGTTTCAGGCTGTACCCGTGAATGTGCCGAAGCACAAAGTAAAGATGTCGGTGTGATTGCCACTGAAAAAGGCTGGAATCTGTATGTCTGCGGTAATGGAGGGATGAAGCCTCGCCATGCCGAGTTATTGGCTTCAGACCTAGATACCCAAACTTTAATTAAATACATCGACCGATTCTTTATGTTCTATGTGCAAACCGCAGACCGTTTACAACGAACTTCGGTATGGCGCGACAACATGGAAGGTGGTTTAGATTATCTCAAAGATGTGGTTGTGCATGATTCTTTAGGTCTAGCTGCTGAACTGGAACATCGTATGAGCCATGTGGTGGGGACTTATCAAGATGAATGGCGTACGGCTGTTGAAGACCCAGAAGTACGTAAACGCTTTGTGACTTTCATCAATGCCAAAGCTGAGCAACAACAAGATCCGCATATTCAGTTTGCAGAAGTTCGTGGCCAGATTCGTCCTAAAACTGAGGCTGAACGAGATCGTAGCCGTATTCCAGTGGTTGAAGCTTAACAAATTAGGGTATTCAAACTTCTTTCTTCAGCACTCTCTCAAAAGCAAAGATAGAGGGAATAAATGAATGAAAAAGTTTAAAAAGGATCAAGATGATGACAATTTTAAAAGAAATGAATGAGCTAGATTGGGTTGATGTCTGTGCGTTAGATGATCTAACGCCAAACACTGGCGTAGGTGCACTTATTGAACATCAGCAAATTGCTATTTTTCGTGTCGGTGCTGAAAAGCGGGTATATGCCTTGAGTAACCAAGACCCATTTAGCCAAGCTTTTGTAATGTCGCGCGGCATTATTGGTGATTTACAAGGCGAGCGTGTGGTGGCATCCCCGATTTATAAACAGCATTTTAGCTTGGCGACGGGACGTTGTTTGGAAGATAAAGATCAAAAACTATTGGTTTTTCCAAGCAAAATTGAAAATGGTCGAGTGTGGATTAGTCCGACACCACAAAAAACCTATATCACCAACACAGGTGCATCTCAGGAAAAAATGAAATTGGTGCTGGTTGGCAATGGCCTAGCGGGGATGCGTTGTCTGGAAGATTTACTCGACATGGCACCAGACCGTTATGAAGTGACAGTGATTGGTGAAGAGCCTTGGGGGAACTATAACCGTATTATGTTATCGCCAGTGTTGTCAGGGGATAAAACCATAGACGACATCATGTTGCATCCACATGCATGGTATAGCGACAAAGGGATTCGTTTCATTGCGGGTGACCCTGCGGTACGTATAGACCGTCCTCGTAAGCAGGTCTATACCGAAAAAGGTGAAGTGGTCGATTATGATCGTTTAATTTTAGCGACAGGTTCGAAACCGTTCATTCCTCCAATTGCTGGAGCGGATTTGAAAGGTGTCATTAGTTTCCGAGATATCTACGACATCAACACTATGTTGGATTACTGCAAGACCAAGAAAAATGCCGTGGTAATCGGTGGTGGACTGTTGGGACTTGAAGCTGCATATGGCCTCAAACAACGCGGGATGAATGTCACCGTTTTACATCTGATGGATCGCATTATGGAGCGCCAACTAGACAGTAAAGCAAGCCAAATGCTACGCCATAGTATTGAACAAAAGGGTATCTCCATTATTACTGAGGCCAATACTGAAGCATTGGTGGGTGTAGATGGTCATGTCACTCAAATTCGCTTGAAAGATGGTACAGTCCTAGAGGCGGATCTTGTGGTATTTGCAGTTGGTATTCGTCCGAACATGGCACTTGCACAAAGTGCAGGACTGCGCTGTAACCGTGGTGTGTTGGTGAATGACACCATGCAGACTTTTGATCCAAGTATTTACGCCGTGGGGGAGTGTATTGAACATCGTAGCCAGACTTTTGGCTTGGTTGAGCCACTTTGGGGGCAGGCGTTCATTTGTGCCTCACATTTGGCAGAGCATGGCAGCCTTACCTTTAAAGCACCAACTGTTCCAACACAGTTAAAGGTAAGTGGCTGTGATGTGTTCTCAGCGGGTAATTTTGAACCGAAGGATGACTTTGAAGACATCATTTTAAATGATGAAAAACGTCAGATTTATAAACGCATTATTATTCAAAAGGATAAGGTCGTTGGTGCGGTGTTGTTTGGGGATACCGAAGATGGTGTTTGGTATGCAGAACTTATTTCGGATCAAACCCCAATTTCCTCAATTCGAAATAAATTGTTATTTGGTAAAGATTTTGCATTAAAAAAAGCAGGGTAAAACCTTCCACTAACCCCTTCTAAAAAGGAGGGGGTGATTTTAAGTATTTGCCATAGATAAAGGAGCGAAGCAGAAATGAATAGTATCCCTGTAATGGAACTGCATAGCTCCACAGAAAAAATGATTACAACTACACAAACCACCTGCCCATATTGTGGGGTGGGGTGTGGGGTAACAGCAACTGTTGAAGAAACGGCTTTAGGGCAAAAAGTCTCTGTGGTGGGTGATGCTCAGCATCCATCTAATTTCGGAAAGTTGTGTATTAAAGGCAGTAATTTAGCCGACACGGTAGGTTTAGAAACGCGCGTCTTACATCCCATGTTGGGGCGTAAACCGCAACGTGAGGTAAGTTCATGGGACACCGCAACAGACTTAATCGCCAACAAATTTCAACATTATATCGATCAATATGGGCCTGAAAGTATAGCTTTTTATGTCTCAGGTCAACTGCTGACTGAAGACTATTATGTGGTCAATAAATTTGTTAAAGGCTACTTGGGTACAGCCAATATCGACACCAATTCACGGTTGTGTATGTCTTCAGCCGTTGCTGCGCATAAACGTGCTTTTGGGGAAGACTTAGTTCCAGCCAGTTACAGTGATTTTGAACACACTGATATGGTGGTTTTGGTGGGTTCAAATACCGCATGGTGTCATCCAGTATTATACCAACGCATCATGAAAGCCAAAGAGGAGCGAGATCTTTTTGTCGTCGTGATTGACCCGCGTTTTACTGCCACTTGTGAGGCGGCTGATTTACACTTACCGATTTTACCGGGTCAAGATGTCGCACTGTTCAATGGTCTATTACAGTATTTAGCAACCAATCATTATACCGATACCGATTTTATTGCAAAGCATACTCAAGGGCTAGAGCAAGCGCTGGCAAGCAGCGCATCTGAAGCATCAATAGCGAGTGTGAGCGAACGGACGGGGATTTCTGTTGAAAAATTAGCACTCTTTTTTGAAAAATTTGCTCAAACAGAAAAAGTGATGAGCTTATTTTCAATGGGTGTGAATCAGTCTTCACGTGGGGTAGACAAAGCCAATAGCATTACCAACTGTCATTTGTTAACTGGCAAAATTGGGAAATTGGGCGCTGCACCTTTTTCGATGACGGGCCAGCCGAATGCAATGGGCGGACGTGAAGTGGGTGGCCTTGCCAATATGTTGGCTGCCCATATGGATTTGGATAATCCCAAGCATCAACAATTGGTACAGCAGTTTTGGCACAGTCCAACCATTGCAAAGCAAGTGGGTTTAAAAGCTGTCGACCTTTTTGAAGCGGTCGAAGCTGGAAAAATTAAAGCCATTTGGATTATGGCGACCAATCCTGTGGTGAGTTTACCCAATGCCGATCAGGTGAAACGTGCACTAGAGAATTGTGAGTTTGTGGTGGTGTCAGACATTTGTTTAGATACCGATACCACGCAATATGCCGACGTGTTGCTGCCTGCATTAGGTTGGGGTGAAAAAGACGGCACGGTGACCAATTCAGAACGCCGTATTTCCAGACAGCGTGCTTTTTTAGACATTCCAGAACAAGCACAAGCGGATTGGTGGTCAGTTTCACAAGTGGCGAAAAAATTAGGATTTCAGGGTTTTGACTTTGAAAGTAGTCATGACATTTTCAAAGAACATGCCCAGCTCTCAGCTTATCAAAATGCAGAAATTGCTTTACGTTCATCGACTGAAACATTCCGCTATTTCAATTTGGCAGGTTTGACGAATCTTTCATTTGATGACTACCAAGAACTTGAACCGACGCAATGGCCTGTGCTCGCACCTTTGAAAAATGGCCAAACCAAGCCAAACATTTTTGCCCAATTATTTAAAGATGGTCAGTTTAGTCACGCAGATGGTAAAGCTAAGTTTATTGCAACAATCGCGGTTGGCGCAGTGAATCCAACCAGCAGTGAATATCCATTGGTACTGAATACGGGACGCATCCGAGATCAATGGCATACCATGACGCGTACAGGTTTATCAGCTAATTTAAGCACACATAAAGCAGAACCCTATTGTGAAATCCACCCAAATGATGCCCTGAAATATGGTTTGAAAGATGGGGAACTGGTAGAGATCAAATCGGCTTGGGGAAATTGCGTACTGCGTGCCACGGTTAGTGACAATATCCGCCGGGGACAGATTTTTGCACCGATTCACTGGAGTGATCAATTTGCATCAGATGCACGGATTGGCAAAGTGGTGAATCCTGTGGTGGATGCGATTTCGGGAGAACCTGAGTTCAAACATACCCCTGTGATGATTCATCCGTTTTATACGCAATGGCAGGGCGTGTTTTATGTCAGAACGGGCTTTGAGCATTTGGTGCAACAAAGCATTGAACAAAGCGTTTGGTGGACCAAAATCAAAACGTCCAAAGCTATTCGTTATGAGCTGGCAGACCGTCGACGTTTTACGGAAACCACGGAACAACTCAAAGCTTTATTGCCTTTTGATGATGAAAGTTTTGAATGGCTCAATGTAGAAGATCAAACCGCCCATATCAGTCATAGTGTGGTGTTACAAGATGGACACCTCATTGCGAGTCTGTATATTGCACCTAAAGCGTTATTGCCAGATCGAGACTGGGTGGCAAGTCTGTTTAAGCGCGAACGCTTAAGCGCGATGCATCGGAAGGCTTTATTAGCAGGGCAAGCCATGTCAATGACTAATAGCGATGGCCCACTGGTCTGTAGCTGTTTTAAAGTTGGGAAAAATCGTATTATCGATGTCATTAAAGAAAAAAATATCACCCATGAAAAACAAGTCACTGCATGCTTAAAGGCAGGAGGCAATTGCGGTTCTTGCTTACCTGAAATTCGAGGTCTGATCAAAGCGTGTCAAACGGAGGAGGTAGAATGAAAAGAAAAATACTCAAACCCGTGAGCTACCCAGAAACTGAAGTTGTTATTTTGGCGGGTGGTCAGGCGCGCCGTATGAATGGCATTAATAAACTCTTGCAAAAATTTGATGATGAAATTCAACTTATCAAAATTCATCAGCAGTTAAAGTCACGTGCAACCAAGTTATGGGTCAACAGCCATCGCGATCATTCCATTTATGAGCGGTTGATTCCATCGATTGGCTTTTTTGAAGATGAGGCAACAGGCTTTCAAGGGCCCTTGATGGGGATGAAAAGTGCATGGACACATGTGCAATCAGACTATGTGCTGTTCGTGCCCTGTGATGTAACTTTTATTCCGAAAAAAGTGTTTTCACGGTTACATCAAGCGATGCAACAAGATCCGAACTGTGGTGTCGTTATTGTAGAAATCAATGACCGTGCACTGTATCCGTTTTGTTTGTTAAAACGGAGCAGTTTACCGACATTGATTCAGCACCTTGAGCAAAATCAGCGCAGTTTAAGGCAGTGTTTTGCAGATTTGCACCCACAAGTGGCACGATTTAAAAATCATGCACTGTTTTTTCACAGCATTAACTCGTTGGATGAGTTACAACAGCATCGGCAACTCAATTTTTTATAAATACCTCAGATATTGAAGAGAGGAGGTGTGTGTTGAGAGCAAAAGATGTTGCCATAAACCGATTTGACTGTTTAAATAAAAATCTATAAAAGAACCAAATAAGTATTCGTGTTTATATTAAATTTATTATAAAACAAAAATTTAGAATATATTTATGGGAGTCGTTATTTTATTTAGATTATAAACGTATGTAGCAGTGATCACTCATTACGGCGGTGAACTGAAAATACTCAAAATGTAAAAAGTGCACAAAGTTGGAACAGTTATTGCAATTTATACTTTAGAAAATAGGGCGTGAAATATGAACTGCACCGACACCGCTCAAAGGACGCATAGGTAAGACAGATGAACAGCATGACCCATGTATCCGCAGTTAGAGTATTCCAAGATCAGTTTGGACGTGAAAAGCGCAAACTACGAATCTCTGTGACGGATCGTTGTAATTTTAAATGCGTCTATTGCATGCCCGAACATCCCGAATGGATGAAAAAGCACGACTTGCTCAGCTTTGAAGAACTCTACCATTTTTGCAAATTTATGGTGCAGCATGGCATTGAGCAAATTCGTATCACGGGTGGTGAACCGTTAATGCGCCAAGGTGTGGTGCATTTTATCGAACAGCTACAAAGCCTAAAAAAACAGGGGCTGAAGCGTATTTCCATGACCACCAATGGTCACTATTTAAAACAATATGCCGCTGCTTTAAAGCAAGCAGGGCTGGATGATTTAAATATTAGTCTAGACAGTCTAGATGCCGAACAATTTCAACACCTCACTAAAAAACAATTACATACAGTGCTGGAAGGAATTCAGGTCGCACAGCAGGTTGGTTTTAACATCAAAATCAATACCGTGCTGATGAAAGGCATCAATGACGATCAAATTGTTCCTTTGGTTCAGTGGGCAAAGCTGCAAAAGGTAGAACTGCGTTTTATTGAGTTTATGCCTTTGGATGGCGATCAAAATTGGTCGCAAGCCGATGTCGTCACTGAACAAGAGATTTTGTCCCAACTCAGCTCGCAATTTACGGTGCAAGTGCTTGAAGGACAAGGTGCCAATCCTGCACGTAGTTATCGGGTAGATGGTGAGAAGGTTGGGATTATTTCTACCATTAGCAACTCATTTTGTGGGGAGTGTGATCGACTACGGTTGAATGCGCAAGGTGAGTTTTATAATTGTCTTTTTGCCAAGCAAGGCTTAAATTTAAAGTTAGACATTCAACAACTTACCCAACTTAATCAGCACGAAGCCTTTGTTTTAGAAAGTAAACTTTCAACTTATGTTTGGCATAAAGAGCAAGGTTTTCATGCCATTCAAAAACAGCAGTTGCATCAGCCAGTGCGAAAAATCAGTATGCATATGATTGGAGGTTAGGATGACTCAGGGGTTAAATAACTTGATTAGAGTAAAGATTGAAGCTTTTGGTGCGATTGAACGCCAGTTACCCCCCAATTTAATGCTGCAATGTGAGCCTGATTCATCGGTTGCAGCGGTATTAAAGGATATCGTTGCTCAGTACCCAGATGTCCACACATTATTGGAGCGCTGTGCCTGTGCAATCGGTGAAGACATTATTTCAAGGCAGACCATTTTAAGTCGAGATTGTACTTTGGTGTTGTTGTCCCCTGTGGCAGGAGGTTGATATGGAATTAAAACAATTTCCGCGGATTCAAACAGTGGTTTTTAGTCAAAATGACTTTGATGGCATCCAACATTTTCCTGAGTGTGGTGGCATTGGCATATTCATTGGTACGGTGCGGAATCACCATCAAGGTAAAGTTGTAAAAGCGTTAAAATATACCGCTTATGCACCAGTCGCTGAAAAAATGATTCGTCAAATTGAACAAGAAATCCAATTAAAATATGGAGTGTCTTATGTTCGAGTGGTGCATCGTATTGGTGCTTTAGATATTGGTGATACTGCCATTATTGCAATGGCTTACGCTGCGCACCGCCGTGAAGCCTTTCAAGCCTGTGAGGAAGCGGTAGAACGGGTAAAACATGAAGTTCCTGTGTGGAAAGAGGAGTTTTATGTGGATGGCACCAGTCAGTATGTCGAGGGCTGTTGTATTCGAACAGATCATGAAGCGCCAAAACCTCATAGCCATGAGCATTGCGAGCATGTACATGTTCATCCCTAGTAAATGCATCATGCAATGCCAATATTTACCAATAATCCCTTTAAGACCTGAATGAAGAAAATTTAGTATCAGTTGCGTATGAATGAAAGTGGCGAGATAATTGAAAGAAAAATCTTCTGAAAACTTTATGAAAAATAATGCTTAGGTTAAGATGATCCATTCTTATATTTGAAGTCTTTTGAATCGCTATGCAACCATTTGTTCTATATAACTCAGAGCAACGCAAAAAAGTAGAATTCGTACCTCGTGTTGAGGGGCATATTGATATGTATGTCTGCGGTATGACGGTGTATGACTACTGTCATATTGGGCATGCGCGCGTGATGGTTGCATTTGACTATATTATTCGCTTCCTGCGTAGCCAAGGTTGGAGCGTGAAATATGTACGTAACATTACCGACATTGACGACAAAATCATTAAACGTGCCAATGAAAATGGCGAGTCGATTACGCAGCTGACAGATCGCTTTATTCAAGCGATGAATGAAGATGCTGAAAATCTAGGCTGCTTACATCCAGACGAAGCCCCGCGTGCAACAGATTATATTGATCAAATGCAAAGCATGATTGGTAATTTGGTTGAAAAGGGCACAGCTTATCCATCTGCCAATGGTGATGTGTATTTCCAAGTGGAAAAATTCGCCAAATATGGTCGTCTTTCAGGACGTAAACTGGAAGATATGCAAGCGGGTGCATCTGAACGTGTCGATGTTGAAGTTGAGAAAAAACATCCATTTGACTTTGTACTTTGGAAACATGCCAAAGAAAATGAACCTGCATGGGCTTCGCCGTGGGGCAAAGGTCGTCCGGGCTGGCATATTGAATGTTCTGCGATGTCGACTTGCTGCCTAGGGAATCATTTTGACATTCATGGCGGTGGTTCAGACCTCATGTTCCCGCACCATGAAAATGAAATTGCACAGTCTGAGGCTTCAACTGGCGAGCAGTATGTCAACTATTGGATGCATGTTGGTTTCATCAACGTTGATGGCGAGAAAATGTCGAAGTCATTGGGCAATTTCTTTACCATTCGTGATGTGATGGATAAGTTCCACCCTGAAGTGATTCGCTACTTCATTGTGTCATCACACTATCGTAGCCCTGTGAACTTCTCTGATGTTGCTTTAAAAGAAGCAAAAACAGCGCTGTCACGTTTCTATCATTCATTCAAAGCTTATCAACAAGTCTATGGCGATACACAAGTCGATACCTTAGATGAAACATTGCTTGAGCGTTTCAACAGTGCCATGCGTGATGACTTCAATACCGCTGAGGCCATTGCGGTATTGTTTGAAGTGAACAAAGAATTGAACCGTGCCGTGAAAGAGCAACAAGCGGAACAAGCAGCGATTTACTATGCAACTTTACGTCATTTAACCAATATTCTAGGTTTGGTTCAGCACAATGTTGAAGAGTTCCTGAAGTCTGATATTGGGCAAGAGGCGTTGGCTTTGTCTGAAGAGCAAATTGAAGATTTGATTCAACAACGTCAAGATGCGAAAAAAGCCAAAGAATTTGCCAAAGCGGATAAAATTCGTCAGTCCTTATTGGATCAAGGTGTAGTTTTGGAAGACACTCGCCAAGGGACAATCTGGCGCCGTGCTGATTAATTCAGCAATTGCATTATAGAGTGTTGACAGTTTGATGAAACTCTCTATAATGCACATCCATATTGCGGGAATAGCTCAGTTGGTAGAGCACAACCTTGCCAAGGTTGGGGTCGCGAGTTCGAGTCTCGTTTCCCGCTCCAAAATTTAAAAAACCTCAAGTTCAACTTGGGGTTTTTTTATGCCTGTAATTTGAGTGTATTGAAAATAATTCATTTAAATGTGAAATTATCTTGGTATGTCAAACCATAATTTTGACAAAAATATGCTTAAATCATTCATCTTCATTTGTGAATAAAATTGTGTTTCTTCAACCCCATAGCACTGTCGTACCGACCGAAGCTCGAGACTATCCTGAATGGCATTTGGGACGAGAACGCTATGCACTTTGGTATATTGAAGTGGATGATCCCGTTTTGATCAGCTATTTAACAAAGCTTCGTGAGCAGTTCTCAGATTTACTTTATCAACCAAATCAACGGCAGTTTCATATCACTTTATTTGTTGCAGGTTTTTGGGTAGAACAGGCAACACAGTCGGATGACTTTAGTCGAGTGCAACTGAATCAGCAGCTTGAACGCCTTAAAAAATTAAAGCTAGAATCTTTTCAGTTACAGATAGGTGGATTAAATAGTTTTGAAAGTGCCTTATTTTTAAAAGTGGATGATACCGCAGGCGTATTGGATAAAATTAGAAAGACATTGCTGCAAACCTCGCAGGAAGTCGCGGCATTGAGTTATTGTCCACATATTACATT
This sequence comes from Acinetobacter sp. TYF_19, assembly GCF_043105125.1. Taxonomy (NCBI): domain Bacteria; kingdom Pseudomonadati; phylum Pseudomonadota; class Gammaproteobacteria; order Moraxellales; family Moraxellaceae; genus Acinetobacter; species Acinetobacter sp. TYF_19. The sequence continues at coordinate 140,711 of NZ_JBICLH010000084.1, forward strand.
AGGTCTATACCGTGAAGCAGTGTGTAGTGATCATGTATTGGCACGGATGGCTGAAATTGAAGATATTAGCTATGGCTTAAATGTCTCAAAGCTCACGTTTGGTTTTTATCAGTCCCATGTCCTACAAGGGTCATTGTTTTCACATACACAGTTTGAGTTGGGGAATGCGTAATGCAACTGATTTTAGGTGGTGCACGTTCGGGGAAAAGCCGCTTGGCGGAGCAGATTGCACAACAGTTGGCGCAGCCTGTGGTTTATGTGGCAACTGCACAAGCCTTGGATGGAGAAATGCAAGCGCGTATTCAACACCATCAGCAACAACGACCCGAAGATTGGGGGCTGTGTGAAGAACCCATTTATCTTGCCGAACAGTTGGTCAAATTAGACCGTCCAAACCAAACCATTTTGGTCGATTGCCTGACCTTATGGATGAGTAATTTACTGATGCATACTGACCCAGATTTACAAGTTCAGGAATGTCAGAAGTTGTTAGATGTAGTCGGAAATTTACAGTCCGAGCTGATTTTAGTGAGTAATGAAACAGGCTTAGGTGTGGTTCCTATAGGACAAATTAGCCGACGCTTTGTCGATGAAACAGGGCGATTGCATCAGCAGTTAGGTCAAATCGCTCATAAAGTGGTGTTCTGCGTGGCAGGATTTCCCATGATTTTAAAAGGAGAACAAGTGTGAGTTGGTGGTTAGAAGCATGTCAAAGTCCGAGTGAGTCTGTATTGGCTCAAGCCCTAGCACGCCAGTCACAGTTGACCAAACCGACAGGCTCGTTGTCGGAGCTTGAATCGGTTGCAGTGACTTTAGCCAGTTTGCAAAACACTGTAAAACCCAAGATTGACCGCCCATGGATTACGATTTTTGCAGGTGATCATGGGGTGATGGAGGAAAATATTTCTGCCTATCCACAAGCGGTGACACGTCAAATGTTGCAGAACTTCGCAACTGGCGGGGCGTGTATTAGTGTGATTGCCAAAGAGTATCAAGCCAAGTTACAAGTCATCGACTGTGGTTCAGTCGGTGAAGCGTATGAATATGTCGGGGTTGAGCGCCACTGCATCCGCGCTGGGACGGCTAACTTTGCTCAAACTACAGCCATGACTGAGGCTGAATGTGAAGCTGCTTTTGCTTTGGGGCAAAAAAGTGTGGAAGATGCCATCGCTTATGGGGCAGATATCTATGTCGCGGGGGAGATGGGCATTGGAAATACCTGTTCAGCCTCAGCTGTCGCTTGTTTTTTATTGGCTGAGCCAGCTGAAAAGCTCACGGGTGTTGGAACGGGTATCCGTACTGATCAATTGATACATAAAAAACAGGTGATTGACCAAGCACTTTCACGGCATGCCCAATATGTCGGGAACGATCCGTTTAAAGCCTTATGTGCAGTGGGTGGACTTGAAATCGCAGCCATGACAGCCGCGTATATTCGCTGTGCACAATTGGGGCTGCCAATGGTGGTAGATGGGTTTATCAGTACCGTTTCGGCATTGCTTGCAGTACGTTTAAATCCACAGGTTCGCGCTTGGATGCTTTTTGGGCATCAGTCGGCTGAATATGGTCATGTACGTTTGTTAGAAGAACTTAAAGCGATGCCTCTATTGAAGCTGAATTTGCGTTTAGGTGAAGGCAGTGGTGCAGGGGCTGCACTGGGGTTGATCAAACTCGCCTGTCGCTTACATAATGAAATGGCAACATTTGCTGAAGCAGCCGTGATTGGTGAGAAAGTTTAGAGATGTTGTGTTTAGATTTCCTACGCCACGGCGAAACCAGCTTAAGCCATACTCTACGGGGTAAAACGGACGATGCTTTGACTGCGAAAGGTTGGGCGCAAATGCAGTCTACTATTGCTCAGGCTGAGCAGGTTAGTCAGGCGTGGGATGTCATTTATAGCTCACCATTACAGCGCTGTCGTCTGTTTGCAGAGCAGTGGGCGGAGCAAAAACAGCTCCCTTTGTATATAGAACCGAATTTGCAAGAAATGGATTTTGGAGAATGGGAGGCTCAGTCGACTGAGCGACTCTATCAACTCTACCCAGATGAATTGGCTCAATTTTGGCAAACACCGTTAAGCTTTACCCCGCCTCAGGCGGAAAGTTTATTGACATTTAAAAGTCGTGTTCTAGAGTCAGTAGAGACCTTGACTCAGCAAATGTATGCGCAGGGCTGGACACGCGCATTGATTATTTCCCATGGTGGAGTGATTAAACTCTTAAAATGCCAAGCGCTGAAACAGCATGATAATGATCTTTTAAAAATGTCAGCAGAGTTAGGGCAGTTGAACTGCTTTGTATTCGATCAAGGGCAGCTTCAGTTTATTCAAAGTGAGGACGTGTAATGACACCGTTTTGGATTGCATTACAGTTTTTAACGACCTTTCCAGTTCGCCTAAGCGTAATGCCAACGCCTCAGCAAAATGCGCAGGCATTGTTGTTTTATCCTGTAGTGGGTTTGCTTATGGGAGGCATTCTATATGGGATCGCCCTGTTATTGCATGCTTTGCCACTTGTGCTGTTAAGCAGTGTGATTCTGGTGTTATGGATTTGGCTGACAGGTGGTTTGCATCTGGATGGTTTAGCCGACACTGCCGATGCTTGGGTCGGTGGTTTTGGCGATAAAGCACGCACACTTGAGATCATGAAAGATCCGAGTTGTGGGCCGATAGGTGTACTCAGTCTTATTGTGGTATGCATATTAAAGTGGTCTGCACTGTGTGTGTTATTGCAGCAGCAGTGTTATAGCGCACTCATTTTATTTCCTGTCTTAGGACGTCTCGTACCGCTATTCTTCTTTTTAAGTACAGACTATGTGCGCGATAAAGGACTCGGCAGTCAGTTGAGCCAACATTTAGCACGACCAATTGCAATGGCACTTTTACTGCTGATGCCTTTAGTGGCTTTGTATTGGGCATGGGTTGGTGCTGTGGTGATTGCCACTTTTTATCTGGTACTGTGGTATTTGCGGTATAAATTTATACAGCGTATTGGCGGTGTGACTGGAGATACCATTGGTGCAAGTATTGAAATGATTGAATTAGCGACATTGTTTAGTTTTGTGATGGCTACTTTTTATTTCACTTAAGTTAGGAATAAATAAGAGCCTCTCAGTGTGAAAGGTGTGCAGGTTATACGTTGCCGAAAGAAAAAATAATAAAAAGGAAACGAGCTATATGTACTTGAAATAAAGGTCTTCCAGCATAGGCAAAACACATTTGTAGATATGTTGTGAAAATCCAAAGATTTCCGCGCTAGTTGTCTACAGAGATATGATAAAATTGCGAAAATTATTTTTTATGTGCTGACGTTTCATTTCGTCACACGATTCAGGTAAAACAACGTTGAATTCTGAAAATATGTCAAATCCCATTGATTTCCAAAAAGTTGCTTTAGAAACACTAGAGATAGAGCGTCAGGCACTCTCTGTACTTGCTCAGCAAATCGATGATCGTTTTAGCCGTGCTTGTGAAATTATCTTAAAGTGTAAAGGTCGCTTAGTCATTACTGGAATGGGTAAATCAGGGCATATTGGCCGAAAAATGGCAGCTACATTTGCCTCTACAGGTACGCCATCATTCTTTATGCACCCAGGTGAAGCGGGGCATGGTGATTTAGGGATGTTGGTTGCAGGTGATGTGCTGATTGCGATTTCAAACTCAGGCAAGAGTGATGAAATCATGATGCTGATGCCTTTGATCAAATATTTGGGTGTGCCTTTAATTACCATCAGCGGTGATGACCGTGGGCCGATGCCACAGAATGCTGATGTGGCGCTGACGTTGGGCAATATTCAAGAAGCTTGTCCATTGGGGCTAGCGCCAACATCGAGTACGACGGCGACTTTAGCCTTGGGTGATGCATTGGCTGTTGCACTGTTAGATGCACGCGGCTTTACTTCAGATGACTTTGCACGCTCGCATCCTGCGGGTGCTTTGGGTAAACGCTTGTTATTACATGTGAAGCATTTAATGCACACTGGAGACGAACTACCGAAAGTGTCTCCAGATACAGCAATGAACAAAGTTCTGTACGAAATCTCTAACAAACGCCTAGGTTTAACCACAATTGTGGATGACAATGATCATCTATTGGGGATTTTTACCGATGGTGACTTACGCCGTTTGATTGATAAACAGCAAGGTTTTGATGTGAACTTGGCGGTGTCTGATGTGATGATTAAGAGCCCGCTTACTATTTCACCGGAAGCGCGTGCTGTTGAGGCATTAGAGCGAATGAATGAAAAGAAAATTAACCAATTTGTTGTCGTTGATGAGAGCAATAAAGTCATTGGTGTTTTAAGTATGCATGACCTGATTCAAGCTGGGGTAAATTAAAAAATGGCTTCTTATATTTTGTTAGAACAAGCGCGTTATGTAGAAGCTCTAGTTTTGGATGTCGATGGTATTTTAAGTGATGGTTTTGTGACTTTGACCAACTCGGGGGACGAAATCAAATCTTTCGATATCCGTGATGGCTTAGGTATGAAACTTGTTCAGCAAGCTGGTGTGAAAGTGATTATTATCACAGGACGTAAAAGTCAGATCGTGGAAAAACGGATGTCTGATTTGGGCGTTGACCTTGTTTATCAAGGCCGTGAAGACAAAGGTGTTGCACTGCGCGAGGCTTGTGCAAAATTTGGTATTTCACCCGAAGATTGTTTATACATGGGTGATGACTGGCCTGACCTATCTGCATTTGCCATTGCAGGCATGAAAGTAACCGTGCCAAATGGTCATTTAGAAGTACGTCGTCGTGCCGATTTGGTGACTCAAGCGATGGGTGGACGTGGCGCGGTACGTGAAATCTGCGATATGATTTTACAAGCCAAAGGTGTATACGAAACTTTACTTGAAAAGTACACCGCAGTCCCGCATTAATCTGTATGCATGCATGAGAGTTTAGTTAACATTTATGGATACTAAAGTTTTATATATCACTGCTGTAGCCATTGCGGCTATCAGTAGTGGTTATTACTATTACAGCGGAAAAGGGCAAAAGCTCGAGGTCGATGGTGCGCAAAGCATGACCTATTCTGCTGAGCAGATCCAACTGACTCAAACAGATGAGCAGGGTAATTTATACGTCCGCGCAAAAGTAGACCGTCTTGAGCAGGACATGCAAAAGAAGACCTCTAAGTTAGAGAACTTAAATGCTGAGATGTATAAAGATGGAAAAGTGGATGCGACTTTCTATGCCAAGCAAGCCAATGGCATCAACGACAACGAAAAAGTCGTTCTGACAAATGAAGTGGTTGCAAAGAAAATGTTGGATCAAGGTCAGATGCAGTTTGAGACCGCAGAACTGACTGCGTTTCCACAGACGCGCGAACTTGAATCTCAGCATCAAGTGGTTGTTACGACGCCACAAGCTGAATTTGTCAGTCAGGGCTTAAAAGCGAATTTAAATACGGGTCAATATGACTTTTTCCATATTCGAGGGAAGTATGAACCATAATCCAAAATTTTCTATTTCGAAAACTTTCCTCAAGCAAACACTTGCACTGAGTTTAGGTGTGGCTGTTTCAACTTTTGCTTTGGCATTGCCAAGTGACCGTAGTAAAGCGATTTCGTTGGTGGCAGATCGAGCAACGTTTAATGAAAAAACGGGTGTTACGACGTACACAGGCAATGTCATCATTGAACAGGGTACGATGAAACTACAAGCGGATTCGATTGTTGCCAATTTAAATCAAACCCGTCAAATTAGCACCATTACGGCCAATGGTAAGCCTGCACGTTTCCAGCAGCAAGTCAGTACCAATAAAGGTATTGCCAAAGGTCAGGCGCAAAAAATTATTTATAATGCAGAAACAGGCATTATTACCTTATCCGGCAGCGCACTTCTAGAACAAGATGGTGCCAGTATTCGCGGTAATACATTACGTTATAGTATGAATAAAGGTGACATCGAAGCGATTGGTACACCAAATAACAGTGGTTCGTCGAGTGGTCGTGTTCAAATTGTGATCCCACCTTCAGGTTCTCAATCCTTCCCGGGAGCGCGTGACTAATGGAGCAAACTCTCAATCAGCCACAAACCCTATGTATTAAGCATCTCGCGAAAAACTACAGTAAGCGTTGGGTAGTGAAAGATGTATCTTTTAGCATGCAAAGTGGACAAATCGTAGGTTTACTAGGTCCGAATGGTGCAGGGAAAACTACCAGCTTCTATATGGTGGTTGGACTGGTGCGTATGGACAAAGGTGAAATTCATCTTGATGACCTAGATATGTCTGATTTGGCCATGCATGAACGTGCGCGTAAAGGTATTGGTTACTTACCTCAAGAAGCATCAATTTTTAGAAAACTCACTATTTCTGAAAATATTATGTCGATTTTGGAAACGCGTAAAGACCTCAACAAAGAACAACGTAAACAGCGTTTGCATGAATTGCTGGCGGATTTCAAAATTAGCCATATTAAAGATTCATTGGGTATGAGTGTGTCTGGTGGTGAACGTCGTCGTGCTGAAATTGCGCGTGCGCTGGCAGCCGATCCAAAATTTATGTTACTCGATGAGCCTTTTGCTGGGGTTGACCCAATTTCAGTGGGTGATATTAAAGATATTATTCGTACCCTAAAAGACCGTGGTATTGGCGTTCTTATTACGGATCATAACGTTCGTGAGACTTTGGCGATTTGTGAACGTGCTTATATCGTGAGTGAGGGTGCGGTGATTGCTGAAGGTTCTCCAGATGAAATCTTAGCCAATGAAACCGTGCGTCAAGTTTACCTTGGTGATGACTTCACTGTATAAGATTATTCTGCGCCAATGAAAATAATTGGCGCAGATTTTCCCCCCAATATGTTTAATCGATCTCTTTGCATTGAATTAAGAATAGGGCATCCCTTTATATTCAAACTGCGCGCTCTGCCATCCTTTTGAAATCGCTTTTTCAGCATGTTACACAGTATGCATATCTATTTATTTTGTGTGGGCTTAAAGCGAAAAGCCATTTTCATACGATAGCTAATTGAAAATACGTTATAATTTTTTGTGAAATTTTTAAAAATTACGCTATGCCATTTACCATCTCTAGTTTAGTGAGCTATGAAGAAGACATTAAAAAAAGTCGTTTTCAAGCTTTTGCTGTGCCTGTTGAAAATGAACAGGCCGTTAAAGATTTTCTAGAGCAATATAAAGATATCAGCACCACACATCAGTGCTGGGCATGGAAAATTGGCCACAATGTTCGTTTCAATGATGACGGTGAACCTTCAGGTACCGCAGGTCGTCCTATTTTAGCGACCATTGAAGGCAATGAACTGACCAATGTTTTGGTTTTGGTCAATCGTTGGTATGGTGGCGTCAAGCTAGGCACAGGCGGGTTGGTACGTGCTTATGGTGGAACAGCAGGTCAGTGTTTACTGTTGGCTGAAAAAATAGAACTCATTGAAAAGAAAAAAGTGCATTTTGCCTGCCAATTTAATGAATGGGCGATTTTCCAGTACGAGCTGAATAGCCAGCAGATTGAATTTAATGAGCAATATACTGCGGATGGCGTGCTTGTAGAGGCATTATTACAAGTGCATCAGATTGAAGTGCTCGCACTTAAAATACAAGATGTGACCCGTGGACGTGAAGCCTTAAAAATTGTGGATGACCATCATGACTGATCCCTTATTAAAATATCGTGAGCAGCATAAGCATCGCTTAAACTATATGCCCTGGTTGTATTGGTCGCTCAAGCCTAAAAACCGTGTGTGGGCTGAAGTATGGCAGCAAGAATACCAAGCTTATCTAATGGAAATGGAAACCGTTGAAATTGGTCAAAACTGTTTTATTTCTCCATTGGCACACATTTTTGCAGAGCCTGGTCGCAAAATTGTCATTGGGGACAACACTTTTATTGCTGCCGATTGTACTTTGCATGGGCCTTTAGAGATTGGCAGCGAAGTCGCGATCAACCACCATTGTATTTTAGATGGTGGTCGTGTGGGGATTAAGTTACATGATCAAGTGCGTATTGCTGCTTATTGTCACTTATATGCCTTTGACCATGGTATGGCACTCAGTGATCCTATTTATCAACAACCTGTGCGTTCACAAGGGATAGAAATTGGTCGGGATGTTTGGTTGGGGGCGCATGTGGGCGTGAAAGATGGGGTGAAAATTGGTGCACATGCTGTGGTGGGAATGAATAGTATGGTAACCAAAGATATCGCCGAGCAATCGATTGTTGCTGGCAATCCTGCACAGTTTATCCGTTTACGTGATTAAGATATCAAAGAATATTGAACATTTATCAATACTTAATTACATAAAAACCTGCCATCAAAAAAAAAGATATGCTAAGTTTAGAACAACAATGAGACCTTATACCAAATGCGGTGTAATGAGAGGCGATAATGAAACGAGTCATTGCATGTATTGATTCTTCCCCTTGTATCAATGCCCTAGCAGAAGCTGCGGCATGGATTGCAAAACAGACGGGGCGGGAATTGGTCCTTTTACAAGTTTTGGATTATTATCCTGCAAGTTATCACTTAGGTGAAATTAGTGGGGTAATTGGATTTGAAAGCAATGCAATGTTGCTCAAAGAGCTGGCTGAATTAGAGCAAAAACAAAGTGAACTTGCGCTCAGTTATAGCAATAATTTACTCGATCATATTTCTAAACTCATTCTCGAAACGCATGGCCTACATACAACGCATATTCAAGAAAAGGGTGACTTTCTAGAGCAAAGTTTTAACTTATTGCATGAAGATGACATTGTGGTGATTGGCCGTGTGGGTGAGAAATCGGCTGAACGCAATAAACCGTTGGGCAGTAATGTGGAGAACTTTATCCGCGGAGCAAATTGTACCGTCATGACGGTAGGCGATAGCTTTAAGCCACCTACGCGCTTTATCTTTGCCTACGAGTATTCACCGACGTGTGTGAAGATGATGAAGCGGATTGCGCAAAGTGATCTGCTGCGCCTCTTACAATGCCATTTGGTCTATGTCGGTGACCATCCTGAAATTTTAAGAGAGCCTGAACAGTATCTGAAAGATGCGAATTTGGATGTGATTACAGAATATCGTTATGGCGACGTGGCTGAAAATATTCTGGAATACCAAAATGAGCATGGCATACAACTGATTGTGCTCGGTGCGTTCAGCCACAGTAAAATTCATCAGTTCTTCTTGGGCAGTATTGCAACCACCATTTTTAGGAATGCCAAAGTTCCCTTACTGGTCGCCCGTTAATTTAGAGTGAATTCTCTAAATTGGAACTGTTTTATCCATAGTTATCCGCATTAATTGTGGATAACTATATGGACAGTAAATGTAAGTTTATAATTTATATAAGCTTAAATTAATCGATTGTTTTTTAATCTAAGTTTTGACTTATTTTACAATGGCTAAGGCAAATCCATCATGTCCTTTGCTACCGACAGTTTGAAGTGCGGTGCACGACAAAATTTTCGGATGATTTTGCATTGCTTTGAACATATCTCGAATCCCTTCAATACTTGGTTTATGATTTTCAGGATTGATAATATCGCCTGCACGAATCACGTTATCAAGGAAAATCAAAGTACCTGAATGAGATAGGTTCAGGCTTAATTCCAAATACTCTGGGTAGCTTTGTTTATCGGCATCAATAAAAATAAAGTCGAAAGGTTCAATGTCTGCCGGCAGTGATTTAAGGATATCTGCTGCACGTCCACATTTGAGTTCAATGGTTTGTTTGAGTTGAGCTCTGTCGATATTTTCTTGGCCCATCGCGGCATGCGTATCACGACCTTCAATCGTTAAAATATAACCATCTTCAGGTAAGGCGCGCGCTAACCACATGGTGCTATAGGCAGCAAAAGTGCCAAGCTCTAGCACACGCTTACATTGATTCATTTGAATCAGCATTTGTAAAAGCATGCCTTGGTTTGGTGCAACAGCTAAGTGATCTGGAAAACCATGCTTCTCAGTATTTTCTAAAGTTTGCAGTAGAATTGGGTCTTCAGGAATTAAATGTGCATCGATATAGTTATCAATCTCTGTCCACATTTGTTGCATAGCATGTTCACCTTGGTTGCGATGTGGAGCATTTTAAACTTTTATTTTCAGAGTGCAATTTTTCCGACCATATTTGTTGAAATCAATGCTCAAAAAAAGAGGTCATATTGACCTCTTTTAATTTTTAAAAACTAGTAACTACACATCGAAGAATTGCGACTGAGGTCTGGGCCCCATGTGCGATATCCTTGGGTATCAATGTGAATCTGACCAGAAGCATATAAACCTAAGCCCATGTTTAAGCTCTGACCATGTTGGGTCCAAAATTGGCATAGACGATATTTTGTATTTTCAATATAAGCATAATCTTCGGGTTGCGGGTTTTCAGACCCAATTCGAAAATCGATGGCAGAATTGAATAAGTGGCGGGATGAGTTTGCACCGCCAGCACATTGGTTTAAAGGTAGATCACGATAAACTGAAGTGACTTCAAAATCAGTCAGTACTTTGGCTGCAACTAAATATTTAAATACTTTTAAGGTCGCAATTTGGTTTTTCCAAAGTTCACGGTTTGGGATCATATATTGTGAACGACCACATTTTTGCCAGTCACGTGCTGTTCTGAGCAGTTCAAAGCTTGGGATGATATTTCCCACACCATTGCGTTCAAGAAAAACTTCATACTCACGTACGCGTGCTAGCGTGTCACCGACAGACATCCAAGCATTGTAGGTATAAGGAATAATTTTAGGTGGAGCAGGGCGGTCAAAACTAATTTTCTCTTGTGGGATAAAAATACGTTTTCCATCAGGAGTTGTGATGGTCTGGCCTTTGTGGGATGAAGTCGTACAGCCAATCATCACCAAGGGGATTATGCTAACCGCAAATAATCCCTTTAAAAATTTCTTCATTATAGAAATCAAATATTTAAAAAATACGCCTATTATTTTAATCCAAATTTGTGAGGAAAAATTGGAAATATTGCAATCAAATGTGTGTTTTAGGTATAAAAAAAGATCAGCTTATGCTGATCTTTTTCTGGCTTACTTTTCTAAGAATTGTAACTTATCTGCTTTACCGTTCCATTCTTCACGGTCAGCAGGTTGGTCACCAATCTGGGTAATGTTCGGCCAAGTTTGTGATAACTCAGCATTTAGTTCAATAAATACTTCTTGACCTTCTGGCAGTTCATCTTCAGAGAAAATTGCATTTGCTGGACATTCAGGTTCACAAAGTGCGCAATCGATACATTCGTCTGGATTGATCACTAGAAAGTTTGGACCTTCATAGAAACAGTCTACTGGACAAACTTCTACGCAGTCTTGATATTTACATTTAATACAATTTTCAGTGACAACAAAGGTCATGGCGAAGGCTACCTAAAAATATGGTTCTAATAACTAATGTGTATTTTAGGCAAAAACAGCACCAACTAACAATTGCTTTTATTGATATTTATTATATGCACGGCTGTTAAATTTGATAAAAACTGAACATTCTGCTGAAAACTGCTTTTGACAATAAAAAAAGACCGTCATTGCGACGGTCTAGATGGGTTACAAAAATAGAAAACTACTATGAATGTAACTGATCTTTCAATGCATAAAGCTGCTGTAAGGCTTCACGTGGGCTTAAGTTATCAACATCAATACTCTTAAGTAGTTCAAGTGCGGCAGAAGGCTTCTCAATTTCGACCACACGTTCAATAATTTCAAGTTCAGGCGTTTCTATTACAGCAAACAAATCATTTTGAATGACTTTAGGTTTTTGCAGTTGTTGCTTCTCTAAAATTTTCAGACGATTTTGTGCTTCTTTGATCACACTGGCAGGAATACCTGCTAATTTTGCTACTTGTAAGCCGTGACTTTGGCTCGCTGGCCCATGTTGGACTTTATGTAACAAAATGAGGTTGCCGTTGAGTTCTTTTGCAGTGACATGGTAGTTATCAATAGCAGTTTCTTTGGCCAGCTCGGTCAGTTCAAAGTAGTGCGTGGCAAATAAACATAAGCATTTAATGCGTTTGGTTAAGTCAAGTACGCAAGCCCATGCCAAAGATAAACCATCATAGGTACTGGTGCCACGACCAACTTCATCCATCAGAACCAGTGACTGATTGGTTGCATGATGCAGGATTTGCGAGGTCTCAGTCATTTCCACCATAAAGGTCGATTTGCCTGTAGATAGGTCATCTGCAGAACCAATACGGGTAAAGATTCGATCAATAGGACCTAATACTGCCGATTGGGCTGGTACATATGAGCCACAATAGGCCAATAGGCTAATTAAAGCTGTTTGACGCATAAAGGTTGATTTACCCCCCATGTTAGGACCGGTAATAATGGCCATGCGGTGGTTAAAATCAAGTGTCGTGTCATTCGGTGTAAATGTGGCTTTGTTCAAAGCCTCAACCACTGGATGACGTCCCGCAATAATTTTAACCCCAATTTCTGGACTATACTCAGGACGTGACCAATTGCGTAAGCGAGCCTGATGTGCAAAGTTAGCTAAGAGGTCGATCTGCGCAATAGCACTGCTCATCATTTGTAAATGACCAATATCGGCGCGTAGTTCATCTAAAAGCATTTCGAACAGCATTTTTTCGCGGGCTAATGCACGGGACTCACTCGAAAGTACCTTGTCTTCAAAGGTTTTCAGCTCAGGCGTGATATAACGCTCAGCATTTTTCAAGGTTTGACGACGAATGTAGTGATCAGGTGCTTGCTCGGCTTGCGCACGGGTCAGTTCAATGTAATACCCGCTGACACGGTTATAGCCAATTTTTAAGGTCGAAATTCCAGTATTTTGACGTTCTTGAATTTCAAGGTCGATCAAGTACTGTCCTGCATGATCACGGATTTTACGGAGTTCATCGAGTTCATGATCAAAACCTTCCGCTATCACATTTCCATCTCGTAAAAGCACAGGTGGATGTTCAACGATGGCGGACATTAAACGTTGATGTAAGCCATGGAAATCGCCCAATTCCTCATTCAATTGGCTAATGAGTGCAGACTGTTTGCTTTGGATCACGGGTTGAATGGCATGACGTAAATAAGGGACTTGCGCACAGGCCTGGCGCAGTTGCACTAAGTCACGCGGACGGGCGCTACCTAAAGCCACCCGACTGAGGACACGTTCGATGTCTCCAATCTCTTTTAATACTAAACGGACTGGTGATTCATGGTAACCATCCACAAGACTCTTGGTAGCATCTAAACGTGCGTCTAAGAGCTTGGTATCACGTAACGGTTGCATCAGTGTACGACTAAGTAAACGTCCACCCATTGCAGTTTGACAGTCATTGATGAGTTGAAATAATGACGTGCCATGTTCAAACAGAGGCTCAACCAGCTCTAAGTTTCTACGTGTCACAGGATCAAGCGCAATGAAATCACTGCTTTGTTCAAGCTGAATAGAGCGAATATGTGGTAAGGCTGTTTTTTGCGTTTCTTTGGCATAATGAATCAGGGATGCTGCTGCTGCTTTGGCAAGTGGCAAATGGTCAATACCGAAACCAGCTAAAGTCGATACTGCAAACTGATCACATAAGGTTTTTTGTGCATTGTTTAAATTAAAGTCGACATTTGGACGGCGTGTCACAGGGCAGTCGAGCAGTTTTTTAATGTGTTCAATGATGTTGGGGTCGACAATATTTTCATCGACCAAAATTTCACTTGGCATGAGGCGAGACAGTTCAATACCGAGTTGCTCAAGCTGAAACTCTTGTTGTTGAACTTTGAATAAACCTGCACTTAAATCTAACAATGCAATACCAATTTCGTTTTGTTGTACGCAAAGCGCCACAAGGTTTGAACTTTGATGTGCAGTCAGTAAGGCATCATCTGTCAGCGTACCCGGTGTAATAATCCGGACAACGCCACGTTCAACAGGTGCCTTACCTGTAACTTCACCAATTTGCTCGCAAATAACGACGGTTTCGCCTTTTTTCACCAAGCGAGCAAGGTAGCCTTCAGCTGCATGGTAAGGAACACCTGCCATAGGGATGGGTTGACCATTGGCTTTGCCACGATGGGTCAGGGTAATTCCGAGAAGTTTAGCGGCTTTATGTGCATCTTCAAAAAATAGCTCGTAGAAGTCACCCATACGATAGAACATCAAAGAGTGCGGATGTTGCATTTTGACGCCCATGTACTGTTGCATCATGGGAGTGAGGGTGGACAAATCAGTTATGATTCCCGAATTGCTCATGTAGGTGAAATCCTTAAATCTTTTAAAATGCACAATGTAAAAATAGACCGAGCGACACCGCTTACCGTGTGTATTTATGCGCTATGAACAGCTATGTATGAATGGCAATATCTTAGCAAAATTGAAAACGACTAAACAATAAATCATCTATAAAGCGAACAGTTGTTAAACAGCCAAGTGATTATTGCTGTAGGTGTTAGGTGTAAAGCAAAAATAAAAAAGCCTAAACATTTGTTTAGGCTTTTTAAATTTAAGGCTTATACAGACCGAGTTCAGTCAGGTGTAACCGCAGGATACGACGTAACTCAAGAACGGCTTCAGGGGTTTCTTGAATAGAGTGCCCACCTTTAATAATTTTCTCCGACAATGCACCATCTAGATGGGCACTCGTATAAGGCACAACATCGTCTGTAATGATATTGAGGTCATCACTTTTGGTCGCATTCCCCATGATGCTGTGGAATTTCATGCCTTTGTATGGAACGACGTTTTTAGTTAACCGAGTAAAGTTAGAATTCTTGCTGAGATCACTTGGCCCATTTTGAATAAGCCCATTATCTACATCTTTAATAAATTCTTGTAGGTCAGGGTCACTACTTTGTATAACATCGGTCAGTGCCCCCAAAAATGCACCTGGTAGACGAATGACTTTACGTGCCGCAAGGGTAAACCAGCGGTCAGCAAACTCTGTCCCACGATGTGGTGCTGCCAAGAAAATGGCCCGACTAAAGTTTGGAATCGGTTGAATGTCGAGGCGTGATTTAAAAAGAGGGTCATTTTTAAATTGTTGCGCACGTCGATTGGGTAGCAGTTTCATTGCCGCAGGGGTTAAGTCAGCATCGCTTACCAAAAGCCGCGCAATAATACCGCCCATACTATGACCCACTAGCACGGCATCCTTTTTGGCAGGCGCTTTGCTATCGACCAAATTAAAACTTTGTTGAATGATTGCATAGATTTGGAAACGACTTTCCAAAATTGGCATATTGGTCGAGTAGAACACTTGCCAGACTTGATAGTGTTCACGTAGCACGGGGTCGCCCATGACATCATTCGTCAAACGAATCCATGCCTCTGGACTACTGGCTAGTCCGTGAACGAGCACCACCACTTTTTTATTTGGGTTGTACGGCTCAAGCATGTATAGGTGCGGCATAGTGAGGCGTGCATCACGATCAATCAGTGATAAATACGCGGCTTTACCTAAATTGTTTTGTGCCAACCATAAGCCATAAGGCGCAGAAAAGTTTGCAGCAAGAGGGTAACTTTTGCCTGCAATTTTCGCAGATTCAAACTTATAGGGATCATAAGCTGAGATTTCAAACTCAGGGTTGTTTAAGATCTCATCGATATTGGATGCAGAGCGTGGCTGTGCGGTAATAGTCGCTGCTAAATAACGGGCATTGTGAATGTTAGGATTACGACCATTGGTATACTGATAATGTAGTGGATCGACAATATATTTGGCTTTTTCGGGTGAGGTGTCATTGTGCTCGGGTGGGAGGACAATCAGAAACTCTGAACCAAAACCATCGCGACGTGTGATAGAGCGCAGGCCTGAGAAGTTCATATTGTAAGTTGACATCAGTTGTTCAACTTGACGGTTTTTTAAAAGTGGGTAGTTATCATAATTTATGCGGTAAATACTTTGTCCCACTTTGATTTGATTACCGACTTCAGATGGTCCATGGCGTAAGCCATAACTATTTACAAGCTTAGCGATAGCTTGGTTATAAAAGTCACGCAGTTGGACTTGTCGGTTATCAAAAATACGATCTTGGGGGCCACGTTTGGTGTTAAACATGTATGCATAACTGTAGCGAATACTTTTATCCAACATGCCGAGTTGTTGATCTAGGCAGCTTTGGTAGTTTTGTTTTTGTAGCGCTTTTTTTTCTTCAGACTGGGTCTTGGCTAAAATACTCACTTTACAGGCAGATGATTTTTCTAAGGAAATTGCTTTAGCGAGATACAGTTCGCTGGCAGTAGAGAGGAGCTGTTCATCCTGAATTTGTGGAATTTGTCTGAGTTCGCTGACACATTCTTCAGGTTGCTCTGAACAGATTTTGGCTTCTCGACCTGTCATGGACAGCACGTTTAGACTCGCTTCACTGAGCTTATCCCGCGTTAAAATACTTTCACGTTCATTGGTAATCGTGACGTTCAGTGATTGATTTTTCACACTGACCACTTGGCAACCACTCAAGAGCGAAAATAGAGTGGTTACCATCAAGGTGCTACGGATGTATTTAGGCATAAAAAGCGTCGACTACCGTTTATTCTTTTGAATTTTTTAAATCATACGATAATTCTCGGATTTATCAATTCGCCTAAAATAAAAATAGACCGAAAATTCGGTCTATTTTTAGGTGCATCATAGGTGATGGGATTATTTTGCAGTATTTAGAACTTGCCAAACATTCCAACGACCTTGTTTTTCAATTTCATTAATCAAGCGATCCGCAACTTCAGCTTCTTGTGGATATTTCAATTTGTAGTTTTTCAAGGTTTGCACCGCATTTTTCTTTTGTTCCATCGCGATGTAGTTATTTGCTGTCGCTAAATAGGCTTCTTGAACACCAGCTTTCATTGCTTTATCGAGGTATGGCATCGCTTCGCGTTGACCACCACCTTCAGACAAAGCAAAACCGAACCAGAAGTTTGCTTCAGGGTCTTCTTGGTTAATTTTTAAAATACGCTGTGCATAAGCCAAAGATTTGGTGGTATAGACTGAACCGAGGTCTAAATTACGTGCCATAACGCTGGCTTTGAACGCACGAACCAGCACATCAAATGAAGCATTGTCTTTCGACGCTAACGTATCGAGCTGTTGTGTCACTTCTTTTAGTTTTAACTCAAAACCTTTCCGTTCTTGGCGTTCTGTAAAGCGTGGTGGGTAGTGACGTGCTTTGCCTTCAACCAACTGTAAGAAGTCATCAATTTCAGTAATGTCGACTTCATTGTCACCTGCCAGTACGGCAAACTTCAACTGACGGTCTTTGCTGTTTACGGTTGGAATAATCAGTTTATTGGTGTCTAAAACCATTTTTTTAGATGGATCGTCAGAGCGAGTCACTTCCATTTTTGTTACAGGCTGAGCCGCTGCTTTTTTTAAGTTAATTTCAAATGGAGGTGGCGCATCATAATTAAATGGATTGAGTGCATAAAATGGTGCAGTTAATTCAGGCTCTGTAAAAACGATGGTATCGTTGTTATTCTTCGTTGGGTTTGAGCTACACGCTGTTAAAAACGAGACAGCAAGAACAGCAACCGCTAAGGGTTTAAGCATCATAAGGTTCTTCCATTCATTATTTTAAGAAGTGGTATAAAAGGCATGTTCGTCAGTCTAAAAAAACTCTGATGAACATGCAAGGTTTGCTATAGGCAGGTTTTCAAAAACTAATACTTTTCATGTTTAGTCGTTAGATGGCAGGCTTTGAGCTTCACATTCGCGGCGTACATCTTCCAAAATTTTCAATTCTTCAGCACTAAAGGGTTGTTCATTTTGTTGTTGCTTTTTAAAAGTTGGATCAAGTAAAGACAAACGTTGGCAAAGAGTATTCATCCGTTTTTCATTCAGCTGAATGCGGTCAAGTAGAACACGCATACCTTCAAGAATTGGATCAGACTGGTCTTGCGTTGCAGCATAAGGTTGGAAACCAATACTTTCTGCATAATCGCGACGACGTGTTTCTGCTTCATCTTTCGGTTTATCTTTAGAAATAAAGCGCGCAGGGTTACCAACTGCGGTCGTGTCGGCTGGAACTGCTTTGGTGACGACTGCATTTGAGCCGACTTTCGCATTTTTACCGACAGTAAAAGGGCCTAAAATTTTAGCACCAGCACCAACCACCACGCCGTCTTCTAAGGTCGGGTGACGTTTGCCTTTATTCCATGTAGTTCCACCTAAAGTGACACCGTGATATAAGGTCACATCGTCGCCAATTTCAGCGGTTTCACCAATCACGACGCCCATGCCATGGTCAATAAAAAAACGACGACCAATTTTAGCACCTGGGTGAATTTCAATACCTGTTGCAAAACGGCTAAAAGAAGACAATAAACGTGCTGAGCCTTTACATTCTTTTTTCCATAACTCATGCGCCATACGGTGCATGATCAAGGCATGAATGCCTGGATATGTGGTTAGAACTTCTAAATTGTTTCGTGCCGCAGGATCGCGCGCGAATACAGCTTGTATATCTTCTTTGAGCTGTTTAAGCATTAGATTGATCCTCTGTTTGATCCGTATTTGACTTTTTCCATGTGCCATTATTTAAAGCTTGTACACGACTAAAAATACCACGAAGTAAATGATATTCCATACGATCTAATTGTATACGTCCAAAAAGACGACGCAAGCGTAAAGGCAGTAATCGAGGATTTTTTGGATCTAAAAATTCAATCTCAGCCAACATTTTTTCAATGTGCGGGTAGAACTGTTCCATTTGCTCATGGGTGACCAAAGGCTCATCCCACTGCATAGACTCTGTATCTGTGACAGGCATGGTTGCGGCCTTATCTTCCGCACTTTCC
Source organism: Acinetobacter sp. TYF_19 (assembly GCF_043105125.1). NCBI lineage: Bacteria > Pseudomonadati > Pseudomonadota > Gammaproteobacteria > Moraxellales > Moraxellaceae > Acinetobacter > Acinetobacter sp. TYF_19. The sequence continues at coordinate 159,396 of NZ_JBICLH010000084.1, forward strand.
ACAACAGCGAGTGTAGCCATACGCATTTCATAACAAATCACTTGAATGGCTTGAGCCACATTTAGCACGCCATAATCCGTATTTACAGGAATGGTGACATGGTAGTTGGCCATGGCCAGTTCTTCGTTGGTCAGTCCACGGTCTTCACGGCCAAATACAACAGCAACGTCTTGCTGATCATTCACTACTGCTGAAATTGATTTTTCAGCTGCGGGACGTGCGTCTAGCAAAGGCCAAGGAATGGTACGACTGCGCGCACTGGTACCAAACACTAAATGGCAGTCTTTGATGGCATCGGCAAGGGTTTCAACGATTTCAATCTGCTCGATTAAATCAGTTGCACCCGCAGCTAAAGCATCGATATCCGGATGCGGATAGGTTTTTGGCGCAACCAACACCAGCTTTGAGAGTCCCATTGTTTTCATGGCACGCAGTGCGCTACCAATGTTCGCAGGGAGTGTGGTATTGACCATGACAATACGCACATGGGAGAGATGCGCTGAAATAGCGGCATTGTCAAATTGGCTCATGATTTTTCCAATGAATCTTTAAAATTTAAATAATTAAGAGAACTGACCGACTTCAGCTTGATATAAGTCCATGGCATCATCCATGCTCATATCCGCAGGTGGCGGTGGTACATCTACAGGTTTGGCTTCTTCATAGCTCACCGCTTTGGCGGCTTTGGATTTGACCTGATATTCCACATGAAGATTTTCTTTACCAAAATAGTCACGGAGTTTAGAAAGTAGTTCATCCTGCGGCGCCACTTTCCAATTAATCCCTAAGTGTAATTCAGCCGTGGCATACGGGTAGTCCAACAGCAATTGCAGCGGGATGTGGTTACACATATCGACATTACAAAAGGGTGCAAGAATATTTTTTAAATCTTGGCTTAGTGTTTTTGTGCTATGTGTTGGGTCGAGACGAATTTGAATACAGTTGGCCCGTTTTTGACGAATTTCATTCAGCGTAAATGCTTTGGTTAAGCGCCCCATTGGGCGGTCAAAACCTTCACGCTCGTAAATTTCACCCTCAATCACCACCACTTTTTCATTTTGAATGATGTCTTTAAAACGCATAAAGCGTTCATGATTCGCAGAGACTTCAATCCGTGAGGTACCATCATCTAAGGTCACCATCATTCGGTTCGGGAAGTTGGCTACATCAACCACAAGACCAGCAAAAACGGTAGTGACACCGCGACGGGTTGGGGTAAGTTCATTAATTTTGTTCGGAATAAACGCTTTCAACTCAGTGCGATAGACATCGATCGGGTGACCTGTTAAATACAACCCTAGGGTGTCTTTTTCACCTTTGAGACGGACTTCATCTGACCATGGCTTAACAGGTTTGGCGGGTTTACGTTGTACTTCTTCAACCTCACCAAACAAGTCCATGATGCCTGTTTCACGGTTTGAGCGAGCTTGTTCAGCCGCTTGTACCGCTTCAGGTAGCTGCGCCATTAAACTAGAGCGTTCAATGCCGAGACAGTCTAAAGCACCTGATCGAATTAACGCTTCTAAAGTCCGTTTATTGATTTTTTTCAGATCAATACGATGGCAGAAATCAAATAAGTCACGATACGGCCCATCTTGGATACGCGAGTCAATAACCGATTGCATCGCCGCTTCACCGACGCCTTTAATTGCACCGAGCCCATAGACGATCGTTTTGTCGTCCGAAGCATGGAATTGATAGATAGACATATTGACCGAAGGCGGCAATACCTCTATATCGTTGTGTCGACAGTCATCAATCAAGAACACCACGTTATCGGTGTTTTGCATTTCCGATGACATCACCGCTGCTAAGAATTCAGCTGGATAATGCGCTTTGAGCCATGCAGTTTGATAAGCTACAAGGGCATAGGCTGCGGCATGCGATTTGTTAAAACCATAACCTGCGAACTTTTCCATATAGTCAAAGATATGGTTGGCAGTGGCTTCATCAATATCTTTTTTCGCTGCACCTTCCGTGAAAATTTGGCGCTGTTTGACCATTTCTTCGGGCTTTTTCTTACCCATCGCACGACGCAGTAAGTCCGCACCACCCAAGCTATAGCCCGCACAATACTGTGCTGCCTGCATTACCTGTTCTTGGTAAACCATAATACCGTAAGTCGGCTCAAGTACACCTTCAAGTAGGGGGTGAAGATACTCAAACTCGCCACCATGCATACGGTGGATAAAGTCTGGAATCAGGTCCATCGGACCCGGACGGTAAAGGGATACGAAGGCGATAATTTCTTCAAATTTACTTGGACGTGCTTCCTTGAGCATTTTTTTCATGCCCACGGATTCAAACTGGAAGACCGCTGTGGTGTTGGCATTGGCAAAGATGAGGTATGCATCTTTGTCGTCAAGCGGAATGAACGCAATGTCTAAAGGCACATCTAGCTGAATGCGCTTATTGATATTCTTCACGGCATCTTCAATGACCGTTAAGTTGCGCAGACCCAAGAAGTCGAACTTTACTAGACCTGCAGATTCAACATCGTCTTTATCGTACTGCGCAACACGGCCTGTACCATCTGCATCACACATCACGGCAGAAAAGTCGGTAATTTTAGTCGGGGAAATGACCACGCCACCTGCGTGTTTACCTGTGTTACGGGTAATGCCTTCGAGTTTTAATGCCATTTCCCAAATTTCAGCGGCATCGTCATTGTCTGGGTTAGATGGGTTGGTGACAATGTCTTTAAGCTGTGGCTCTGCTTCAATCGACTCTTCGAGGCTTAAACCTAAAGGTTTAGTCGGAATCATTTTTGAGATTCGGTCTGCCAAACCATAGGATTTACCCAAGACACGTGCCACATCACGAATGGCACCTTTAGCTGCCATAGTACCGAAAGTGGCAATTTGTGATACTGCATCGCGTCCGTATGTACGCGCCACATAGTCAATCACACGATCACGACCAGCAATACAGAAATCGACGTCGAAATCGGGCATTGAAACACGTTCTGGGTTTAAGAAGCGTTCGAAGAGTAGTCCGTATGGGAGAGGATCGAGATCCGTAATTTTTAAGCTGTAGGCAACAAGTGAACCTGCACCTGAACCACGGCCTGGACCAACCGGAACGCCATTACCTTTAGACCATTGGATGAAGTCCATGACAATCAAGAAGTAACCTGGGAAACCCATTTTAAGAATGGTCCCGATTTCATACTCTAAACGATCATCATATTCTTTACGTTTTTCGGGCCAGTATTCATCACGCGTTTCAGGTGGATATAAAAAGTCTAAACGCTCTTCTAAACCTTCTTTGGATAAATGTGCAAAGTAGGTGTCGATGGTATGGCCTTCAGGAATAGGGTAGTCAGGCAGGAAGTATTTACCTAATTGCAGGGTAACGTTACAACGTTTAGCAATCTGATAAGTATTTTCAATTGCAGAGGGAATGTCTGCAAATAATTCCGCCATTTGTTGGCCAGATTTAAAATATTGCTCTGGAGAGTAATTTTTTGGTCGGCGGTTATCCCCTAATACATAACCATCGGCAATACAGACTCGGGCTTCGTGTGCTTCAAAGTCGATTTCTTTCATGAAGTGCACATCGTTGTGTGCAACTACACCAATATTATATTTTTTAGCCAGTTTTAAGGCTTCATAATTGAAGTCATCTTCACCTGAGCGTTCTGTTCGACATAGAGCCAAATAAACACGATTGCCAAATTTTGAAATCCATTCTTCGAGTAAGGGTTCGGCTTTTTGCGGATTCGATGTACAGAGCATTTTGCCGACATCAGATCGCATGCCAAGTAGCGCAATCAGGTCATGGTTTTGTTCTAAAATCCAGTCTTTTGCAACGCAAGGAATATCAAGCTGTTGACCTCGGATAAAACCTTCTGAAACCAGTTCGGTTAGATTACGCCAGCCAACATTGCTCATCGCCAATAATGTCACGCGATGTTCAGCATCGTTCAAGCGAACTTCTGAACCCATAATCGGTTTGATACCATTATCTAAGCATTTACCATAAAATTTTACAGCAGCATGTAAGTTAGATAAGTCAGTAATGGCAAGGGCTGGCATACCTTCTGCCTTAGCAGCTTTGACTAAATCAGGTATACGTACAATTGATTCTGTGATTGAAAATTCTGTATGAATACCAAGATGTACAAAGTGCATAAGTGAGTCCCTGCAAAAACCGCTGAATAGTTTAACATGCTCTGCCTTCATTCTGAGTGCGATTCAAATGAATTGGCAAAATTTAATAGGCTACAGTGTTTGGACTGTTTATTTTATTGTCAGTAAGTTCTAAACGACTTAAAAAAGGCAATGTCAGTCGCATTGTTTCTTGGAATAAAAGCCTTTAGCAGGCCACTGCTTGCTGAATGGCAAAGCTGCTTAACTGTCCATTTTTAAAACCAAAGTTGAGATAAGCCGTGTAGGGTGGGGCAAAGTCTTGCGGTTCTTTCAGAAAGGCTTTGATTTCATTGGGTTGTAAGAGCAAAACTAGGGCTTCCCCTGATGTTGCCATACCTTGTGCACTGTATTTAAAGTCTTGTTTAAACTGCTGTAAAGTATAATTCGGTGTGATCTGAATATTTTGCACACGTATATTTTCGCTCATCGCTTGAGTGCTTTTCCAGTCAAGCCAAACGCGGCCTTTGGTGTGATCGAGTTGTTTTAAACTCGCTTTGTCTTTATAGAATTTTTCAGCCTGAATTTTGGGATTATCTTCGCTAAAAATCTCAAATTTTAGGGTTTTGGGTTGGGCAGTTGTAATACTGTATTCATAGTTGCCTGTACATTCTGCATATTGTTTGCTGGTTATTCCATTCGGAGGAGCGAGTAATTCACTAACTTGATGTGCTGTCACAGATGCATTGAGTTCAACCTGATTCACTTTCTCACTGGTGACGTAGTTATAGGGATTTGAAGCTGCATGACTGAGCATCGGCAAAAGACTTAGACTGATCAATAGAGTTGTTATTTTCATCGTTATAGCTTTTAAAAGTTTTGTTTGCCGCATGATATAAAACTTAGACCTGAAAAAAAGCTCCCAATATTGAGAGCTTAATTTTGTTAGCGCAGTTTAGATAGCCAATCCCCGACAGACTGTACAATTTGCACCATGATCAACAGCACAATTACTGTGAGTATTACGACACTGGTGTCAAAACGTTGATAACCATAAGAAATAGCAAGGTCGCCAATACCGCCTGCACCCACTGCACCAGCCATCGCGGTTGCACCAATTAAGCTAATTGTGGCTGTGGTTAAGTTTAAAATCAGTGAACTGCGTGCTTCAGGTAAAATAAACTTAAAGATGATTTGTAGCGGAGTTGCACCCATGGCTTGTGCAGATTCGATAATGCCTTCATTCACTTCCAGTAATGAAGTTTCTACCAAACGACCAATGTATGGTCCGACATAGATGGTGAGCGGAACAATTGCAGCCCACGTGCCAATCGATGTTCCGACGATGAGTTTGGTTAAAGGTAAAACCGCAATCAGCAAAATAATAAAGGGCAGAGAGCGCAGGGCATTCACAATCGGGTTGAGGCTGTGATAAATCGCTTTATTTGGCAAAATACCATCAGGACGCGTGACCAATAAAATGATGGCCTGAATAAAGCCCCAAATACAGCCAAATAGCATTGCAAAAAACACCATATGAAATGTTTCTTGCAAAGCAGTAATAAACTGGTCAATTGATAAAGAGCTTTTCCAAAAAGGCGCTGTGATTTGAGTTAACCACTGGACAATTAAATCTCTCATGCCAGCTCTCCTGATTGTTCAACAGCCACACCATGTTGTTTTAAAAACTCAACCGCTTCAGCAATCAGGCATTCATCGCCCAAGAGCTGAACAAACATTTGTCCAATCACATTGCCATCAATTTCAATCATGTTGGCAAACAGGATATTGAGACTAATATCAAACTGTTTAATTAAGTTTTGAATTACGGTTTCGTGTGCAGAGTTACCAAGAAACTGTAAGCGGTAAATACTATGATGATGCTTATGTTCGAGGTTATTCAGAAGTTTAATCGGTAGTTGTTGATGTAAAATCGTTTGAATAAAATTCTGTGTTGTTGCATGTTGTGGGCGACTAAATAAGTCCACCGTTTTCCCAGTTTCAACCACTTTGCCGAGTTCCATCACGGCCACATGTGAGCAGATGCTTTGAATCACATCCATTTCATGCGTCACCATGACGATGGTAATGCCTTGCTCTTGATTGATTTTTTTGAGCAAGTCTAAAACTGACTTGGTGGTTTGCGGGTCTAGTGCAGAAGTCGCTTCGTCACAAAGTAATATTTTAGGATGGTTGGCAAGCGCACGTGCAATACCGACACGTTGTTTTTGACCACCCGAAAGCTCGTCTGGATAAGCTTCTTTTTTGTGTTTGAGATCAATAAACTCAAGTAGCTCATTCAAACGTTTTTCACGTTCAGCTTTGCTATAACCTAAAAGTTTCATGGGCATTTCAATATTGGCTGCAACGGTTTTGGTTTGCAGTAAATTAAAATGCTGGAAAATCATGCCAATATTTGCACGTTCTTGACGTAATGCTTTTGCATCTAATGCAGTAAAGTCTTTCTGATTGATAATTACTTGGCCTTCGGTTGGACGTTCAAGTAAATTGATCAAACGAATGAGGGTACTTTTACCTGCACCACTATAGCCAATAACGCCAAAAATACTACCTTCTGGAATATCCAAATTGATTTGGTCCAGTGCAGGAATGGTTTGGCCTTTCAGCTGATAGTGCTTTGAAATGTTTTTAAATTGAATCATATCGTCAAAAACTACACAAAAATGAAAAAACAGGCAAAGAGACTTTGCCTGTTTCGTTGATTTGATTATATTACTATTTAGCTTGAGTAAGGTAGCTTACAGGCTTGTTCACATCAATTTTTGTGCCGCCAAAATGTTCTTGAACATATTTGCCGACTGCAGCGACATGGTAAAGTTCACCGACTTTTTTCAGTACAGGGTCATTTTGACGCGCTTCAGCCACAGCAAGTACGTTTACGTTCATTTTTGTGGTTTGATCGATTGGTTCATAGTAAATCGCATCTTTCAATACGTTTAGACCACCTTCCATTGCAAGGGTATTACCCAAAACAATTGCATCAACTTCGTCTTTCACACGTACAGCTGTTGCCATTTGAATTGGTTTGATAACGAGAGCTTTGTTGTTTTCAACGATGTCTTTCGAAGTACCTTTCACGAAGTCGAAGTCATTTTTTAACTTCACTAGACCCGCAGATTGTAATAATAACAATGCACGTGATTCGTTCGCACCATCATTTGGAATTGCAATCGTAGCACCATTTTTAAATTCAGCCAGTGTTTTGACTTTGCTTGAATAGATGCCCATAGGCTCTAGGTAGGTCGTTGAAAGAGGGGCAATCTTTGCTGTGTTCGCTTCGTTATATGCCACAAGGTAAGCATAAGATTGGAATGCGTTTACATCGACTTCATTGTTTGCAACAGCAGTATTCATTGCGACATAGTCAGTGAAGTTTTTGATGTCTAACTTTAAGCCCGCTGCTTTAGTTTCTGGCAAAGTTGCAATGTGGCGCCAAATATCAGCATCAGAGCCAGTCGATGCGATGGTTACTGTTTGCTCCGTTGCCGCTGTATCCGTTTTAGCTGCATCTGTTGCAGGTGCTTCAGGTTTGCTACAACCAGTTAAAGCAACAGATAAACCCAGCGCAATTCCTAGAATTTTTTTCATTTTTTCTTCCCGAGTAAGCATCTAAACGAGGCTTAACTTAGCTGAACAATAGAGAGATCAATTGATTTTAAATCAGGCATTTCTGATTTGTTGCATATGACTGTAATGTGAGTTTTGAAAGCGTGCAATTCGATATCAGTCGAATATGTGCTTTCACTTTGGAAAAGATTAACTTTTTCAACTCACTAGAAACATCTTTGCTCAATCGTTAAATTTTGCACATCATATCAACAAAGTAATATTCGATATAGAGCATAAAAGTTCAATACTTATCTTATTTAAAGATTAGTAATTTGAATTTTGTTTATAATTTTATAATGAAAACAATATATTATTTTTAATTAATCTATTTAAAAATAATAATTTGCATAAATTTTGTTCTTTATAAGATTTTATCTAAACTAAATACAAAAAATAGATATAACGAGTATAAAGTGCAAAAAGTATGTCTCAGAATACAGATGAATATAGCTACATCTTTAGAACTTGATTTATATTCATACGGATATATTTAAAAAAATTCGCAGAGGTTTGCAATAAAAAAACCCGCATTTAGCGGGTTTTTACGGTATGAATGTTTTTAAGCATTTTCACGCGCAATCGCACGATAACCAATATCCGTACGATATTGCATACCTTTAAATGTAACTTGACCACAAACTTCTAAAGCATTGACTTGCGCTTCAAGTACGGTATCGCCAAGAGCTGTGACACATAAAACACGACCACCCGCAGTCAAGATGTGACCGTCGGCACTCATTGTAGTGCCTGCATGGAAGATTTTTGTGTTCTCAGGAGATTGACCAAGACCAGAGATTACGTCACCTTGACGAACAGTTTCTGGGTAGCCTTCTGCTGCAAGAACAATACCAATTGATTTGCGTTCATCCCATTCAGCTTCTGCTGGAAGATTACCTGCAATACCAGCTTCAACCAGATCGACCAATGATGATTTTAAACGCATCATAATCGGCTGAGTTTCAGGGTCACCAAAACGACAGTTGAACTCGATCACTTTTGGTTGACCTTTGTCATCAATCATCAAGCCTGCGTATAAGAAACCTGTATAAACGTGACCGTCTTTTTTCATACCTTCAACGGTAGGACGCATCACTTCATTCATGGTTTTTTCAAATACATCTGCAGTCACCACAGGAGCAGGAGAGTAAGCACCCATACCACCCGTGTTTGGACCTTGGTCGCCTTCAAAAATACGCTTATGGTCTTGAGATGTTGCCATTGGTAAGATGTTGTCGCCATCAATCATACAAATGAAAGACGCTTCTTCACCAGCAAGGAACTCTTCGATCACAACACGAGAACCAGCATCACCAAACTTGTTGCCCGCCAACATGTCATCAATCGCATCAAAAGCTTCTTGATTAGTCATGGCTACAATTACGCCTTTTCCCGCAGCAAGACCATCGGCTTTGATCACGATTGGCGCGCCATTTTTTTCAACAAATGCTTTTGCTGCATCGACTTCAGTAAATACATCGTAGAACGCAGTAGGAATGTTGTGGCGTTTTAAGAAGTGTTTAGCAAAAGCTTTTGAGCCTTCTAGCTGGGCAGCAAATTGAGTTGGCCCCCAAATTTGAAGCTCAGCCGCGCGGCAAGCATCAACTACACCTTTTACCAGTGGTGCTTCTGGACCCACAATAATCAAATCTACTGCATTATTTTTTGCAAAGTCGATAATTGCAGCATTGTCTAAAATGTTGAGTGCAACATTTTCACATTTGTCTTCTGTTGCAGTTCCTGCGTTGCCTGGCGCAACAAAAACTTTTGCAACTTTTTCATCTTGCGCGATTTTCCATGCCAACGCATGTTCACGACCGCCATTACCCAAAACTAAAATGTTCATCGGTTCATACTCCATGAATCGAAATGACATAAAGTCCTCAGCCTAAGAAGGAGAGGACTTTATGTAAGATTTAGAAATCTGTTTTAAACCACATGTATGACTTTGTCATTACGGTCTGCATCTATCACTTAGTGACGGAAGTGACGCATGCCCGTGAAGACCATTGCAATACCAGCTTCATCAGCTGCTGCAATAGTTTCTTCATCACGCATTGAACCACCCGGCTGGATAATACATTTAATGCCTGCTTTCGCTGCATTATCAATACCATCGCGGAATGGGAAGAATGCATCAGATGCCATTACAGCACCTTCAACCACTAAACCTGCATGTTCCGCTTTAATCGCAGCAATACGCGCTGAGTTAACACGGCTCATTTGACCTGCGCCTACACCAATGGTTTGACGACCTTTAGCATAAACAATGGCATTTGATTTCACGTATTTCGCAACTTTCCATGCAAAAATTAAGTCATCAATTTCAGCATCCGTTGGCGCGCGTTTCGTCACGACTTTTAAATCATCTTTGGTGATCATGCCTAAGTCTTGGTCTTGAACCAATAAACCGCCATTTACGCGTTTATAGTCAAGTTGTGGCGCACGTTCATCAAGTGCCGGTAATTCACCACAAACGAGAACACGAACATTTTTCTTCGCGCCAGTGACTTCAAGTACACCTTCAGCAATGCTTGGTGCAATAATCACTTCAACAAACTGACGGTCAACAATTGCTTGTGCAGTCGCAACGTCTAATTCACGGTTGAATGCAATGATGCCGCCAAAAGCTGATTCTGGATCTGTTGCATAAGCCAAGTCATATGCCGCTTGAATACCATCTAAAGACACCGCAACGCCACATGGGTTTGCGTGTTTAACGATGACACAAGCCGGTTTTGCAAATGATTTCACACATTCAAGTGCGGCATCTGTATCTGCAATGTTGTTATAAGAAAGTTCTTTACCTTGAAGTTGTTTCGCCGTTGAAACAGAGGCTTCAGTTGCTGTGCTTTCTACATAGAATGCTGCTGACTGATGCGGGTTTTCACCATAACGCAAGTCTTGAGCTTTATTTAACTGTGTATTGAAAGTACGTGCAAACTTGTCTGCTTGACCTTCCTCTTTGCCTACGCGAGCGCCTAGGTAAGAAGCAATCATGCCATCATACTGTGCTGTATGTTCAAATGCTTTAACGGCTAAGTCAAAACGAGTTTCGTAAGACAAAGCACCATTTTCTTTTAGTTCAGCAACAACAGTGTCGTAGTCTGTAGCATTGACCACAATACCGACAGAAGCATGGTTTTTCGCAGCAGCACGCACCATGGTTGGGCCACCGATGTCGATATTTTCAATCGCATCTGCAAGTGAGCAGTTTGGTTTAGCGACTGTTGCAGCAAATGGATAAAGGTTTACAACCACAAGATCGATTGCATCGATATTGTGTTCAGCCATCACAGCTTCGTCTAGACCGCGACGAGCTAAGATACCACCATGAATTTTCGGGTGTAGCGTTTTTACACGACCATCCATCATTTCTGGGAAACCGGTATGCTCTGAAACTTCGACTACAGCGATATTGTTGTCTTTTAACAACTTATATGTACCGCCAGTAGATAAAATTTCTACCCCTAGAGCAACAAGGTTTTGAGCGAACTCAACAATGCCAGTTTTATCGGAAACAGAGATTAAAGCGCGTTTAATGGTCATGATCTTCGTCACAGTTATCAAGAATTAAAACAAAAAGCCAAAAATAGCAGGTAAAAAAAATGCCCGCGGAAGCCGCAAGCATTTTATCATTTATTCACTCATTAAACCGTGAGCTTTTAACTTTTTACGTAAAGTTCCACGGTTAAGTCCTAGAATCTCCGCAGCACGTGTTTGGTTGCCGCGGGTATATTCTAAAACTACAGATAGAAGAGGTTTCTCCATTTCTGCCAGCACCATGTCGTAGACCTGAGATGGTTGCTCGCCTTGCAGTTGTGCAAAATAGTGGCGAACTGCGCGATCTACGTGAATACGAAGAGCGACATCAGACTGTGCAGTAAAAATAGGAGATTTGCTATTCATGCGAAGTAATCCGAAAAATCTAAATATCACTTGGGTAAAGTGACATATATAAAGTGGTCTAAAATTAAAATGAACTTCGTTTTAGATCCTAAAACGACTAGTTCTAAAACTGTACATTTAGCATGCCACAATATCGCCAAGTTGGTCGAAATATAAGCGTAACAATAGTTAAATATTTGTTACCGACCTTTTTTAAACAAAAAAATCTGCTCAATACGCGATATTTCGATAACGCGCATTTTTGCTGATGTTCTATTTGTATTAAAAGACTGAGGAGATTGCAGCACTAAGCTTTTGTGGCGCGTATCATACCATTGTCTAAGAAAAAGTGAGCAAGAAAACTGCATTTTTTTTCACTTTTTTTACATTTTTTTTAAATTTTAGGGCTGGACTATTTCTAAACTGTAATGATTGAAGCTTTTACGGCTGACTGGCAGGCTAAATTTGAATTTGAACGGACTATTTTTAGGAATTCGTTTGATTCCAACCAGACTATCAATCAAATATTCATTTGCATGTAGTTGATAGGTTGAATCGACTTCACCATCCACTTTTAAAATGACCTTAAGATCTGGTAGGGGAAGACTGGTGTCATGATAGTTGATCAGTTCACCTGAAAATTGAGTTTTCTGTGCGTCTACACGTTTTACTTTTAATTTATTAATGCTGATCAGACTGTAACGTTCTTGTAGGCTGCTACAGTTCAGTACGAGACAAATTTTATTATAGGTTGCACCTAATGCGGGGCTATTATTCAGGATATGTGGATTAAACCATAGGTATTGGAAACACAATAAAGCCAATAAGCTGAAATTAATCACACCCCAAAGCATATAGTACATCGGGCTTTTTTGCGGTTTCGCTGGATTGTTGTCTGCCAAATTCATGGCAGGATAGTTACCAATCGGGTCGGTACTAAAATAGTTTAAATTGTTTAAATAGGTTTTGAGGTCAATGTTGGAGTGCTCAACTTTCAGATTGAAAATATCAAGCAAATTTGATGTCGACATTGAAAGCGCAGCAGATTGTGATAAATCAAAATGAATGCTGTCTACACGAGGAGAGGAAAATGCTGAATTTGAAGACTTGCTCATGTCATTCTGATTCGACGATCTTTCCTCACCTGTGTCAAAAGTATGACCCGTGGTTAAATGCGAGAGCGCATTAAAGGTCATCGAACACTTTGGGCAACAAACCATACCTTGCGCAACAGTGAGTTGTGCAACACTTACTTTGTAGATGGTTAGGCATTTAGGGCAAGAGGTTTGTTTGTCGCTCATAGTGTATTAAGAGTTCATTTAAAGGGTGTGGCGTTTACCCGAGATTCGGCACCAGTTTTCATCACGTTTCTCGACCTCTAATATATCAAAAAACTCAGAATAAACACTAGAAACATCAGAAACTTGCTCTTCAATTACACCTGCAAGTGCGAACTCTCCCTCAGATTTGACCAAAGTTGCGAATTCAGGCGCTAACATCATGAGCGGGCCTGCCAAAATATTTGCAACAAAGACATCTGCTTTTTGGTCAGCAAGCTCTAAATTGAACTCGTCTGGTAAGCCGACATAAAGGTTCTCAGCCACGCCATTGAGCGCCGCATTTTGTTCAGTGGCTAAAATTGCTTGTGGATCAATATCTGTGGCATAGACTTTTTTTGCACCAAGAAGTAGAGCAGCAACACCTAAAATACCTGAACCACAACCATAGTCGATCACGATTTTATCTTTAACATCAGTTTTACCTAACCACTGCAGGCAAAGAAAAGTAGATGCATGGTTCCCCGTACCAAACGCTAAGCCTGGATCAAGTTTAATGTTCACTGCATCCGGTTCTGGTGCTTCCATCCATTCAGGCACAATCCAGTATTTATCAGCAATTTGAATTGGTTCGTAGGCATCCATCCATGTGCGTTCCCATTCTTGGTCTTCAAGAAATTCGCTACGCATCGGTGCATCAGGCATTTGAGTGCGAATAAAAGTTTCTAATGCATTGACATCAATTTCTTCATCGTCTTCTTGCGCATAAATACCTGTCACAATGACTTTATTCCAAAGTGGCGTTTCACCTGGAAGTGGTTCAAGTAAGTCTTGGTTTTCTGCATCATCTAATGTGACACTGACTGCACCCAAAGATTCTAAAAGGGTTTCAGTAAAATCGACTTGCGCTTGATCAACCGTAATATGAATTTGTAACCACTTCACAGGAATAACCTAATATTTATGTATAAATAAATATTGTAGCGGAACAGGGGGCAGTTCGACAGCATTCCTCAAAATAAAAAAGGATGCCGAAGCATCCTTAGACCTACATCTGTTCTAGGCTTGTTCTGTACTGGTTTGAACCGATGGAGCATAACGGTTGAGTAATGTGCCAAAGATGGCAGCAAAGATATACATAAAAATAGAATAGACCGCTGCGGGCATGGCAATGGTCGTACTGGCCATCACGGTGAGTGCAATGGTCATGGCAAGGGTGCTGTTATGAATGCCAATTTCAAAGGCACAGGCCCGTGCTTGAGCACTATTAATGCCCAGTAGTCTCGGTACAAAATAACCAATCATTAAACTACAAATACAGAAAATGACTGTGGCTAAACCGACCTGAGTCAGATATTCCAGAATATGTGCGCGTTCTTTGGCTATTGCTCCAACAATGATTAAGACCAAAAATACAACAGAAAAAATACGCAATGGCTTATTCAGCTTCTTGGTAAAAGAGGGTGCATAGTGGCGAATCAACATACCAATACAGACGGGGATAAGAATAATCGAGAAAACCTGTAAGATTTTACTAAACTGCATACTGACGTGTTGTCCATCCTGCATAAAGTATTGAATGGCAAAGTTGACAATTAAAGGTAAGGTAAACGCTGCAATAACGGAGTTAATCGCGGTTAAGGTAATATTGAGCGCAATATCACCTTTGAACAAATAGCTAAATAAATTTGCAGTACTACCACCTGGGGAAGCCGCTAAGAGCATTAAGCCGACGGCAAGCAGTGGTGGTAAGTTGAGCACTTTGCAAATCACAAAGGCAATCCCAACAAGAAGTACCAACTGACAAAATAAAGCAACCAATACTGCTTTGGGGTGTTTGCTCACACGTGCAAAATCTTTTGGGGTTAACTCTAAGCCCAAGCCAATCATGATGATGGCAAGAGCTAGGGGTAACATAATAGTTATCATTCCTGAATCCATAGGTACATATTCTCCTTAAAATTATATAAATCATGACCGTGAAATTATTCAGCTGCGGTCTCTTTCTTCAAAAATAAACTGTCATTTCTTCGCGAGATTAATAGGCCTAATAACGCAGCAAATACAAACATGAAAATAGAATAAATACCGGCAGGAATGGCCATGGCGGTGTTGCCTAAGACGGACAGGGCAACCGTAATGGCAAGCGCGGTGTTGTGAATGGTGATCTCAAAGGAGCAGGTCAACGCTTGTTTTTCTGGAATATTGGCCAGATGTGGCACAAAAAAACCAATAAACATGCTACAGAAGCAGAATAAGGCTACGGCTGGCCCAACCTCAAACACATATTCAACAAAATTATGTCGCTCTAAGTACAGTGCGAGAAAAAAGATAAAAAGGAGACAGCTCGCAGACAAAATACGCATTGGGCGGTTTAATCTGTCGGCGAGTTTTGGGAAGTAATAACGTAAAAACATGCCCATGCTGACTGGAAGTAAAGTGATGAAAAAAACTTTCATCATTTTCATGGTGGGCATGTCAACGGGTTGTGATGTTTGTAGAAAGTACATCAGTGAAAAATTAATAATAAAAGGCAGGGTTAGTGTTGAAATGATGGAGTTTGTAGCCGTGAGAGTAATGTTGAGCGCAACATCACCTTTAAATAAATAGGTCAATAGATTTGACGTTGGTCCGCCCGGTGAGGCTGCAACGAGCATCAAACCAATCGCGAAAATAGGCGCTAAATTTAAAAATTGGCAAATCAGGAACGCAATGCCAACTAGCAGCACTAACTGTGAAAATAACGCGATGAAAATGACTTTGGGGTGCAGTGTGAGGCGATAAAAATCAGCTGGGCGTAGGTGTAAACCAAGCCCCATCATCATCAATGCCAAAGTCAAAGGCAAAAAAACTGTAAACAATTCCGAATCCATGGAATACCTTTTTTATTCGTTTTTTATCTTTTGTGTTTTTGAGTGTATACAGAATTCAATAATTTACAAGGTCGAAAAAAGGGTAAAAAATGGACTATTTTTTACCCTCAATACAGCATGAACTTTAAATTGTTTTGCTTACATTCTTGGTTTAGGTGCTACAAAACCAAGGGCACATTTGCCTTTGATTTCTTTACCTTCGATATTGATTGATGTCGCTTTTGAGTCGCCTTGGCAAATGCTGGCTAACTCAGCTTCATCACCATGAATATTGGCATTTTTTGAGCTTGGGAAAAATTGAGGTTCACAGGTACCATTCCAAATAATGCCTCGATAGGCAAAACTAACCGCTGTTCCTTGTGACTTGCCTTTACAGACTTGTTGATAACGTTGACTGTCATAAACCTTTTCAACTTTGTCGTTGGCTGATACAAAAGGCGAAAAAAATAAACCGCAGAGAATGGATGAAAAAAGAATTTTCTTATTCATAATGCTTACCTTTGGTTGTTGTTTGATCAACCTATAGGATAAAAAATGATCAAATTAATACAAGGCTTTTCAGGTAACAAAACGCATCCTTTGTTGAGTTTTTGCTACTGCTCTGCAAGTAAAATTACATAAACCTAGCGCTGGCGCAGTAAGCACAGCACCGCATATACAATAAATTCCATGGAATCTGTCAACTTACAATCGAAAATTTGCTATAATCTTTCGTTATCATTTTTTAATCTCCTTTACCACTATGCATTATCCTAAAGTTTACGATGTCATTGTTATCGGCGGCGGTCACGCAGGTACAGAAGCAGCATTGGCTGCGGCACGTATGGGGCGACAGACTTTACTCTTAACTCATAATATTGAGACTTTAGGGCAGATGAGCTGTAATCCAGCAATTGGTGGTATTGGTAAATCGCATTTGGTGCGTGAAATTGATGCCTTAGGCGGTGCAATGGCATTGGCTGCCGATAAAGGTGGTATTCAATTCCGTATCCTAAACTCACGTAAAGGTGCAGCCGTTCGTGCAACTCGTGCACAGGCAGACCGTATTCGCTATAAAGCCGCGATTCGTGACACTTTAGAAAACCAAGCAAATCTCGATATTTTCCAACAAGCCGCAGACGACCTGATTGTTGAGGGTGATACTGTCAAGGGCGTTGTAACTCAAACGGGTATTCGCTTTGATGCGAAAACAGTCGTACTCACCGCAGGGACGTTCTTGGGCGGTGTAATTCACGTTGGTCTTGAAAAATCAAGTGGTGGCCGTGCAGGTGATCCACCTTCAATTTCACTGGCACACCGTTTACGTGAATTGAATTTGCCAGTGGGTCGTTTAAAGACAGGTACGCCACCACGTATTGATGCGCGTTCGGTTGATTTTTCTGTGATGATTCCACAGCCGGGTGACTTCCCATCACCGACTATGTCATTCATGGGTGATGCATCTATGCACCCTGAACAAGTGAATTGTTATATTACACATACCAATGAAAAAACCCATGACATCATCCGCGGTGGTTTAGACCGTTCTCCGATGTACACTGGTGTTATTGAAGGTGTAGGCCCACGTTACTGCCCATCCATTGAAGACAAAATTCACCGTTTTGCCGATAAAGACTCACACCAAGTATTCTTAGAGCCTGAAGGTCTAGATACACATGAGCTTTATCCAAATGGTATTTCAACTTCACTTCCGTTTGATGTGCAGTTTGAGCTGGTTCGTTCAATTCGCGGGATGGAAAATGCGCACATTTTACGTCCGGGCTATGCTATTGAATACGATTATTTCAACCCGCAAGCGTTGAAGTTTACTTTAGAAACCAAAGCTATTAATAACTTGTACTTTGCCGGTCAAATCAATGGTACGACAGGGTATGAAGAGGCGGGTGCACAAGGCTTGCTTGCAGGCTTAAACGCTGCGCGTCGTGCGTGGGATCAAGAGCAATGGACACCAAAACGTGATGAAGCCTATATGGGTGTATTGGTGGATGACTTGATCACGCTAGGCACGAAAGAACCGTACCGTATGTTTACTTCACGTGCCGAATATCGTTTGATGCTACGTGAAGACAATGCGGATCAACGTTTAACGCCAGTGGGTCGTGAAATGGGCTTGGTGGATGATGAGCGTTGGGCAGCTTACTGTGAAAAAATGGAAGCGGTTGAACTGGAAACAGGTCGCTTACACCACCTTTGGGCGGCACCAAACAACCCAATGGGCAAAAAGTTTGTTGAAATGACTGGCGCAGATTTATCGAAAGAATGCTCTGCGATTGATTTGTTAAAACGTCCGAATATTTCATTTGCTCAAATTGCGGAGCTCACAGGTTCTGAAGTCTCTGCACAAGTGGGCGATCAAATTGAAATCGCGGTGAAATATGCAGGTTATATTAACCGTCAGCATGAAGACGTTGCACAAATGAAGCGTTTGGAAGAAACTAAAATTCCTGCTGATTTTAATTATGATGTCGTTTCAGGCTTATCTCGTGAAATTACTTTAAAATTGAAAGATGTACGTCCTGAGACATTGGCTCAAGCAAATCGTATTCCGGGGGTAACACCTGCAGCAGTGCAATTAATCATGATTACGATCCGTAAAAATGCACAAGCGAAAAAATCTGCTTAAGATTTTGAGTTAATAAAAACCCGCCAAGTGCGGGTTTTTATTAGTTAGATTAGGTATTAGCTATATTTTTTTATCTAAATTATTTAAGGTAGAAATGGCTTCATTATAGTTGTATCTCAAGTCTTGATCTTCGGGTTTAAGCTTTAAAGTCTTTTCAAAATACTGAATTGCTTTTTGTGCTAGATTTATATCATTTTTTAATTCAGCAAGAGCACATAGGCTGATAGCATAATTTTCTAAATTACTTACATGATTTGGTTCAATATTTAATACATTTTCACAAATATCTTTTGCTTTTTCAAAAATGTACTCATCTTCATTGATTTTAGCTACTCCTAAAAGGCAAGTGATATAGTTTGTTAAGACATTCAGGTCTTGAGGCTTTAGTTTTTTAGCTTTCTCTAATTGCATTAAAGCATGGTTATATAGGTTTGAGTCTTCATTCAATTGAGCTAAATAAAAAATGGCAATACCATAATCGATAAGAATTTGAACATCATTAGGAATTATCTCTAATGACTTTTTATAAAATTTAAAAGCCTCATTAAATAGACTCTCGTTACCGCTAAGTAAAGCCAATTTTTTATATGCATTTGCATAGTTTTTTAAAAAAATAGGATCACCTTGTAATTCATTTAGTAAATTTTTATAGAACCCTATGGCTTTTAAGATAAGATGCTTATCTTTTTTGAAAGCCCCTATTTGAGTTAGAACGATTGCATATCCTTGAATTAGTTTTAGGTCTGTTATTTTAGGATTTATTTGAAAGCATGTTTCGAAATAGTTTAATGATTTCTCTAAGTAATCCTGTTTACCAGTTAAAGCGCTTTGAATTCCGACTTCTGCGTAAGCTTGGTAGAAGTTAATTTGCAAAGTTATCGCTTTGTCAAAATATTTTTGAAATTGATGGTCATCTTTAGTTAAAAAATTTAATGCCTTACCTAAATACGCAGAAGCAACAATTTTTGAAATTGGTTTTAGGGTTAAGTCGAGTGTTTTAGCTTGATTGATAATGTAATCAAATTTACTAGTATGTAATGCCTCTGCTAATTTGATAATTGTAAAATTTGGTTTATTTATATCTACAATAGCTAGAGTTTTCTTCGTGTCCTCTAATATATCAACCTCAGTATCTGATGTTGGTAGTGGGAATTGATTAACTAACTCACAAATTCCTTTTAAATGATTAATTGGGTCTTTAAATAATTCTGTAGGAAAGCATTTTAACTCTATTGCGAGTTCAAGAAGGAATCGGTCAGCATCCTGTTCACCAATAAAATTTCTATGATTAGGGTTCACGTCAATAAATTGCTTCACATTATTGTTTGGCTCTTTTACATAATCAATCCAAAATAAACGATGTTGCCCAATAAAACCTTCATCGACAAGTTTAAAGAATGAATCTGCTCCACCACTATAGCCAATAAATAATGTGGGTGAGTTATTAATAGTATTTTTAATAAAATTATTTAATTTTTCAGCTTGTTTTTTAGTATCAATATCTGAGTTTGCAAGTTGAAAACCACTCCATTGTCCATGAAGGTGCACAATAGATTGATTGGGAATAGCAGAAAAGTATTCTTCTGAGAGAACTTTCAGATCATAAGTTGGTGGGAAAAAATTATCTAAGCTACATGCACGATTAAGAATATTATCAAAATTGAAAGTTAGAACTTTACCAATATAGCCTTCCTTCAAAAGACTGGCTAAAGCGATATGTGCCCAATTGATTTTTGCTTTTGAAATGTGTTTTTCTATCAGAGTTTTTTGTTCATGTGGGGTAAGCTTCCCCATACATGAACCATAATCTTTTTTCTGAGTATCAGTTAATGCTCTAAGATTGCTTTTGAATTTTTTATTAATTTCGGCTACAAGTTCGTTCGCTAAAGGCATTCCTGCACTTTTGGAACAGCCTGCACCTGTGAAAATAATGACAGGTAAACCTTGTTTTTTATTATCTTTTAAAGTTTTGGCAATATCTTTAACTGAAAAACTCATTTTATAACTTATTAAAAAATATAATTTTTTTATTATATGGAATTTAAATCAAATTAACACTGATTTTTCTCTTAAAAAAAAACCGCATTATCATGAGGTTTTTTTATAGCTTAATTTTAGTGAATCAATTTTGACTATGATTTGATCATAAGGCTGGCTTTTTGTTTTGGCAGATAAACAAAGCAAAATAGTTGTTTAAGATAAAAACAGATAAAAATAGCCAATCATGTTATTTCACAAAAGTATTGCCGTCTTTTAAATTGATTTTACGTTCTTAACATGAGGTCAACACCATGACAATGAAATCGATCCGTTTTAACAGTGGAGAGCTTGCATGCCAATGCTAGTTTGTATCAATCACCAAAAACAGCGCACTTATCTTGGTTTAGGGGAGGCATTAAACCAAGATGAGCAATGAAAACGACAAACTCAAGCAATTCAAATATCTAATACCAAAAAAACTGTAAGGCCCCGAATACTTGGGGCTTTTTTTATTTTAGTCAGTGATGGTTTGATTAACTGCATCACGAACTTCTTTGGGTTCAATGTGACTAATTTTATGACCAAAACTACGTAACCACCACACCAGTTGATTGGTAAAAGGTACGGTCGCATGAACCAAGATTTGCCCATTTCCAAGCGGTTCTAAAACCTGATTGGTACTGAGTTTGGTTTCTTCCAAATACAGTGCATCTATTTCAGTCATGGTCAGGGTAAGTGCAACGGTTTCTGTGGGTTTTGAAAAGTCTACACGGAAACCTAACGCACCTGATTCGATGTATTCATCGATATCAAAATTGACTGGGTGTAAGGCACGTGTGTTTAAAACCGTAGCTGATTTGAAACGGTGCAGCGCAAAGGTCTGAATATCGGTTTTGTCGTGGCGAGTACAAATCAGATAAATAATTGCACCTTTTTGAACCAGTGCGAGTGGATTGAGCGTATAGGTTTTTGCTTCAGCCGCTTGGTTTAAGCCTTGATAAACGCATTCCAGCTGTTTGTCTTGGAGCAGTCCTTCATAGATGGCTTGCTGCGCTGTTTTCTCCACAATTGGGGGAATCAGTGGTTGTGTCGCAGGGACAATGCGTACGCGGTTAATCCATTGGCGTACATTGTTTTGGGTAGAGAGGCTACGACGTGCTAAGTCAAACCATGGATTCATTTCTTCAATTAAGCTTGGTGGAAGTAGATGTTTAAGGTGTTCTTCCACCATCATAAACGTTACCGCCTGAGAGCTGGTCATGTGCGGTAAGCTTTGAATTGGAGCATCAGAACGCCAGCGCCAACCTTGAGGCACAGCCCCATTGTTTTCAATCGGAAAGCGTTGAGAGATTTGGTTTAAATCACGTTGAATGGTTCGCAAAGTAATATCGATGCCTTCACGTTGTAAAATCTCTTGCAGCTCTCGAGTCCCCATCCATTTTCCAGTGGAAAGGCGAGACAAAATTTGCCATTGGCGATAGAGACTATTGGACGTTTCTTTTTCTTGTATAGACATAGTTTAATAAAATATAGGAGTCGAAATTACTTACTTGAATGTGAACACAATAAGAAAACTCATTCGTTTAAGCAAGCTTTGCTTGAAATTTTTCAGTTATATTTTTTGACACAACTTAATGCGAAATAGAATTGAAGCAATGCGTTTTTTATCGATTAATAAACAAAGCATCTTTAGAAATCCATGGCATAGATATTGCTACGTATGGGTTACATATCGATAACAATTGAGAGGTTTGTATGTTTAAAGAAGATAAAGATACAAATGTAAATACGATGTTGGACGGATATAAGCTTAACTCTCCTGTATTAAATCCGATTCACTCTCATGATCGTCTATCGAACCAGTCTGCTGGATTGTTTCATCAAATGACCTCGAATTTCTTTAATGAAATGACAGATGACCAAGCGATGTCTGGTGAGGCTTGTACGCGTATTGAGCACTGGTTGTCACAGCATAGTGTAGAAGAACTCGAAGAACTGAACCAAATTGCCAAACAGCATTTTTTATATGAAGGTATTACGTTTACTGTATATGGTGAATCTGAGGGCATTGAGCGCACCATTCCTTATGATTTAATTCCACGTGTGATCGCTAAACAACAATGGAATAAAATCTCCCTTGGCTCTGCACAACGTGTGCGAGCTTTAAATCTATTTTTACATGATATTTACCATCAACAAGACATTCTCAAAGCGAAAATTATTCCAGAACTGCAAGTGTTGACGCATGAGGCTTATCAACCGCATATGTATGAGCACCGTTTAAAAGGTCAGATTTATAGCCAAATTAGTGGAATTGATATTATCCGTGATGGGCAGGGTGAGTTTTATGTACTCGAAGATAATTTAAGAACGCCATCGGGCGTATCTTATATGCTTGAAAGTCGTAAGATTAGTGAAAAACTTATGCCTGATTTGATGCAGAAGAACCATATTTTAGGCATAGAACAATACCCACAATTACTAAAAGAAATCTTGGCTGAAAATGCTTATGTCGATCAGCCTTTCATCGTGGTGTTGACACCGGGACGTTTTAATAGTGCCTATTATGAACATGCTTTTTTAGCCCGTGAAATGGATGTGCCTTTGGTGACATCACGCGATTTATTTGTAGAACATGATAAGGTCTATGTCAAAACCATTCGTGGCCGTCAACGAGTAGATGTGATTTACCGACGTTTGGATGATGCATACCTTGACCCGCTGTGCTTTATGCCGAATAGCACTTTAGGTGTCGCAGGGTTGATGTCGGCTTATTTGAGTCATAACGTGGTTATTGCGAATGCACCAGGCACAGGGGTTGCGGATGATAAATCGATTTATCCTTATGTCGATAAAATGATTCAGTTTTATTTAGGTGAAAAACCTATCTTAAAAAATGTTCCGACATATCAATGCCGTGACAAGCAAGATTTGGCTTATGTACTGGAGAACCTTGAGCAGTTAGTGGTCAAAGAGGCGCAAGGTTCGGGTGGGTATGGTATGCTGATTGGACCGCAAGCCTGTAAAAGCCAAATTGAGCAATTTAGAGATAAGCTCATGGCGACACCGCATTTATATATTGCCCAGCCCACATTAGAACTTTCTGTCAGTCCAACCATGACTGAATCGGGTGTGTCTGAGCGTCATATTGACCTTAGACCGTTTGTGCTCAGTTCACCGTATCGTACCGAAATTGTCCCTGGTGGTTTAACACGTGTTGCGATGAAAGAAGGTTCGTTGGTGGTCAACTCATCCCAAGGAGGAGGAATTAAAGACACTTGGGTTGTGGAAAACTTACATTCATAAAATAAACAAATATGAGGGTAGAACTATGATTTTATTAAGCACCAATGCTGAAAATATTTTTTGGTTAGGGCGTTATTTAACACGTACTCAATATTTGTGTGCTCAGTTTCCTTTTACCCAAGATCAGCCTGCAATCGATTATGCACATGCATTTTGTTTGCCTGCTTTTGATGCGTGCTCACTGAATGAGCTGATTTTAAACCCAAACAACCCTGCTTCATTTAACCAGCAATTTCAAAGTGCTAAGAGTAATGTGCAAGACTTGCGTGGGATTTTATCTGCAAAGGCCTATGCGGAACTGAATCAATTTATCAAAAATGCCACTGAAAACACCGCCTATATTTGTGATGTGGTTGGAGAGTGTCAGGATGTACTTGAGTCTGAAGCCAGTGATGTCTTTTTATTCTTTAGTTTGGGGCAAATGATTGAGCAGCTTGACCGTCAAATTCGCCTGAAACAAGATGCACAAAATACTTTAGTTGAAATAGAAAACATCGTCATGTTGTTAAAAGAAATGGGCTGGCTAAATTTGGCACAGGCTTGGCTAGAGCTTAAGTCGCAACCTGATGCGATGAATTTTTATCATTTTAGTGATTATATTCAACAATTGTTTGAGGTTGATGTATGAAACTTATGATCAATCATCAAACGCATTATCAATATAGTGAATTGGCGTTGAACAGTATTCAATATATCAAAATGACACCTACGAATAATTCACACCAAAAGGTATGTCATTGGCATGTGAGTGTGCCAGGAGAGCGAGAAGAAAAACGGGATGCCTTCCAAAATATTTGGATTACCAGTTCACAACGTGAAGCGTATCAACAGCTGACCATAATGGCGCAGGGCATTGTTGAAATTAATAGCTTGGCAGAACATGGCATACAAGATCGGCTGAATCCCAATTTATTTTTACAACCGACGCCCAATACTCAGTGCAATGCCGAAATGAAGGCATTTGCACATCAGTATGTGCCTGCGCTGAATCGGGAAAATTTGATGAAACTGTCAGAAGCCGTTTTAGCGCATATTCCTTATGTACCAGCCGAAACCTCGGTGCTCACTTCGGCAATCGATGCATTCAATGGGCAGCAAGGCGTATGTCAGGATCATAGTCATGTTTTTATTGCCATGTGTAAGCATCTTGGCTTACCGGTACGTTATGTATCGGGGTATTTGCATGTGCCTGAAACTTCACACCTTGCCAGTCACGCGTGGGCCGAGGTGTATATTGATGATGCATGGTATTGTTTTGATACCAGTAATCAATTGTTCAAACCACAGTCACATATCTATGTAGCTATTGGGCGCGATTATTGGGATGTGGCTCCCGTTCGTGGCGTACGTGAAAAAGGTGGGGTGGAATCGATGCATTCCATGGTACAAGTTTTAAGTTGTTAAGGTTTAGCTGAAAAAGGATGTTCTATGACCTATTGTTGTGCACTTCGTCTTCAAGATGGTTTGGTTTTTATAAGTGATACACGTACGAACGCAGGTGTAGACCATATATCCGTGTTTAGGAAGCTGTATACCTTTGGTGTAGAGGGTGAACGCTTTATTGCGATTCAAACCTCAGGAAACTTAGCAACGACTCAAGCGGTGATTGGGCATTTAAAAAATCATCTGGAGTTAAGCCAAGAACCGAATTTATATAGTGTCAATACCATGTTCGAAGCGGCTGAGTTGGTTGGACATACTTTGAAAAAAGTCTTGGCGGATATGGCACCAGACACGCAAGAACAAAGTAATTACTACTGTAGCTTATTGGTCGGTGGCCAAATTAAAGGGGCAGAAATGCAACTTTATAATATTTATCCGCAGGGGAATTTTATTTGTGCGACCAAAGATACGCCGTATTTTCAAATTGGTGAAAGTAAATATGGAAAGCCGATTCTAGATCGTGCATTACGGTATGACATGCCCTTAGCCGAAGCGGTGAAGTGTAGTTTGATTTCTTTTGATTCAACCTTACGTTCCAATGTTTCTGTCGGTTTGCCCTTAGATGCTTTGGTGTATACAAGAGATAGTTTACATATTCCAGTGGGTAAGCGGATTGATGAAGAAGATCCGTATTTTTCAAGCATCAGTAAGCAATGGTCGGATACCTTAAGAAAAGGATTACAAGAATTGGCAAAGCCGACGGATGACTATTTAGTATAAACGTGTTAGATGCTAAAAATAATGAAATCAATCAATTGGGGAAGTCTATGCGGCAAATTTGCTATGCAAGTACTTCAACTTCGGATCATGTACAGCTTCTTCAAGATGTTCGGGACATTTTAAGCGAAGCATGTGATTTTAATACAGTACATAATATTTCAGGCGTTCTTTATTATGCTGATCAGCATTATTTCCAGTGCTTAGAAGGGGATGAAGCTGCTTTAGAATTATTAATGTCGAAATTATTGAAAGACCCTAGACATAAAGATATTAAAGTCTTTGAGGCGAAAACGATTCACGCGGCACATTTTAGAGCTTGGGGCATGAAGTATGTGCAACGTATGAGTAGCGTACATACCAAAATGCGTGAGATGGGTTTTGCAAAATTTGAACCGCAGAGTATGAGTCAACAACAAATTGATCAGTTGTTACAAGACCTTTACGATGCCCAGTCTGATGAGAGTTTGTGTTGAAAAAAGCCCAAGTAGAACTTGGGCTTTTTTGTTAGATTTGCTTACGTATAGGGCGATTACTTAACCGGCAAAGTAGCTCATAACCAATGGTTCCATTGGCTTCCGCAACATCGTCAACTAAGCGGTTTTCACCCCAGAGCTCAACCTTTGTACCGAGTTTGGCGTTTAAACCCGTCACATCGATCGCAATCATGTCCATTGCTACTCGGCCCACAACAGCTACTGCCTGACCATTTATAGCAACATAGTTTTGCTTTGAAAATGCACGTGGATAGCCATCTCCATAACCAATCGAAACAATGGCCAGTTCAGTTTCTTGGTTTGCGACAAAATGTGAACCATAGCCGACACCTTCACCTGCTTGAATGGTATTTAATGCAATAATTTCCGCCGTGAAGGTCATAACTGGCTTTAAGTCTAAGTCGTGTGTATTTTTATCGGCAAAAGGTGATGCACCGTAAAGCATGATGCCAGGACGAACAAAATCAAAATTAAGTTCAGGCCATTTAAAAATAGCAGCTGAGTTACAACATGAGGCTAGAATCGGTGAGCACGCTTCTTTGATGTGTAGAAATTGCGCACGTTGCTGCTCATTGAGTGGGTGATCCGCATCGGCATTGGCAAAGTGCATTGCCAGTACACATGTAAAGCCTTCTGCTTTCAATGAGTCGATGACATCAATGATTTCGGCAACTTTAAAGCCTAAACGGTTCATACCGCTGTTGAGTTTGACCCAGACTTTGAGCTTTTGTGCGATATATGCGGTTTTATGTGCGATCAACCAATCGACTTGCTGTTGCTGATGAACCACACACTCGATATTTTGCTCAATGACGGTTTGCATTTCATCTGCTGAGAAAACACCTTCAATCAGTGTAATCGGTTGTTTAAAGCCGAGTGCACGAATTTCCAGTGCTTCTTCTAAACAGGCGACGCCAAAGGCATCGGTTTCACTTAAGGCTGCTATACAGTCTTTGACTCCGTGTCCATAAGCATTGGCTTTGACCATGCTGACGATTTTCGCGTTTGGGGCAAGTTGTTTGACACGGTTTAAATTATATTGCAGCGCTTGGCTATCAATATAAACTGTTGCTTGACGCACCCTAATTACTCCTACAGGGTCATGGAAAGGCGACGATGAGGCTTTAATTATTCCTCATCATCGTACTGAGCATAAAACTCAGGGGATAAGTTACTAAAGCGGGTATATTGGCCTTCGAAAGCAAGTCGAACGGTACCAATAGGGCCGTTACGCTGTTTGCCAATAATAATTTCGGCAGTGCCCGCTTCTTTGGACTCTTTGTTATAGACTTCGTCACGGTAAATAAACATGATCAAGTCGGCGTCCTGCTCGATCGCACCGGATTCACGTAAGTCTGACATCACGGGACGTTTGTTTGGGCGGTTCTCGAGGGAACGGTTAAGCTGAGATAGTGCAATTACAGGGCACATCATTTCTTTGGCAAGAGCTTTTAGGCTTCGCGAAATTTCCGAAATCTCACCGACACGGTTATCCCCCATGCCTGGTACTTTCATCAGCTGTAAGTAATCGACCATAATGCAGCCGAGTTTACCATCGTGCTGTTTGGCAATACGACGTGCACGTGCTCGAACTTCTGTAGGTGGAAGAGCAGAGGAGTCATCGATATAGAGCTTTTTCTCTTGCAGTTGCAAAATGGTGCCGGTCACTTTTGACCATTCATCACCATCGAGTTTACCCGAACGTAAATGGCCCTGATGGACTTTTCCGTAAGATGAAATCAAACGCATGGCGATGGAGTCGGCTGGCATCTCCATGGAGTAAACCAAGGCAGGTAGGTCATTATTGAACAGCACGCTTTCAACCAAATTCATGGCAAAGGTGGTTTTACCCATCGATGGACGCGCTGCAACAATAATCAAATCACCTGCTTGCATACCCGAAGTTTTATTGTCGAGTTCAAGAAAGCCTGTGGTTAAGCCTGTAATGCTGCCTTCCATTTGCGACAGCTCATTCAGCTTATCAAAGACATCGGCCACAACTGTATTGATGGCTTTAGGCCCTTGAGCTTTGGCGTTGTTATTGTGTTGTTCTGCCAAGGAGAAAATATTGGTTTCGGCCAAATCTAAAATTTCACTGACGTTACGACCTTTGGTGTCATAGGCATTTTGTAAAATTTCAGAGCTGACCTTAATCATGCTACGCAAAGTTGAAAATTCTTTGATCTTGGTGGCATAAGTTTCCATGTTATAGAAACTAGACGGGGAGTCTGCCATCAATTGCATCAGGTACTCTTCACCACCAACCGCATCGAGTAGGTTTTGTGTGGTGAGCCAGTCATGGACTAAAACCGCATCATAGGGTGAGCTGTCTTTGGAGAGTTGCGCAATCGCACGAAAAATATATTTATGGCGCGTCGCATAAAAGTCATTTTCAGTTAGGACATCGCCAACTTGTTCAAAGGATTCAGCAACCGTCATTAAAGCGGCAAGTACGGCTTGTTCCAATGCTAAGTTATGCGGAGGTGTACGGAATTCTTTCAGTTGCCCTGACTCATTCGGTTTATTGTCTTGTTTCGATGAGCTCTTTTGAGCAGTGGCATTCGCCTGTGACATATAACGCCCTGATTTTTAATACAGTAAGAGGGATAACTTAAGATAAATTTCACTGTAAATTTGGAAAAAATTACAGCCATTTAACTCTATGCACTTTATCAAAAAATGCAGCTGCTGTGTGCTGAATTCAAGGCTTATGGATAAAACCCATAATATTCAAATTTGGCATTTTGCGGGGCAGGCTGATGAAGTTTTAAGCTGAGCGAAGAAACTACTTTTTCATAGAGATAAAAAAAAGAGCATGCAAAAGCATGCTCTTTTTTTTGCAAAAAATTACTCAGATACGATAGTAACGAGAACTTCAGCAACAACATCATGGTGCAATTGGATTGCGATGTTGAATTCGCCAGTGTGACGAAGTGCACCGTTCGGTAAACGAACTTCTGCACGGTCAACTTCAAGACCAGCATTTGTTAACGCGTCAGCGATATCACGAGTACCGATAGAACCGAATAGTTTACCTTCGTCACCAGCTTTCGCAGTGATTACGATGTTAACTTCGTCTAATTGGCTAGCACGTGCTTGAGCAGCAGCTAAAACATCAGCTTCAGCTTTCTCAAGTTCAGCGCGACGAGCTTCAAAAGCAGCAGTGTTAGCTTCAGTAGCAGCTACTGCTTGACCTTGAGGGATAAGGTAGTTGCGGCCGTAACCAGCTTTAACTGAAACTTTATCGCCTAATTTACCAAGGTTTTTAATGCGTTGTAATAAGATAATATCCACAGCTCAACCTCACTTATGATTGTCAGTGTAAGGGATCAAAGACAAGTAGCGAGCTTGTTTAATAGCAAGCGCTAATTGGCGTTGGTAACGAGCTTTAGTACCTGTAATACGGCTAGGAACAATCTTGCCGTTTTCAGTGATGTACTGTTTTAAAGTGTCGATATCTTTGTAGTCGATGTACGTAACGTTCTCAGCTGTAAAGCGGCAGAACTTGCGACGACGGTAAAAACGTGCCATTGATGTTCTCCTTATGCTTCAGCAGAGTCTTGAGCTTGTTGTGCTTCTTCACGTTGAGCTTTACGCGCACGTTTTTCTTCAGCACTCTTAGCCAATAGTGACTCTTCAGTGATAGCGTTCTCACGACGGATGATAAGGCTACGAATAATTGCATCGTTGTAACGGAACAATTCTTCTAACTCATCAAGAGTAGTTTGACCACACTCAACATTCATAAGAATGTAGTGAGCTTTGTGGATCTTGTTGATTGGGTAAGCCAATTGACGACGGCCCCAGTCTTCAAGACGGTGAATTTGACCTTCAGCTTCTTTGATGTGAGTTAGGTAGCGTTCTACCATACCAACGACTTGATCGCTTTGATCAGGGTGTACTAAAAGTACGATTTCGTAATGACGCATTGTCAGCTCCTTACGGTTTAAACAGCCCCTAACAAAAAAGTTGTTAGAAGCAAGGAGTCACAACCTAGGTTGTGTCGCATTAGATGCGAATGGGGGATTTTAGAGACTTTGCTCGCCAAATTCAAGAACTTCTCTTAAAAAGCCCTAATTATTTTGAGGTTTTGAGCGTAAAAGGAAGACGACATAGCCTTTAAAGTTTGTATCATTTTCAAGCTTAGGCGGTCTACACCACTCACCGTGTTGAACAATGCCAATTTTATAAGGCAGTTTTAGTGCTGAAACTTTTTTTAGATAAGCTGCATAGTTGGGTATGGTGGTTGAACCTTGATAGGTTTGAATGACCAACTCGTCGATGGTGTTATTCAGGAGGTTTAAAGTCCCCTGATTTGTGACATTGGTCCAGTCCATTAAACCCGTGATACTGAGTTGATAGTGTTGAGGTAATTGTTTTCTTAATTGACTTAAAAATAGGGCATATTGGTGAATGTGTTTGGTTTTGGCATCGAAATCAATTTGTATGCCTTGAATATGATTCCCTGCATTTTCCCATTGCTGAACGCGTTTTAAAATTTGTGTAAGCTCTTGGCCTTGCCAGTCTAAATGATAATTACGAAAAACCAGCCACACCTTTTGCTGAGGAATTGTTAAGACGCTTACGCCTTGCGGTATGAGTCTAGAGTGATGTGTTTGGGAATCTAAACGGATTTCACCTTGTAAAATATAAAGTTCTTTAGCCGCTTTGAGATAAGGGGCAGATGAAATATTGCCCCAAATCCAAAACGCATCATAGTCTTCGGCATTTACCTGACCAGATGTTGAAGCTGACTGACTCGGCTGACAAGCTATGATGCTCAGCATACAGATCAACGTCATAACAACTGAAAAAAGTTGCTTCAACATATATGTCTTACCAGTAATACTTTAAAGATTGTGCCCAAGAAGTACTTGGGTAGTCACGTTTAATGTGGTCGAACCATTGTTTACGGGTAGATTTTTCAACCTCTGCATTCTGACAGTCATTCATCCCGCTTGGTGAGTAACACATGATTGAGCGATAAAGCGCATAAGCTTTTAAATCGGGTACAGAGCTGGATTTGATGATGTCTTTATACACTTGACCACGGGTAAAAATTGCACCTTTAAAGCTGGAGGTTTCTTTTTCTAAAGCGGTGACATAGCTTATGTTGTAGCCTTGAGTCGAGCGTGCATATTCGCCCAAACAAAGTCGGAGCTTTAAATCTTGAGGTGAATTTTCAAGTTTTTGAGTCAGACTGAATAAGTCAGGGCATTGAATCTGTGGCGTGATTTTTGTTCCTGCCCAAATGAAATCACTGAAAGGCGGTTGATTTTTATAGTTTTGATATGTTTCTGAGTCATATTTATGCTTCGCGGCATCTTGTGGTAGTAGTACAAAGGCTTGATTAAACAGTTTAAAGTTTTGATGTACCAATGACTTTTGCAAAGTTTTATACAAAGCTAAATTTTTTTGATCTGTTCTTGATGCTTTGCACTGTACAATTTGCATTAAGCTTTTTTCATTGGCTTCATTTTCAATAAAGCTTTTTTGCAATGCAGCTTGTTTGATTTTAGCATTTGAACCGATGAATAGGTTTGCACTTTGCTGCTGAGCATAATGTGGATACAACATTAGCTCAAATAAGCCACGCTGTTCGATGGACTTTGATTGACTCAGCCAACCTTCCCAATACTGCTGTGCATTTTGAGTTTGTCCGAGTTTTTCTAAAATACGACCTTTTAACAATATTTGACTGAGTTGAAGATAACTATCGATTGAATTAGAGGAATGTTCTGGCAAATATTTTAAAGCTTCGGCTGGTTTGTTCTGCACAAAGAATAAGTGATTGGCTTGTAGGTATTGGAACAGTTCTGGCTGACTCTTAAATCGTGTTTTTTGGTTGTTAAGTTCAGACCAGCTTAAGACTTTATCTTCTGCCGATGTTGCCTGACGCATTTGCATTAAATCTGAAATGGTCAGAAAGAAGGGATCTTTTAGATTTTTTGCATTGAATGAGCGGCTTTGAAAAACATGGCGATCCATTTCAAAGGCTAGATTATCAAGCTCTAAATTATAGTATTTGGAATCAGGATGATTGATTTGCCATGCGAGTTCGTTGGTCAGGAGTTCGGTATTTCCACTCAGCCAATAACAACGACGCAGTAAACCGCGTGCGCTTGCCGCATATTTTCCCTCAGGAAAGCGTTTGAAGTAGGTAGTGATATGCTCATAGGTGTTTTTGAGTAAAGTCTGATCTACTTTATCGGTTTTTAAGTCGCCATATTTGCCGACACCCGACTGATAGCTTTCATTGAGGCTGCTACGAATCAACATATATTGCGATGTTTCTTTGATCCAAGGCTGATCAACCGTAGTTAAAACTGAGTAAATTTTAGTAGCTGTGGAAAAGTTACTATTGTAAAAGGCAATGGTTGCATTTAAATAAGACGCATACTGACGTGCTTGTATAGACCAGTTCGGATTGACTTGGAAGAGGGCAAGATCACGGTCACAGGCCGAGATATTTTGTCTTTCTTGAATCAGTAAATCTTTTTCGGCTTTGCTGAGATTTTTGTCGGCTTTCACCTGCTGGGTAAATTGATCCGCACCATTGTCTAGACTACTGCAATGTTCTTGGTAGGGTGTCTTTACATTGCTTGGTTTTAATCGGGCATTCGGTCGTTTATTGGTTACGCTTTCAAACAATGTTTTAGCCGCAAATGGTACGTTGCTATATTCAGTTTCCCAAAGCGGATTATTTGGCTGATTAAAATTCAATTTAGCCAAACCCATGTCGCTCAGAAGTAAGAGCATATTGGTTTGGTTGTCATTGGCGGGCGTGAGTGCAGGCAAATTGTCACAGGCGGTATAGGCATTGGTTTGAATGTTGGTCGATGGATAGCAAGAAACATCAAAACCAGAAAAACTGTGCGTGCTATAAGCAAGAGTGATAGGGAATAGACTAATAAAAATAGATTTTTTAAAAAATTGTGATGGCATTTTCATTGCAGAGCATGAGTTATTGTTGTGTCTGCTATGGTAACAACTTAAAGACTAGACTTAAATATTGAATAAGTTGAAATAAAAAAAGATAGAGAGAACTCTATCTTTTTTAAAACAGCGGCAAATGTGGAGCAGGTGAGACGTAGCTAAAACTAAAACTAAAACTTAATGCAGTAATTAAAATCACTGAGTATAAGAAATAGCGTTTTGCCCAAACCTGATCATTTTCAGCTTTAAAACCAATGATTGATAAATATACCCAATAAGCACAGAGTGCGTTAAAGGTGATAAGAAAAAACATATTGGTATAGCCAAAACAATACAAACCATTTAACACCGCAGCAAACAGCAAGACATAAATCAAGCTTTCAACTTTCGTGCGGAAAATTGAACGTGCTACAGGTAAAATTGGAATGCCTGCATTTTTATAGTCGTCAAAGCGGTATACCGCAATTCCCCATGAATGAGGCATTTGCCAAAGTGCATATGCTAAGAAAAGCAACAATGCGGCAACATCAAATTCATTGGTCACAGCTGTATAGCCGATCACTGGTGGACTAGCACCAGAAATACTTCCAATCACGGTTTGGTGAATGGATGTGCGTTTGCTCCATAGACTATAAAAAATCACATAAACCACAAAACCAAGTACAGCAAAGCCAAAGGCATAAGCATTAACAAAGAACCAGAGTAGGGCGAAACCTAATATTCCAAGCGCAGCAGAAAATGCCAAAGCTACGGAAGGACTGATGGTTTTTTTAACTAATGCACGGTTCATCGTCCGTTCCATCTTTTGATCAATATCTTGATCAATGACGTTATTGACGACACAGCCAGAAGCAACAACCAGTGTTGTACCGAGTAGAGTGATGAGAAGGAGGAGGAAATCTACAGACCCCTGAGCGGCTAAAAAGAAGCCGCCCAGAGTGGTAACGAAGTTACCAAAGAGAATTCCTGGTTTAGTCAGGAATAAATACTTTTTCAACATGACGATCAGTTTAGATCATCATGTTGTAGTGTAAGTAGTTCATAATCCATACAGAGCCGACTAGAAGTACAGCAATACAAAGTACTGTATAGATAAATGCAATCACGTTCCAACGTTGCTCTGAAGATGAGTTCATGTGCAAGAAGTAAACTAATTGAACTAGAACCTGAGCAACTGCTGTAATTGCGATAACCGCCATAACAATACCGCGACCAAAACCACCAGCCATTACCATACCGAATGGAATTACGGTCAGGATAACTGAAAGGATAAAGCCGATCGTATATTGCTTGGTGTTACCGTGTGAAGCACCAGCTGAGTTATGATCGTGACTCATTATAGAACTCCCATCAAGTAAACTACGCTGAATACACAGATCCAAACGATGTCAAGGAAGTGCCAGAACAAGCTTAGGCAAGCAAGACGACGAGTGTTTGGAAGAGTCAAACCATTTTTCTTGATCTGAATCATCAAAATGATCATCCATACCAAACCTGAAGTTACGTGAATACCGTGCGTACCTACTAAAGTAAAGAACGACGATAAAAACGCACTTACGCTTGGACCATGGCCAGCATGAACTAAGTGATTAAACTCATATAGTTCCATGCCGATGAATGAAGCACCGAATAACCAAGTGATCGCTAACCAAGTTAAAACTTGGTTGACGTTCTTTTTGTATGCAGCAAGAACCGCAAAACCAAAAGTTACAGAAGAGATCAAGAGAGCGAAAGTTTCAGTTAAAACGAAACCTAAAGACTCACCGAATAATTCTTTTGCACTTGGTGTGCCCATAGGCACATGGCTACTTAAAACAGCGAATGCAATGAAGAGTGTACCGAATAGAATCAAGTCACTCATCAAATAAGTCCAAAAACCAAAGACGGTGATGTCAGTATCATCGTGGTGATGATGCTCATCGTGTCCGTGGTTTTCGTGATGAAGTACGTCAGCCATTGTCTTAGTCCTTCTTCAAATGTTTTTCAAGAATCGCGTAACGTTCATTTTCAATACGCTCAACTTCAGCAGCAGGAACATAGTAGTCCACTTTCTTCGTAAACGAAGATGCGATGAAGCTGATAATAGCAGCGATGAACATCACAACAACTAACCACCAGATATGCCAGATTAAACCAAAGCCCATAACAGTAATGAACATGGCAATCACAACACCAGCAGCACGATTCGTTGGCATATGAATGTCTTCGTATGAAGTAGGTTTCGCATATGCTACGCCATTCTCTTTGTCATTCCAGAACGTATCAATACCATTGATTGTTGGAAGGTGAGCAAAGTTGTAGAACGGAGCAGGAGACGAAGTCGCCCATTCAAGTGTACGACCATCCCATGGATCGCCTGTAAGGTCGAGGTTGTCGTTGCGTTGTAAGTAACCAACAACAATCTGCATAACGAAACATGCAATACCAATCGCGACTAACACAGAACCGAAGAATGCAATAGCAATGTACGGATCCCATTCAGGGTTGTCATATGTATTCAAACGACGAGTCATACCCATGAAACCAAGGATATAAAGTGGCATGAATGCAAAGTAGAAACCGAAGAACCAGAACCAGAACGCAGCTTTACCCCATGCTTCATTGAGCTTCCAACCAAACATTTTCGGCCAGTAGAAAATGATGCCGGCAAACATACCAAACACCACACCACCGATAATTACGTTATGGAAGTGAGCAATCAAGAACAATGAGTTGTGTACAAGGAAGTCCGCAGGTGGAACAGCCATTAATACACCAGTTAAACCGCCAATACCGAATGTTACAAGGAAGCCAAGCGTCCATAACATAGGAGTAGTGAAGGTGATACGACCCTTATACATTGTGAATAACCAAGAGAAGATTTTCACACCAGTAGGAATCGCAATAACCATGGTCATGATACCGAAGAACGCATTCACGTTCGCACCAGCACCCATGGTGAAGAAGTGGTGAAGCCATACTACGAACGCAAGTACTGTGATCGCAATTGTTGCATACACCATTGATTTGTAACCGAACAACGTTTTACGAGAGAACGTTGATACAACTTCAGAGTAAATACCAAATGCTGGTAATACTAAGATGTAAACTTCTGGGTGACCCCATGTCCAAATCAAGTTTACATACAACATTGGGCTACCACCCATGTCATTTGTAAAGAAGTGGAAACCGAAGTAACGGTCAAGCGTTAACATTGCAATTGTTGCTG
Source organism: Acinetobacter sp. TYF_19 (assembly GCF_043105125.1). Classification (NCBI taxonomy): domain Bacteria; kingdom Pseudomonadati; phylum Pseudomonadota; class Gammaproteobacteria; order Moraxellales; family Moraxellaceae; genus Acinetobacter; species Acinetobacter sp. TYF_19. Next base: position 195,859 of record NZ_JBICLH010000084.1, read on the forward strand.
TTAACACTGGGAATGACGCAATGATCAATACAGCTGTACACAAAGATGTCCAAGTAAAGATCGGCATGTCCATAAGTGACATACCAGGCGCGCGCATTTTAATGATGGTAACGAAGAAGTTAACACCCGTTAATAGCGTACCTAAACCTGAAATCTGAAGTGCCCAGATATAGTAGTCCACACCCACGCCTGGAGAATATTCGATACCTGAAAGAGGAGGATAAGCCATCCAACCTGTTGCAGCGAATTCACCAATTGCAAGAGATGCCATCATTAAGCCTGCAGCACCAGCAAATAACCAGAAGCTTAGAGAGTTTAATAATGGGAAGGCAACGTCACGTGCACCAATTTGAAGTGGTACAGAGATGTTCATTAAGCCAACAACTAGACCCATTGCTACGAAGAAGATCATGATTACACCGTGTGCGGTGAAGATCTGATCGTAGTGTTCTGGGTGTAAATAACCTTCACCGCCACCTTTTGCAAGGAACAGTTGAAGACGCATCATAATCGCATCAGCGAAACCACGCAAAAGCATGATGATCGATACGAAAAGATACATGATACCAATTTTTTTATGGTCGACTGATGTGAACCATTCGTTCCACAAGTAGCCCCATTTTTTAAAATAGGTAATACCAGCAACAACTGCGATACCACCTAAGATCATCATTGCAACTGTGACCAGTACAATTGGATCGTGCGGAATAACGTCCGGACCTAACTTACCTAAGAAGCTCATGTCTTATTCCCCTACAACTGATGAAGCAGGTTCAACAGCGGCATGTGCTTCAGATGAAGCAGCCCCGTGAGCACCCGCAGTCGCTGAGTGATCAGCACCGTGATAGTTGCTCATATATTTGCTGATGACTGACTTAAACAAGCCTTCCTCTACAGAAGAGTAGTAAGTCACAGGGTGTGGCTTAGTTGGATAAGGCTTCATTGCCTCAGCAGCAGCCTTCTCTTCAGGAGTTTTTGCTTTTGAAATCAAAACTTCAATTTGGTGTTTACCACGGTTACCGTCACGTAAAGACTCAAATTCAGCTTGATCTAAAATTGTTTTTTGTACAGCTTTAGGATTAATGCTTGTACCGTTACCTGCTTTAACTGCAGCAACCCATTCAGCGAATTGAGCGTCAGTTACAGAGTGAGCACGGAAGCGCATTTGCGAGAAGCCGTAGCCTGAATAGTTCGAAGAGAAACCGCGGTAGCCTTCAGCTGGGCTAGTTCCATCTGCTAACAAATTCAAGTGCGTTTGCATGCCTGCCATTGCATAAATTTGACCACCTAACGCAGGGATGAAGAACGAGTTCATCGTGAAGTTAGAGGTAATTTTAAGTGCAACTGGAGTTTTTTCAGGGAAACGAATTTCGTTAACCGTCGCAATGTTAAGATCAGGGTAAATGAAGATCCATTTAAACTGTTCTGCAATGACTTGAATATTTACAGGTGCTTTATCAGATTCGAGCGGGCGGTAAGGGTCATACTTGTGTGAACCCCACCAAGTTAACCAAGCCAGAATACCAATAATAATGACAGGAATACCCCAAACTACAATTTCAATTGCAGTAGAGTGTGCCCATGTAGGTTTATAGTCTGCATCTTTATTCGACGCGCGATATTTCCAACCAAACCATAATGCCATTACGACTGATGGAATAACCACCAATAGCATTAAATAGATCGCAGTCATCATTAAGTCAGATTGACCTTGTGCAACTGGACCTTTTGAGTTTAGAAGTACCATATCACCACCACACCCAGTTAAGAGCGCGGCGATCGCAGATAAAGACAATACAGCTAAAATCGTTTGTCTCATTTTACAACCTCGGTGAAGAGTCCCATTCCCTAATAAAATTGGGATAGCGATTAAAGTGTCGCATGATTGAAAAGTTTCTTTTTAAGTCTAAAAACACTTCTCAATCATAAGACACCGCTACGTTGTAGGGCATTATGCCTCATATCGACAAACTAAGCTATACGTAAAGATGCTTTAAATGACTGTTATAAAAACCGATTTTTTCACTCGGAATTTTATAATTTCTTTGTGGATTTATTTTGAATATCAATAAACTGCGGAAAACTGAGGTGCGCCAAACCTCAGCTTAAATATGGTCAAATTACTGCTTAATGACCTTGGTTTTCGCCAGTTTATCGTGCAAAGTTTGACGCTTTGCAGTTAAACCAAAGACGTGATCGGCGATGGTAATAAACGGCATGAACAGCATATTGAGCACAATAAAGACAACACTGCGCAATGTGAATACACGCAAAAGGCTGACTTTTTCGTTCGTTTCTACGTCTACAATTTTAATTTTGGTGATTTTTTTACCAATGCTTTGACCACTTTTGGCTAAGAAAAAGGCCTGTATGCCGAGCATAATCAGCAGGTAAATTCCCATGGTGGTCCAGGCTTCAGTTGGAATCAAACTGAACAGTTGTGCTTGCAGTTCACTGGCCTGAGTGGCTGTAGTAGCCGCTTGCATTTTTTGCTGAATTTCAGTCAGTTCACCGAATTTATCTGCTTGTAAAAAGAACGAGGGAATAGCAGCGGCAGGGAGCCAAAGAAGTAAGTCAATGACTTTGGCTAAAACGCGTGTGCCTATTGATGCTAGTTCAGGTTGAACAACTTTCGCTGCTGTACGGTTTGGCTGTGAAAATTGATTTGGCGTATGCATTGGCTCAGGAATAGGGGGCTGAGGTTGATAACCTACAGGTTCATACGCCAGTTTTCCTTGGGTGAGTTCACCTAAAGCTTTCCATTCAGGCATACCCTGATGCCAAACTAAATCCGTCAATAAAACTTGTTGGCTTGCGAGCATTTGATTCAACTGCTCTAAGGTATATGGACCGGCTTGTTGATTATTTCGTGCCAAGTAAATCTGCATATAAACTTAATCTCAAAATATAAATTGGGATATTCAAATAATAAATGTATTTGTTTCAGATGAAAAACAAATAAAAATCTATGATAAAACATGCGGATAGTCTAGAGAATTTCAAGCTGAAATTCACCAAAACTACACAAAATGCAGAACAGTGTAGCAAGGATTATGCTGCTTCTTCTAGCTTTATCGCAATGCGATCTCTTCTCAATCGAGATGATGATGCGTAAGTATTAAACTTAGTCTAAATTTTTGTATCAATATGCTTGTTTTAATGCGGATACGTTGAAAGAGTGGTGATAAAAAAAGACCCATGAAAGGGTCTTTTTTTATCACATCAAAAAGTTAAGCTTTTTGAACTTTTTCTTCTGCAAGAAAGAACCAAGTGTCTAATACTGAGTCAGGGTTAAGTGATACAGATTCGATACCTTGTTCCATAAGCCACTGCGCAAGATCTGGGTGATCTGATGGGCCTTGACCACAGATGCCCACATATTTACCTGCTTTACGGCATGCATGAATTGCCATAGAAAGAAGTGCTTTTACTGCTGGATCACGTTCATCAAATAGGTGAGACACAATACCAGAGTCACGGTCTAGACCAAGCGTTAACTGGGTTAAGTCGTTTGAACCGATAGAGAAGCCATCGAAGTGTTCAAGGAACTGTTCAGCCAATAATGCGTTCGTTGGTAACTCACACATCATGATCACTTTCAGACCATTTTCACCACGTTTCAGGCCGTTTAACGCCAATAATTCAATTACACGTTTTGCTTCATGTACAGTACGTACGAAAGGAATCATGATTTGAATATTGGTTAAGCCCATTTCGTCACGTGCTTTTTTCAACGCGCGGCATTCTAATTCGAAGCAGTCACGGAAGTTGTCAGACACATAACGGCTTGCACCACGGAAGCCCAACATTGGGTTTTCTTCTTCAGGCTCGTATAACTTACCACCGATCAAGTTTGCGTATTCATTTGACTTAAAGTCAGACATACGAACGATCACAGGTTTGTCTGCAAATGCTGCAGCAAGGGTAGAAATACCTTCAACCAGTTTTTCAACATAGAATTCGATTGGCGATGCATAACCCGCAGTACGTGCCATTACCGCAGCACGTGTTTCACGTGGCAAGCTGTCAATGTTCAACAATGCTTTAGGGTGGACACCGATCATACGGTTAATGATGAACTCAAGACGTGCAAGGCCAATCCCTTCATTTGGAATTTGTGCAAAGTCAAATGCGCGGTCAGGGTTACCGACGTTCATCATTACTTTGAACGGAAGTTCTGGCATAGATTCGATTGAGTTGGTTTGAATCTCGAAATCTAAAGAACCTTCGTAGATGAAACCTGTATCACCTTCAGCACATGAAACAGTTACATCTTGGCCGTCTACTAGAACTTCAGTTGCATTACCACAACCGACGATTGCTGGAACACCCAATTCACGCGCAATAATCGCTGCGTGACAAGTACGACCACCACGGTTAGTGACAATTGCAGCGGCACGCTTCATTACTGGTTCCCAGTCTGGGTCAGTCATGTCAGATACAAGCACGTCACCGTCTTGTACTTTGTCCATTTCTTTAATAGACGTAACAATACGTACTTTACCAGAACCGATACGTTGACCGATTGAACGACCTTCACAAATCACAGTGCCTTTTTGTTTTAAAAGGTAGCGTTCCATGGTACCGACGTTTTCACGGCTCTTCACTGTTTCAGGGCGCGCTTGAACGATATAAATTTGACCGTCATCGCCATCTTTTGCCCACTCGATGTCCATTGGAGAACCATAGTGGTTTTCAATGATCAGCGCTTGTTTTGCAAGTTCTTGTAGTTCGTGGTCGTTTAATGCGAATTGTTGACGCTCTTGTTTTTCAACATCAACCACAACAACTGATTTACCTGCAGAAGCTTCTTCGCCATAAATCATTTTTTGGTGTTTAGAACCCAGATTACGACGGAGGACAGCGTGCTTGCCTGCATTTAAAAGGGGTTTAGAGAGGTAGAATTCGTCAGGGTTTACTGCACCTTGAACGACCATTTCACCCAAACCATACGATGCAGTGATGAATACTACGTCACGGAAACCTGATTCAGTGTCGAGTGTAAACATTACACCTGCTGCACCAGTTTCAGAGCGGACCATACGCTGAACACCAGCAGATAAAGCCACAACATCATGCGCAAAATTTTGGTGTACGCGGTAAGAAATTGCACGGTCGTTATACAGTGATGCAAATACTTCTTTGATCGCGATCAATACGTTGTCGATACCGCGAATGTTTAAGAAGGTTTCTTGTTGACCTGCAAAAGAAGCATCTGGTAAATCTTCTGCTGTCGCTGAAGAACGAACGGCAACCGCGATATCTGGGTTGCCGTTTGAAAGCTCTGCAAATGCTTTACGAACTTCTTGTTCGAGTTCTGCCGTAAGTGGGGTATCTACAATCCATTGGCGAATTTTCGCGCCTGTTTCAGCAAGAGCATTTACATCATCAACATTGAGGACTTTTAACTCTGCATTGATTTTAGCGTTTAGGCCACTTTGCTCGAGAAATTCACGATATGCTTGAGCTGTAGTAGCAAAGCCACCTGGTACAGATACACCTGCATTTGATAGGTGGCTGATCATTTCACCTAAAGATGAGTTTTTCCCACCTACAAGTTCAACGTCGTGTTTCCCTAATTTTTCTAGACCAATTACGCGCGCTTCCAAAGTTGTTACTCCACTTTTGCAGTATTTAATCACTATCTTGGCATCAGATTATAACAAATCTACTTAGCTTTTTGATTTTACTAAGCGACAGTCATGTAAGATCGGTTTACTATAAAGATTATATAGCACTAAGACAAATTTTTGAGGAGAATTTTAATGTCAGGAAGTAAACAATTTAAGCGGAGTGTTTTTTTTGTATCAGATGGTACTGCAATTACCGCTGAAACCCTTGGGCACTCGCTATTGGCGCAGTTTCCAAATGTTGACTTTGACATTCATATTATTCCTTATATTAGCTCTGAAGAAGCTGCTACAAATGTGGTTGCTGAGATCAATTTAAGGGCGCAACAAGACGGACAAAAGCCACTGGTTTTTGACACTTTAGTCGACCCGTACGTGCGTGACATTATTAATACTGCAAATGCTATAAATCTTGATGTATTTGAAGGGCTTATTAGTAAATTATCTGAAGAGTTGGGAACACCGCCTACAACTTTAGTCGGACAGACCCATGCAGTGACCGATTCGGAGTCTTATAAAGCACGTATTGATGCGGTGCATTTTGCTTTGGATAACGATGACGGTGCACGTACACGCCACTATGACAAGGCCGATCTGATTCTGATTGGGGTATCACGTTCGGGTAAAACACCGACTTCAATTTATTTGTCATTACAGTTTGGGATTCGTGTAGCAAACTATCCATTGACCGAAGAAGACTTGGATGACAACCGTTTACCAGCGGTACTTCGCGCACATAAGCAGAAGCTTTTTGGTTTGATGATTGATGCTGAACGCCTTGTCGCTATTCGCTCTGAACGTAAAGCCAATAGCCGTTATGCAAGCTTCAGCCAGTGCCAAATGGAGCTTCGCGCAATTGAAGGGATTTATATCTCTGAAGGGATTAAATACTTAAATGTCTCGGAAATGTCGATTGAAGAAATTTCAACTCGTGTACTCCAAATGACGGGTTTAAAACGTCGCATTGGTTGATATTGTCATTACATTATAAAGCGTCATATTGATGATGCTTTATAATATTGATCAATATAAAAATACAGATTAGATCAAATGAAAATAATATCAAAATGCCTATTAGGTGTATTTTGTTGTGCTCATTTTAATATGGCTTTATATGCGCAAAATATATCAAGTCAACAGGCTGAGCAGGCGATTGATCGAAAATATGCAGCGCTAGATTTTTATGCGGTGAATCAACAGATCGAAAATGATGTGATTGATTTAATCCGTGAAAATGCAGAAAGTTATGCTTATTCTTTCCCCAAATTGACTGAAAATCTTAGACTAAAGATTAATGCCTCACCAGACCAACTGCTTAAATTCTATACCTTTGATGTAGGTGGTGGCGGTACTATGGGTGAATTTTCATCCTATGTGCAGATGAAATCGAGCAATTCCACTAAACTTCAGCCTTTAGAAACAGGCTATATTTTAAAGATTGACCAAGTGAAATGGGGTGCACAGCCGATTTATCTGATTCAAAGTTATTACAAAGGCGATAGTTGTCACGGTCTTTATCAAATTCAAGCTTTTAAAATGCACGCCCAAGCTTTGATAGCAACACCAGTTTTTCAGACCAAAAACAAGCAACTAAGTTCGATTGAAGTAGATTATGACTGTCATTATGACGAAGAACGACAAGGTTCATATATTCGTGTTGCAAAGGACTTAAACAAGATTGATATCACTTTATTAGATCAAAACAGCCGCCCGACTGGAAAGTACTTACGTTATCAGCGTTCAAATACAGGCTATCGGTATACAGGTGTGACGAAATAAACAACGGGTAAGTAGGAAACTTACCCTATATGGTTAATGGCTATAGGTGGTAATGATCACATCGACTGGATATTCAGCACCATCTAAACTTTGAATGTCATGTTCTCTGATTTTGACTATTGGCCAAGTGATTAGCTTACAGTTGTCGCGCTGTAAGGCATGATAATAATGATCGGACTTAAAAAATTTAAGTTTATCGGCAGCGGAGTTAGGTTTGAGTTGGTGTCTAAGCCATGGGTCTTGAACTTGAGTTTCTAAAAAACGTAAAGCCAGTAGGCATTTGATCCGTGTGTTAAATAGACGTCGGTTCTTAATAACCAGTGGATGTTGGATTAAGCGTTGAATGCCGCGTTCCGTTTTCGGCAAGATGAATTGCGGCGCGTTTTGAAAAACATAGACCGATTGAGCGACCTGACAAATCGATTCGAGGGCAGTTACTGTATGCTGGTTGGTGCCAATAATTGCGACCCGTTGTTCAGTAAAAGCATGTTGTTTAATTTCTGATGCGGCAATCAATTGCCCTTTAAAATGCTGAAAATACTCGGGATGGTTTTGAAATAAACCAGATCCGTTGTCTGTTGAATGCAAATTGACCATGCTCGATCCTTAATTGTTTTTTATCGTCTTTCCTTAATTTATTATTTTTAGTGCTTTTGCTCTAAAAAGGCAAAGTGATAAATTGTCTGAGCAGTCACGCTAACTTTAGTCTAGACATAGCAGCAGTTTTTGCAGGGTTTTAAGGATCTTTTAGATATCGGCTGAGATTTTGGTTATTCATTTATGCACGTCGCCTTATGGGTATGCATTAATACGCATAAGGCGATTCACTTCATTTGTACTTAACTGTTTTTGATCTGCATGAGACGTTCAAAGTTTTCTAAACGTTTGTCCGTGTCATAGATGTCACAGGTGAAAATAAACTCATCAACATCATATTCTAAAAGAAGCTGTTTTAAGCCTTCTTTCACCGTGCCATTGGAACCGATCTGGGCCATGGCATAAAAACTGTCTACTGACATTTTTTCCGCAGGTGACCATAGGCCGTCCATACTGGCAATCGGTGCTTTTAACTTTAAACTTTGACCGCGCATGAGACCTAAAACACGTTGGTAGGCACTGGTCGCTAGATATTCAGCTTCAGCATCGGTTTCAGCAACGACTGTTGGAACACCCATAGATACATAAGGTTTCGATAAGTATTCAGAGGGTTCAAAGTTTTCACGATAGAGCTGAATCGCTTGTTTCAGCATACGCGGTGCAAAGTGTGATGCAAAAGAGTAGGGAAGTCCGAGTTTTGCAGCCAGTTGTGCACTAAATAAACTTGAACCGAGTAGCCATACAGGCACATGTGTCCCTTGCCCCGGAGTTGCAATGATGCGTTGATTTGGCTCAGCATCTTTAAAGTAATGCAGAATTTCTAAGACATCTTGTGGGAACTGATCTTCAGTTTCTTGACGGCCACGACGAAGTGCACGCATGGTCATTTGGTCTGTACCCGGTGCTCGACCTAAACCTAATTCAATCCGGTTTGGATAGAGTGTTGCAAGTGTACCGAATTGCTCCGCTACGATCAGTGGGGCATGGTTTGGGAGCATGATACCGCCAGAGCCCACTTTTAAAGTTGAGGTATTCGCGAGTAAATAGCCGAGTAGCACCGCAGTTGCAGAGCTGGCAATACCATCCATATTATGATGTTCTGCAAGCCAAAGTCGGCTATAGCCTAAACGCTCAGCTTGTTGGGCCAATTTTAAGCTATGCTGTAGGGTGAGTTGTACAGTTTGATCTTCGCGGACTGGAGCTAATTCTAAAATAGAAAATTGAGTCTCGGACAACGTGCGCATTCTACTTCTCAGTTTTGCTTTATATATCGAAATAATACGATATAACTGTTATTTTGTATATCGATTTTATTCGATATTCTGGTTGTTTTATATAAGGTGTTGATTTAAAAATGAAACTAAATATCTATTCAACATCGTTGAACCGCACCAGTCACATATGCGTTTAAAGCAAAAAGAAGTAAGCAACTGCATCGCAGAAACGATACAGTGTCTTTCTTAAATGTAGTGGTCAGATAAAAAAAAGCACCCGAAGGTGCTCTTTTATTTGAGAATGTTTTATGCGGCGCTTAACGTTTACCGTTTTTGTACCATCCCAAGTGACGGCCATTGTCACCACGATAGTCACGACCATTATATTTATAATTGCTATTACGGTAGCCGCGGCTGTCATAACGACGATCATAACGGTTATCGTAACGGCGGTCATATTCATCATCGTAACGACGGTCTTCAGAGACTTTTTTACCTAGAACTGCGCCACCCGCTGAACCGAGACCTGCACCAATATACCCACCATTGGTACCGCCCATGTTTTTACCTACGGTATAACCACCAGCACCACCGAGTGCTCCACCAATGATTGCACCATTACGGTCACGTTTGTTGGCTGAAGCAGCTGCACCTGCACCACCACCAATGGCAGAACCAATCATCGCGCCTGTTTGCCCACCCATTTGGTTACCAATCGCGGCACCGACAACACCACCTAATGCAGACGTCAGTGCGGTATTGGTTGTATTACCTGCATATGTTGTGGTCATCGTTAATGCTGAAGCTGCAATTACGGTACTCATTAAAATTGATTTAATTTTCATTTTTAAACTCCTAAGAGCATGTCTATTTTGTCTTGATTTCACTTTAGCGAAACAAGTTGGAAGAATAATGAAGAGAAATTTTATCGAAACCGTTGCTTTGGTAAGTGCTGTGTAACGACTCTTCGTATTTTCTACCAGTTTGGCTGATGTGTTGTTGCGTCTAAATCTGTGCCATAAAAAAGCACCCGAAGGTGCTTTCAATGACATCTTTACGATGCAGCTAATTAATGGTGTTTATGTTTTTTCTTCCATTTTTTACCATGGTAAGAGTCATACTGTTTATCTTTTGAGATTTTGTTGCCGAGTGCTGCCCCGCCCGCTGCACCTAATGCAGAACCCACGTAGCCACCATTGGTTCCGCCCATGCTTTTACCTACGGTATAGCCCGCACCACCACCGATCGCACCGCCAATAGCAGATTCAGTACGATGACGTTTGTCACTTGCAACTGCTGCACCACCTGCACCACCAAGTGCTGCGCCAATAGTTGCACCAGTTGTGCCGCCCATGTTTTTACCAATTGCTGTCCCTGCAACACTACCTAAAGCACTGGCTGCTGCAACGCGAGTTGTGCTGTCTGCATACGCAGTTGCAGTAAACATAGATGCCGTTGCTAATGTTGCTGACATTAAGAGTGTATTAGGTTTCATGTGTTTCTCCATGTCCAACATTGGTTGAACTGTCTTACTTTTTTCAATGTGGCTAATGTAACAAAAAGATTCCAGTTAATTGTGGAGAGTTAAAACTAAATTGAAACCCGTTGGTTTCTTGTTTGTATCAGTTTTATTACAAATGTGAATAAGCAGAATGAAATTTATCCAAAATCATACAAATGTGGATAAACCTAGGAGTGATGCAGTTCACACTCTGAATTTTGAGCTGAAATGACCTATTTAAAAGATGTATATGAAATAAGCTGTTTTGCATTTTTTAAGCGTTAGTAAGCGCATAAACACGCTTTAAAAGTGTATCAATCCACTGAGGCGTATAAAGTAAACGTCGCTCAGGATTGAATAAAGATGTTCTTTGCGTGATAGAGCCGTTAAACTAAGCGCAAATTTTTTGGTGCTGTGAAACTGTATTGCAGCCTTTATATTGAGATATTTTCCTAATGAAAGAATCGTTACGTTTACGATTAGATCAACTTTCTGACCGTCACGAAGAATTAACAGCATTACTTGCAGATGTAGAAGTCATTTCGGATAACAAACGCTTTCGTCAGTTGTCACGTGAACATAGTGATTTAAGTGAAATCACAGAAGTTTGGACCAAGTACAAACAAGCAGAAGCTGATATTGAAACGGCTGAAGCGATGCTGTCAGATCCTGATTTTAAGGAAATGGCTGTTGAAGAAATTAAAGAAAATAAAGCTATTATTGCGTCTTTAGAAGCTGATTTAAATATCTTAATGATTCCGAAAGATCCAAATGATGCGAACTCTGCATATTTGGAAATTCGAGCGGGAACAGGCGGTGATGAAGCTGCTATTTTCTCGGGTGATTTATACCGCATGTATACCAAGTACGCTGAATCACAAGGCTGGCGTATTGAAGTGTTGTCTGAAAATGAAGGCGAACACGGTGGTTATAAAGAAATCATTTGCTTGGTGAATGGTGAAGGCGTTTACGGTCGCTTGAAGTTTGAAAGTGGCGCGCACCGTGTACAACGTGTACCTGCAACAGAGTCTCAGGGTCGTGTACATACTTCGGCGTGTACCGTTGCGATTTTGCCTGAAATTGATGTCGATACAACGGTCGAGATTAATGCATCAGACTTACGTATTGATACCTACCGTGCCTCAGGTGCGGGTGGTCAGCACATCAACAAAACCGATTCAGCTGTGCGTATTACTCATATTCCAACAGGAACCGTGGTGGAATGTCAGGAAGAGCGTTCGCAGCATAAGAACAAAGCCAAAGCGATGGCTTTACTTGCTTCACGCTTGGAAAATGCAAAACGTGCAGCAGCTGATGCAGCAACTTCTGAAATGCGCCGTGACTTGGTTGGCTCGGGCGATCGTTCAGAACGTATCCGTACCTATAACTACCCGCAAGGTCGTATGACCGATCACCGTATTAACTTAACTTTATACAAGTTAGACGCGGTTATGGAAGGTGATTTAACTGAACTATTAGATAGCTTACATCGTGAATATCAAGCAGATCAGCTTGCGATGCTTGCACAGCAGAATGGTGGATAATGAATATTGCCCAAGCTTTGGCTTTACGTGGTGAAGCCGAGAGTTACGAACGTCAAGAGAACGCATGGTTGCTGGAACACATTACCAAAATTGATTCTTTTGATTTGGTTATGAAAAAAGATCAAGTGCTGACCAATGAACAAGAGCAGGCTTATGTTGCTGCCTTGGCACGAATTGAAGCAGGTGAACCTTTGGCCTATGTGACAGGTTCACAGCCGTTTTGGACATTGGATCTGATTGTCACTCCTGACACTTTAGTGCCACGTCCAGATACCGAGGTACTGGTAGAAACTGTATTACGTTTAGACTTACCTGAAGATGCCCGAATTGTCGATTTAGGTACGGGGACGGGTGCGGTTGCGCTTTCATTGGCCAGTGAACGGGACACATGGGACATCACGGCTACCGATATTTATGAGCCAACTTTAGCCGTTGCGCAGCAAAATGCAGAAAAGCATGACTTAAATGATGTGACTTTTGTGTGTGGCAGTTGGTTTGCACCGCTAAATCGAAAGTTTTTTGATGTGATTGTCTCGAACCCGCCGTACATCGATGCTGATGATGCTCACATGCAAGACTTAGCAACTGAGCCTGAACGTGCCCTAGTTGCTGCGGATCATGGTTTGGCTGATTTGAAAGTCATTATCCAGCAAGGTAAAAAGCATTTAACTCTTGATGGCTGGGTGGTACTTGAGCATGGTTATGATCAAGGTGACGCTGTACAGAAAATCTTTAAAGAAGCGGGCTATAAACAAGTCCGTACGGTGAAAGATTATGGTGGAAATGACCGCGTTACTTTAGGGCAGTGGACACAATAATTTCATTGTTCCCTCCAAAATAAAAGCGCATTCGATGCGCTTTTATTTTTTCTACCTTATGTTCCAAATACGTCACGCCAACGCAGTAGCCAAGTCTCGATGGCCTTCATGATGCTATCACTGAATTTTCCGAGCACGGCTAAAAGAATAATCGCTAAGATCACAATATCGGGACGTGAAGTTTCTCGGCCATCACTCAGTAAGTAGCCTATGCCTTGTGTCGCTGCAATGAGTTCTGCTGCAATCATAAACATCCATGCCAAACTTAAACTGTTGCGCAGTCCCGTTAATATCCCCGGAGATGCCGCAGGCAAAATAATCTGTTGCACTTGCTGCCAGTACTTCAGTCGATAGACTCGTGCGACTTCGATGAGCTTGCGATCAACCCCTTTAATCGCTGCGACAGTGTTGGTATAGGTCGGAAAAAATGCGCCAATCGCAATTAGGGTAATTTTCGATGCTTCATCAATTCCCAACCACAGTAAAAGTAGAGGAATCCACGCTAAGCTCGGGATGGATTTAATCGCTGAAAAACTGGGTTCTAAAAAAGCTTCAACCTGTTTATTGAGTCCCACCAAAATCGCAAACATTAAAGCTAGAGCACTCCCAATAAAAAAGCCTAAAAACACCCGCCATGTACTGGTCCAGACATGCATCCATAAATCTGCCTGCCATAAATCTAGAAAGGTTTGCCATAGACTACTGGGAGCAGGCAATAAATAAGGTTCAATAAAACCAGCACGGACTAGATATTCACAAGCAATCAGTAAGAGCGCTGGAAGGGTGATCGCTTTGAGAACACTCTTCAATTTCAACTGAAATGAGGAACTCTTTTTCACTACAATAGGGCTGAAAGAGCTCGCGACTGACTTGGTCATTATTTGCTTACAACCTTTTGTGCATATTGTGGTTTAAACAACTGAGTCACGACTTGATTAACATTGCTGCCTTTACGAACTAAGTCTTCTTCATTCAAAATGCCGCCAGACTTTTGTAATGCAGCAATCTGTTTGGCTGACGGAATGTTTTGATCAAAGTTGGTACGGCTTAGTTGTAATTTTGCGACATTCAACGGCAGTTTGGACTCGCGTGCCAGTAACTCCGCCAATTTCTCTGGATTAGCTTTGGCCCATTTACGTGCTTGCTCATAAGCTTTAATCACGGCTTCAATGGCTTCGGGACTTTGCTGAGTAAAAGACTCTTTGACACTGAGCACGCTATAACTGTTAAACCCAATATTTCGATACAACAGTTTTGCGCCAGACTGCACTTGTGCCGATGCCATCAAGGGATCTAAGCCTGCCCAAGCATCGACTTGACCACGTTCTAAAGCTGTTTTGCCATCTGGATGTTGTAAATGAACCAGTTGTACATCACGTTTATTTAGACCCACTGTATCCAGCGCTTGTAAGGTAAATAGAAATGGATCTGTGCCTTTGGTTGCGGCAATTTTTTTTCCTTTTAAGTCTTTTAGGCTTTTAATTTGGGAGTTTTTAGCAACCACCAAAGCAGTCCATTCAGGTTGGCTCTGGATATAAACGGTATTGATTGGACTGCCGTTGGCACGACTGAGTACGGCTGCAAGTCCAGCGGTTGAAGCAAAATCGACACTGCCGCTATTTAAAAATTCCAGTGAACGGTTACTGCCTTGGCTAAATACCCATTTAATTTCAGTTTTAGGTAAGGCTTTTTCTAACAATTTCTGCTCTTTCACCACAAGACTGGTTGGTGCGTAGTAGGCATAATCGAGTTTAAGTGTGTTTGGAATAGCGGCATTGGCATACGAGCCGATCAGACCTAAAATCAGTGAAGTGCTCAGTAGTTTAAAGTTTTTCATGTTGCATCATTTAAATAAGTTCATTTGTGGGTTCTTTTAACCTGATGTATGCGAAAAATAAAAAAGAAAAATGGATAACAAAATATTAAATTGAAATAAGTAGATAATCTTGATTTAAGTATCTGAATTTTAATAACTTGATTGAACTTTATGTGGTTTTTGGAGTATAGAATAACTTTAAAAAAGCATAGAATAATTTCTTCTTATATGAAGATTGCATAACTAAATCATTCATTTTGAATGTAAAAAAGCGACTTTAATAGTCGCTTTTTTAAGGGGGTTGCAAGCTTACATAGGATAGTCTTGTAAGCTATCAAACACTTCAACTTGCTCTAAAGCATCAGTTTCAAGTGCAAGACAAAGCGTCACAATTTTCTTTAGATCAGCTAAATATTGTTCATCTTTAAACGATGCACCTAACTGAAGGGCTTGAATACGGTCAGCACTAATATCCAACGCTTGAGCAGCTTCAATCGCATTAACTTCATTAAAAAATGCAGTAACAGCATGATTTAATTCAAGGTCTGATGCATTGAGAATACCTTGATCCAGTTGCTCTTCAAATTGTGGGGTAGGAGACTGCAAAGCTTGAGTAAAGTTTTGCACCAGACGTTGATCGAGAACATCAATCATTTTAAGCATGTCATAACCTTTAAAAGAAATAAGGTGATTAAACAGGGGGAGTACAGCCGGAAAATAAGCATTAAAGAATGCTTTAAAATTGGTTGAAAAATAATCCATTTTGGAACTTTTTGCAAATAGATTCCGATAAATGAAAGATGGATTTGTTAAGTGAGTGAAAAGATTCAATTTATTAAATTGAGTGCATGTTTACATTTTACGCTATTGCTCAAATGGACTCGGCTTGATCAAAAAGAAGTATTCAAGGTGAAATATTGTGGAGTTTTAATCAAAAAGTTCTTTTATTTTTACTTAAGATATTAAATTATAATAACTTTATTAATATTATCATTGCAATAGTCTTTATTTTACGCATCAGTGATGCGAACTCAAAACATTGTGGAATTGCAATTTATAAGGACATGCTAAAGCAACATGAGGTATATCACCTTGCTTTAGCTGTCTTTGTTTGATGTGGAGAATGATGAATGTTTAAGCCACTAGTTAAAGTGCTTTTGCCTCAGTTGTTCTAGACGGAGTTGATATTGCTGTTGCCATGCACTTTCAGCTAAGGTTTGTTTTTGCTGGTTCATTTCTTGGTTGAGAGCAGCAAGCTCAGATTGATAACTGGCGATCTGTTGTTGTTGTCGAGCGACTTGTTGTTCGCGTTCAGCCAACTGCGCCGCTTCTTTGCCTGAAAAGTAGCTGTTACGAATTTGTTGGGTAATTTCTTGCTGTTGTATTGGGTCGGTGACGCCAATTAAAGCCAATTTAAGGGCTTTATCATAACTACCACTCTGACCATCAATATTTTTGCTCGGGTTTCTATATTGTTGCTGTAGTTGTGAAAGTTCACTCAGTCGTTGTTGTAAGGTCATGTGCGGTGCGCGGCTCAAGAGCTCACCATAAGCAAACTGATAGCTAGCAAACTCTTTTTCTTCAGCAAAGCCGAGTTGGGTTTCTTGCTTACCTAAAGTCTGCTCACGTAAGTTCCAAATTTCCTGATAACGCTGTTGTGGAGTCATTTGTGTGGACATGATTTTAGCTTGCATTTCTTTTTCGTAAAGCGGCAGGCGTTCTATCAATTGTTTTAAAGTCTGAGCAAACTGCTGATCTGGATATTCGGCCAGTACCTGTTTTAATAATGCCTGACAGTTGGTATCGGGGCAGTTTTGCTGTAACTGGTTTAATAATTGTGTGATATTGCCCGGATTTTTTTGAAAATGTTGAATGATTTGTTGGATGGATTCTTGTTGCTGTTGTTGCTGCATTTTTGACTCGTCATTGTTTGCAGCGGCAAGCTTCTCTTGCAAACTGCTGGGTTGAGCAGTCTCTGTAAGGGACGGTGAGGATGCCTGAGTTTGAGCCGATGTGGCATATGATGAGCCAAGGCCCAACCATATCACCACACCGATTACCAATACACTCAGCACCAAAGCGATAAGCCCAAAGCGCTTCATTATTATTCCTTATGGGTTGTATTGGAATTGACCCATTACTGGGAAGTGGTCAGATAAGTCCCAAGTCATAAATACGGGGTCGGCAGCCGAGCGAAGAATACGGACATCGTTACGTGCTTGCATAGGCTGACGGTGGTTATTGGATGACACCACGTAGTCTAAATACTCTACGGTAGAGCCACCCGTGAGTCCTGCACCTGCGAGTTTATTCACTCGTGGATCGAAGGTCGATTCGGTATATCCTGTGCTGACTGGGACCGTACCATTCAAGTTAATTTGCATTTGAGCATAATCTTGCGGCCACAGTAGTTTGTTGACATTAAAGTCACCGCCCATGAGCACGGCATCAAATGATGGAATATTTTGCTTATCGACCAAAGCGCGGATTTGCTTAAATTGTTGCTGGCGCATATCACGTGCCGCATCGGTATCAAACGATGCGGTATGTGTGGAGGTCACATGATAGGCTTTGCCATTCTTGAGAATTTCAGCATAAATCACGCCTTTATCGGCAAAACAGTCAATGCCTGTACAGCTTGGATAAATAAAATGATCCGTTTTTACAATTGGATGGCGACTTGCAACTAATATGCCGCTGTCATAAATATTGAAGCCTGAACCGATTGGAATATAAGTTTGGTACGGATATTCCTGCGCTAATTTGGCCAACATGGCGGTACGACCAGAAGCAAAGGTTTCTTGGAACAAGATCGCGTCGTAGCCTTTTAGATTTTGCGGCAGTTGCTCTAAACGCGAATCAATTTTACTTGCCACCAAAGGAAGAGCATAAATATTGAGTTAAAACTTTAAACTCATCAGCACTGCTGGCAACGGGTTCTGGCACGGTATTTTGATGGATAGTGTAGTGGAAGTCGTCATAACCACCAGTGTATTCAGCTTTAAAAGCAGTCTGCGCTGCTTTTCCTGCATAATTGGTGTTGAAACGCTGAATGTTGCGGTCGTTGAACCATGGTGCAGAGAAATCACTGCTAGATGCAGAGTGTTTAATATCACTGCCAGACCAAGTGCCAGTCATAGATTGCTTCAGCGTGACGCTTGAACCACCGCCTGTAATCACGGTATCAAAATTATAAGTTTGACCTGACTTTACCCCAGTATAACGGTTAAAACGCAGTACACGTTTGGTTTCATAAGGTGCAATTTGGGTGGCTTCTTGAGCCCATTGACTCCCCTGAGTTAAGGTGCGTGTACCATGATGATTAATATTGACGGATACCGTTTCAGGGGTGGTATTGGTCACATAAATGTATGAGTCTGCTATCGCTTGCTGCGTACACAGCAGTAATGATAACCATCCGATATTTTTCATTAAGTTTTTATTTAATTGGGTGCTCATGTGTTCCCTCCATGATGTTTTTATTCAATATTGTGTAAAACAATATGACGAGATCACTATGGCAGGTAATTTTTTTAAGTCAGTGACAAAGTGCGACAGCTCCCTGATTTTCCGATGAATGAGCATCAAAAAATCAATTTAATTTATAAGCTCTGTTGACATTTCATTTGGCCAATCAAAACCAAACCCAGAACAATAGAATGTTGAGGTTTACTTTAACGAGAGAATGGTATGGGTCGGTTTTTTGTTATGTAGAAAGAGCAAGAGCGTTTCGTAGTTGCTTATACCAATCGACTGAAGTTAAGCATCCTTATTTTGACGATAAGCGCCAGGGCTGACCCCAGTCCACTTTTTGAAAGCACGATGGAAAGCACTCGGATCATGAAAATTGAGTTCAGTGCTAATGTCTTGTAATGATACTTGGCTGTTACTGAGCAGCTCAATCGCCATATCACGGCGTATATCATTTTTGAGCTGTTGATAACTAAAACCTTCACTTTTCAGTCGTCGCTGAATAGTCGCCTCAGACATATTGAAATGATGGGCAATTTCAGACAGTTCAAGCCACTGGATCGGGGGTTCTTGCATTAAATAGCGACGAATTTGAGAACTGGTTGAATGTGGATTTTTATAACGGGTCAATAAAATATGTGGGGTTTGCTGAATAAATTGATACCACGATTTACTGTCCTGTTTTATGGGCATTTTTAAATAATTGGCATCGAACTGAATATAGTTTTCAGCCATTTGATACTGGATATTTTCACAAAAACGAACTTTGTAGTCGATGTCATCTGTGGGTGCATCACATTTGAGTTGAATTTGATTCAAAATCACCCGTTGACCCACTAACCAACACATTAGAGCATGAATCAGCATGATGTAAGTTGCGTAACTAAACATGCGCTTGGGCTGTTGTCGTTCGTAAATCACAATATAAGCATAATGTTCTTGCACCATGAGGTGACTGCTAAAGTCGTCTAGTACCAAATTCATAAACTGCAAAATATACTGAATGGCTTGGTCCAGCTGGGTGGTGTGTAATAGTGATTTAGATAAAAACTGAAAACTGCCACGGCGCATAGCATGACGATCCATCCCAAAAAACTCATCATTCATGACATTGGCCAGTTCAGTCCAGAGCTGTGCATATTGATTGACTGAGACCCGTGCTTTTGTCGCACTTAACAATTCGCTATTGATGCCTGCATTTTTCAAAATATCTGCAACTGCGTATCCCTGCTTTTCAGCTTCAAACAATGCTTCGTGTACCAAAGCAATTGAAATGGAATCTTTCTGGGCGTTTGCATGTTCCGATGCAGTCATAGTGGCTTCCATATTTTTATTGTGCATTTTGAGCATTGTCCAAAACCATCATGGAAGATGCAATATTTGGAAATTGTACTCAAGTGCTTCTGTGTTTACATTTCTTCTTAAGTCGTAGCATTCAATCATACAAGGAAAAATAAATGAAGATTCAAGGGAAGGTTTTTGTCGTCACGGGTGGAGCATCGGGTTTAGGTGCAGCAACAGCACATCATTTGATTGAACAAGGTGCGAAAGTCATTTTGGTGGATATGAACCAAGCTTTAGGTGAAGAGCTACAGCGTGAGTTGGGTGAAAATGCTCAGTTTAAAAGTCTCGATGTTACTGATGAGCATGCTGTGCAAAGTTTCTTCCAAGAAGTCGAGGCTGAATATGGGCAATTGAATGGTTTGGTGAACTGCGCAGGTGTAGCGCCTTCAGCCAAAGTGTTGGGTCGTGATGGTATTCATGAGCTGGCGTTATTCCAAAAAGTATTAAACATCAATGTCTCAGGTACTTTTAATATGCTGCGTTTTGCTGCGCAGTTAATCGTGAAATATGAACTTCAAGCTGGTGAAGAAGAACGCGGAGTGATTGTGAATACAGCTTCGGTTGCAGCCTATGACGGGCAAATTGGCCAGACCGCTTATGCAGCCTCTAAGGGTGCTGTTGTCTCGATGACTTTACCACTGGCACGCGAGCTAGCACGTGAGAAAATTCGAGTGATGACCATCGCTCCGGGCATTATGGAAACGCCAATGTTGAAGGCGATGCCGCAAAATGTACAAGATGCGTTGGGTGAAATGGTGCCATTTCCGAAGCGGTTGGCAAAACCTCAAGAGTTTGCTCAGCTTGTGGGGCATATTTTTGAAAATAGCTATTTGAATGGTGAAGTGATTCGTTTAGATGGCGCGATTCGTATGCAGCCTAAATAATTTATTTTGACTTGTGATCTTTGAGTTTATGACGGAGCCTTTGCGTCGATAAGTAAAGGCTTCTTATAACCTTCGGTTCGACCTACTTTTCTTTCGGAAAAAGTAGGCAAAACCATCTCCATTCGCAAAACCTGTTTTTTTGAATTTACAGACTATTTTCTCGCAGAAACATTATCTTTTGAAAGGCTTTCAGGTTGCGAATGGGTCGCCGTGTATCAAATATTTATTAAATTTAATAACCTGAACAGAGAAGGGATACTCCATGCTTTTAAATGAAGAACAAAAAATGGTTCAGGATATGCTACGTAGTTATTCGCAGGAAAAACTGAAACCAACTGCAGCTGAACGTGACAAAACCGCACGGTTTCCTGCTCAAGAACTCAAAGAGCTGGGTGAGTTAGGTGCTTTGGGTATGACTGTCTCACCTGAATGGGGTGGTGCAGGCTTAGATTATATTTCACTGGTAGTGGCACTTGAGGAAATTGCAGCAGGTGATGGTGCGATTTCGACCATTGTCAGTGTGCAAAACTCACTGCCGTGTGGCATTACCCAGCGTTATGGAACTGATGCGCAAAAGCAGAAATATTTAAGCAAGCTTGCCACAGGTGAGTGGTTAGGGTGCTTTTGTCTCACTGAACCACAAGCAGGCTCAGATGCAGGAGCGTTGGAATGTAAGGCCGTTCGTGAGGGCGATGAATGGGTGCTGAATGGAACCAAGCAATTCATTACCACAGGTAAGCATGCTCAAGTCGCTTTGGTTTTTGCAGTCACAGACAAAGCTGCGGGGAAGAAAGGCATTTCTTGCTTTTTAGTCCCAACCGATACCGAAGGCTATATTGTCTCTCGTATAGAGGAAAAGATGGGGCAGCACTGTTCGGATACGGCAACCATTGTTTTGGAGAACTGCCGAATTCCAGCAGATCATTTGCTAGGCGCGGAAGGTGAGGGCTACAAAATTGCGCTTTCGAATTTGGAGTCAGGACGTATTGGTATTGCAGCGCAATCAGTGGGTATGGCTCGAGCCGCTTTAGATGCAGCAGTTGAATATGCCAATGAACGCAAAGCCTTCGGTGTTGAAATTGTACATCATCAGGCAGTTGCTTTTCGTTTAGCCGATATGGCGACGCAAATTGAAGCGGCACGTCAGTTAATTTTCCATGCAGCCGCTTTGAAGGATGCAGGTTTGCCATGTTTAAAAGAAGCTTCTATGGCCAAACTGTTTGCCTCAACTATGGCGGAGCGAGTTTGTTCTGATGCGATTCAAATTCATGGTGGCTATGGCTATGTTTCAGATTTTCCTGTTGAACGAATTTATCGGGATGTCCGTGTGAGCCAGATTTATGAAGGGGCGTCTGATATCCAGCGTCTTGTCATTGCACGTGAAGTTACCAAGGTTTAAGTCTACTCAGTTTTAGACCTTGGTCGATGTTCAAAGCCTGCATTTTCATTGAGGGATTTGGAAATTGTAGGTGCATTTAAAACATGGTTATCTAGGTGCAGCAGTTATTTACCATTATTAAGTCGAGCAGCTAAGCTGCTCTAGGTTTTCAAATAATATAGAACTGACAATGAGGTCAGTTCAACGCTTAAAACGATAAAGAACATGGACGGCCAAAGTGGATTTGGCCTTAAAAAAATGGATAATGCGAGGTTGTCGTGATGAAGACATTAGAACAAGCCCATCAAGAATTTAACTATGATCAACTGATTCAAGAACAATTGGTAGGCCAACCCAATGCAATCAATGCCTATATTGAGTGCTGTCAGCGCTATGTAGGGCAGAAAAAAACAGCACTCATCTGGGAAGGAAAAAATGGCGAGTCTGAGCAATGGAGCTTTGAACAGCTCGATGTTGCCTCAGCTCAGTTGGCAAATTATTTTAAAAGTATTGGGATTCAAGTAGGTGACTGTATCGCAGGGCTGTTACCGCGTACGCGTGAACTGTTGATTACAATTTTAGCAACATGGCGGATCGGCGCGATTTATCAGCCTTTGTTTACTGCTTTTGAGTCGAAGGCGATTGAACATCGAGTTTTAACTGCGAATACTAAATTGATTGTGACCAATGCAGAGCAACGTCCAAAGCTAAATCACGTTGAAGTCAAACATATCCTGACTGTGAATGCAGGAACAAACTTAACCAGCAATGAAACTGATTTTTGGCAGGAAGCAAAACAACAGTCCAATCAATGTGAAGCTGTTTTGCGTAGCTTTGATGATGATTTCCTCATGATGTTTACCTCAGGCACCACAGGTTTGGCCAAATCGGTGCCTGTCCCTTTAAAAGCAGTTTTGGCTTTTAAGGGCTATATGCAACATGCAGTCGATTTAAGAGAAGACGATTCATTTTGGAATTTAGCCGATCCGGGCTGGGCTTATGGGTTGTACTACGGAATCACAGGGCCGCTCAGCTTGGGGCATAGCATCATTATGGATGAGCGTACATTTAGCGTCGATCATGCAGTTGAAGTCATTAAAAAGTATCGCGTCAGTAACTTAACGGGTTCGCCTACAGCTTTTCGGATGTTCTTTGGTTTTAAAGAAAAGTTTGATCCTTCCATTAAGACCCATTTACGCGCCGTCAGTAGTGCGGGTGAGCCTTTGACCCCAGAAGTGATTCATTGGTTCAATAATGATCTGAACGTCAACATCTATGACCAATATGGACAAACTGAATTGGGCATGGTGATTGCCAACCATCATGCATTGGAGCATGAGAAAAAAGTCGGGTCGGCAGGCTTTGCCAATCCCGGACACCGCTTTGCTGTACTTGATGCGAATCACCAAGAAGTGAAGTGCGGTGAAATTGGAACATTAGCGATAGACTTTAGCCAGTCACCACTGACATGGTTTAAGGGCTATGGTGGCAATAATCGAAAGTCTTTTGTGGGACAGTATTATTTAACAGGTGATACGGTCAAGCTCAATGAAATTGGTGGTATCGACTTTGTTGGACGTGCTGACGATGTCATTACAACGTCAGGCTATCGAGTTGGACCTTTTGATGTCGAAAGTACTTTGCTTGAGTGTGCGGAAGTACTCGAGTCAGCTGTGATTGGTAAGCCTGATCCAGAGCGCACTGAAGTGGTGAAAGCTTTTGTGGTGCTAAAGCCACAGTACCAAGCCTCTAAAGCGTTGGATAGCAAACTCCAAGCCTATGTGCGGTCACGTTTATCTAAACATGCTTATCCGAAAGAAATTGAGTTTGTTGAAAGTTTGCCGAAAACATCGAGTGGCAAAATTCAACGTAATTTGCTGAAACAGCAAGAAGTGGCAAAGATGCAAACTTTACAAGCTGCAATTTAATTTAAAAAATAAAATGCTCTTAAAGCTAAAGCCAGTCAGTTCTAAATAGGCTGGCTTTTTCTTTTAACCATTTATAGCGGGATGTAACTTGTGGAACACCGCTAGAAATATAGTTAGATGTATAAATAGCCTAAGAAAATTTAACTAGGCAACTAGTATGATTCAATCTCCATTACTTAAAAATGAAAAAAGTTGAGCCATCTAAAGCTCATAGCATTTATTGAATTTGTGCATAGCTAACTTTGGTTTCATGGTTATAATTCACCATCAACATTTTCTTTAGCGAAAGGCTGAATCATGGACGAGTTAGATGAAAGTCTAGAACTCAGTGATGCTGAAATACATCTCTATAGCCGCCAAATTTTATTGGACGGATGGGATATAGAGGCACAAGAAAAATTAAAGTTGGCCAATGTACTTATCGTAGGCTGTGGTGGTATTGGTTGTATGACAGCGGAGTTACTGGCACGTGCTGGCGTAGGGCAAATCACCCTGATAGATGCTGATACCATCGAAGTAAGCAATCTTCAAAGACAGATTGCCTATGTAGAAAACAATGTCGGTTTCTATAAAGCAGAGGTTTTGGCCCAGCGTTTAAAGCAGATCAATCCCTATATTCAAGTCCATGCGCATACTGTAAAGCTTGATACATCTAATGCAGCTCGCTTAATTGTTGGTCAGGACCTAGTTCTTGATGGTTGTGATAATTTTACGACGCGGTATTTGGTCAATCAGCAGTGTAAAGCGGCCAATATTCCACTCATCAGTGCATCGGCCATTGGTTTTCAAGGGCAACTCTTTATGGTGGAAGGTGAGTCCGCTTGCTATGAATGTCTGTTCCCGAAAGAAGAACATGAAAATGAAAGCCTACGCTGTGCAGATTCGGGCGTTTTAGCTACCACCCCAAATGTAATGGCCAGTCTTCAAGCGCATCATGCACTTTTATATTTGGGTTTAAATGTGACTGCACTCAAACAACGCTTGTTACTTTGGGATGGCTTAAGTATGAAACAACGTTTGCTTGCTTTCGAAAAAGATACAGATTGTCCAGTTTGTCAGGCAAGATAAGCCTACAATTTTTTCATTCTTTGATACACTCAATACAATTTATTTTTGACCGATATTATGAAAAACAATATCTTTTTAGATGGACTGCGTTCTGTTGCCCGTGTTGGGGAAACAGCAGTCATTGCAGCACGTGCCGGTATTAAGTACGCCACTGAAAAACCAAGTAATGCCAAACTGATGCGTGAAACCTTTGAGTCTCTGGGTTCAACCTATATCAAGTTGGGGCAATTTATTGCGAGTACACCTTCACTTTTTCCACGTGAATACGTAGAAGAGTTTCAAGGCTGTTTAGACCAAACCCCATCTTTACCGTTTAGTTATGTACAAGGGGTTTTAGCTTCTGAGTTTGAAGGCCGAAATCTGTCTGAGATTTTTGCATCGATTGATGAAACACCTTTAGCTTCAGCGTCTATTGCTCAAGTCCATGCTGCAAAGCTGGTGACAGGCGAAGATGTGGTGATTAAAGTACAAAAGCCAGGTGTAGAAACGATTCTCTATACCGACTTAAATGTTCTGCACTGGGCAACCAAGGTTTTAGAAAAAGCAGTGCCTAAAGTCAAATTTGCATCGCTTGCAGACATTGTGGAAGAAATCAAAACCCGTATGGTTCGCGAAGTCGATTTTATTGAAGAAGCCAGTAATCTGGATGACTTTGTAAACTATCTCAATATCACACAAAACCATAAGGCGATGGCACCTAAGGTCTATCATCAATATTCGACTCGCCGTGTGCTCACCATGCAGCGTCTTTACGGCGTACCACTGACTGATTTTGAAGTGGTTAAAAAGCGCTGTAAAGATCCTTCACAAGTCCTGATTACTGCCATGAATACATGGTTTGGTAGCCTGATGATGTGTAATAGCTTCCATGCTGACTTACATGCTGGAAACCTAATGCTGCTTGATGATGGTCGTGTGGGTTTTATTGATTTCGGCATTGTGGGACAGTTGAAACCTGAAGTATGGACAGCTTGTATCGCGTTTATGGATGCCTTACAAAAAACGGATTATGCACTCATGGCGGAAAACATGCTGAAAATGGGCATGACCGCTGTGAAGATTGATACTCAGGTGTTGGCCGCAGATCTTGAGCGTTTATTCAGTGGTGTGTTGTTGGCAGATCCGCAAGAATTACTGAGTTCAAACCCAGCAGATTTGAATGACATCATGATGGATATGGTCGCAGTGGGCGAGCGTCACGGTATTCGCTTCCCGCGTGATTTTGCCTTGTTATTTAAACAGATGCTGTATTTCGATCGTTTCATGCGCATCCTTGCACCGTATACCGACATCTATGCTGACCAGCGTTTGCAAATGGTGCAAACTATGGATCCAAATGTGTTGTTAAAAAACTAAGTTCTTTTGAAGCACATTCACCAAAAGAACCTTTCAGTCCTTCTTTTGAAAGGAGGGGCTGAAAAACGCTTTCCTGTTTAAGCGGTGAGAAACATGGTTTCGCAAGGCAGGGATTAAAATGTCAAAATCTGTTAAAGGTAATAATGTGGACGCAATTATCATTGAAGGCTTAAAAGTTGAAACAGTGGTTGGCTGCTTTAACTGGGAACGTCAGATTATTCAGCCTTTAATGTTGGATATGATTATTCAAACAGATTTGGAACAAGCTTCAAACTCAGATGACTTAGACCATACCTTAAATTATGCTGAAATTTGTGAAATTGCAGCAAAGGTCATTCAAGATGCTAAGCCTGAACTGATTGAACATGCGGCAAAATTGGTCATCAACGCACTTTTTTCTACCTTTCATGCGATTGAATCGATTAATATTACCATCCGTAAGCCTGCCATTTTCGCGCAAGCAAATTCTGTAGGAATTCGTCTTGAACGCCACCGAAACGATTTTCGCCCTAGCTCTGGCGAGTAATAATAATCCCAAGCAACATTTTTTATATGCCTCTGAGCAACTTGCTAAAATTGGGCAACTACATTTTTCGAATATTTATTTAATTCCATGCCGCGATGGGGTTGGGGCAGATTATTGGAATGCAGCCTGTTTGCTGAAATCGTCTTTGTCCGTTGCCGATATTTCGGTATTGCTGAAAAATATGGAAGCCACATCTGGGCGTATCCGCCCATCGCATCAGATTTCATTGGATGTTGATTTGATTGCATGGGGGAGAGACTTAGAGCATATGCAGTTCAATCCCAAAAAATTGCCTTTGGCTTTAGATGTGAAAATTCCAATGTTCGATGTGTGGAAGGATAATGCATTTCAACATCAAGCGCATGTATTTCCAACGGTGAGCTGCTTGGAAGCCAAATAACATATCGAAGTGTGATTGGCACTTGAACTGGCTTAACATACTTACAAAACACAATTCGCAGCGAGCTATTTTCATGAAAATACAAATTTTGAGTGCTCTTTCTTTGGCCATGTTTTTAGCGGGCTGTCATTCAACTCCGTCCAAAATGACGGCGACAACTACAACTGCTATGGATACAACGAGTGTACCTCAACCTACTGAAAAACAAGGGTTAAAACTAGCTGTGCAAGCCTATACGCAAGATCAATCGGATTATCAAACTAGCCTATATGATTTAAACCAAGACGGAATCGATGACGCCGTGGTGCTATTAAGTGGGATGGAGTGGTGTGGTTCTGGTGGCTGTACATTGCTGGTCTTTCAAGGTCTTGCAAATGGAAGTTTTCAACCGCATAGCAAAATGACCGTGTCATCTACACCGATTTATGCCTTAAGTACCCAAACCCAAGGTTGGCGTGATTTGTCGGTTTATACCCGTGGTTTGGGACAGGTCATACTGAAGTACAATGGGAAAAGCTATCCATCTAACCCATCACTGGCGTCAAAATATACGGCGAATTTAAAGCAAGCGGGTAATACCTTATTACTGCCGATATCAGCGGAATAAGCAAATTAGAGTCAATAAAAAAGCAGTGGCATAACCACTGCTTTTTTATAAGAGTAAGGCATATTTGCTTAAATAAAATAACTGGTCTTGGTCATGAGTTTTGAAATAGCCGTCATGGTGATTTTGACAGGAATCGGTAAATCGACACCGCCAGCATTCAGTGCTGTATCACGGTGATGTAATTCATCTTCATTCATTTGCACAAGGATATTACGAGAACGGTCATCTTGAGCAGGGAGTTGGCTGATGTGATGCTGTAAGTGCAGGCTCACTTGGCGTTCAGTTTCTGCAACAAAACCTAAGCTATATTTATCGCCTGCAATGCCTGCGATTGCGCCCATACCAAAGGATAAGCCGTACCAAATAGGATTGAGCAGACTGGTATGGCTATCCAGCTCTTTTAATCGGTCTTCACACCATGCAAGATGGTCTTGTTCTTCAATCGCGGCTTGTTCCATTTCGCGGCGTACATTTGGCAGTTTTGCCGTTAAAGCTTGCCCATGATAAAGCGCTTGCGCACAGACTTCACCACTATGGTTGACCCGCATTAAACCTGCAACATGACGTGCTTCACTCACGGCGAGTTGGGTTTCGACCGCCTTGCCTGGGTTTTCACGTTGAGCAGACGTCGTGCCTGGAACTAAGCTACGCAGGGCTTGATCAAAAGAATTGATAAATTTATCGATGCCAGTGTAATGACGCATAACTTTAGTCCTCTAACTCAGGTTGTACGGTTTTTAGCATGGGTTTGAGTCGATATAACAACCACAGCGTAAATCCCGCACTCAGTACAGCAGTAATGCTGAAAAGTATTTTAATATCAATCTTCAAAACACTTAAAATGATAATCGAAAATACAGCAGATGACACCATAAACACCGCATTTAAAATGTTGTTTGCGGCAACAACACGTGCACGATGTGAACGCGGTGAATAGGCTTGCATCATGGCGTATAGCGGCACAATATAAAAACCGCCACTGATGCCGAGCAAGGTCACCGCAAGCATGACATGGTAGTAAATTGCACCGTGGTTAAACATATCCGCGACATTCATCATTGCCCCTGTACGCTCTGGGACATAAGCCAGACTCAAAGCCAAGTAAAAGGCAAATAGGGTGAGTCCAATCGCACCGATAGGCACCATTTTAATATGCACTTCAGAGCCGCCAATTCTACGACACAGCAGGGAGCCAACTCCAATCCCGACAGAAAAGAACGTGAGTAAAAGACTGACGACATTTTCTGATGCATGTAGGTTTTGTTGAGTCAACTGTGGAATTTGGGTGAGATAGGTCGCGCCGTAAAACCAATACCACGAATTTCCCAGTAAAATCATAAAGATGAGGGGGAGGCTTTTGGCATATTTGAGTGTTTGAAAACTGGTTCTAAAGAAATTCCAGTCAATTTTTAACTCGGGTGAGCTGACTTGCTGTTTTAAGATAAATCGACTGGATAGATAACCCAAAACAGCAATGTTGACGACAGTCAGGCTGATCCAAATAAGATTGCCTTGAGAAACCGAAATAACTGCGCCACCCAAAATCATCCCGATTAAAATAGCAATGGAGGTGCCCGACTGAAATAGCGCATTGCCTGACATGAGTTCATTCGGTTTTAGAATCTCAGGTAAAATGGCGTATTTAATGGGGCCAAAGAAGGTGGAATGTGTGCCCATCATAAATAGAGCCAAGAGCAGTAGCCATAAATTGCCCAATAAGAAACCCGCGGAACCGATGAGCATAATCACAATTTCTAGAACTTTGATGCCACGAATGAGTTGTGAGCGCTCAAACTTATCGGCAATTTGTCCTGCGGTTGCAGAAAAAATGAAGTAAGGCAAAATAAATAACAGCGCGGCCAAATTATTTAAGGTACTGACATCTGTAGCTTGTTGATTAATCCATCCATAAGTAATGACTAAAAGCAAAGCTTGTTTATAGACATTGTCGTTTAAAGCACCAAAAAATTGGGTAATAAACATGGGAAGAAAACGACGGGTACTTAATAGATGTTCATTGTTTTTCATGCTTTTTGCACTGCATTAAGTTTTATTAAGAAATGTGACTAATTGCTCAAACGTCCAATAAAATCATGTAAGATATTTAAAACCTGAAATTGGGTAAAATAATCAATAGATTTCAGTTCTTTTGTGACAATTCATTAGAGCAAATCCATAACGATTAAATAAATTTAGAGTTTTCTATGCTTGCCAAAACACAATTTAAAAAGTCGACTCTTTCATTGAGTATGAATTCTTTCATACCGTGGCATCATAACAATAAATATTTGTGTCTGAGTATCTTTTTAACGCTTTTGTCACAAGCGGCTTTGGCTGAAACCCCCGTTGTGATTGAACCAAGTAACGTACAAGTCGAGCCACAAAATTCTACACAATTCACTGAAGACATTAAAAAAGAAGCGATTCGTCAAGGTATGGGTAGCGCGGACAAATTAAAAAAAGTTGAAAATGCTGTAATTCGGCCCACGGTTCCAGACAGTATGCAAATGTTGCAACAGCAACAGACAGCTTTAAAAAATTTACCTGAATTTGCACCGATTAAGTTTGATGATCTTGAAGATTTGCCAACTGTACAAGTTGATCAAGGCATGGCCAATGATATTTATCAGGTGGCTGAGCAAGCGAAAGCAGAAGCCCAAGCTTACCGAAGTGGTCAAACGACAGAGTTGGTGGTGAGTGATGCAACTCAGCAGGAAATGGCGGAAATTAATCAAGCTCCAGTCAATGTTGATCAACTGATGCAAAGCATTCAAGCAGACAGTAAAATTTCAGTAGAAGCCAACACGGAAGGCAATACCTTAGACTTTGGCATGAGTACTGAAGAGCAAATTGCCAAAGAACCCAATTTTTTTAAGCGCATGCTTTATAAAATTCGACCACCAAGAGAACTGGATACTGCAAAGGTGCCGCGGATCAGTGTGGATGTCGAAATCATCAATGCGAAATATGAAGGTGAAATATCCAATAAAGCATATCAGGCCGCTTTGGTTAATTTAAAAGAAAATATTAAAGGCAAAGTTTCTAGCTTTACCGAAGAGTCTTTTGAAGACTTTCCTTCTGCACTGCCACAGTTGCGTTCACTCTCCAACCAAGCCGCACAAGCTGTCGGTTTTTATAATGCTGAGTTTAAGTTTAAAAAAACCAGCAGTAACCGTGTGCGCATTCAAGTGGTACCGAATACTCCTGTGCGGATTGAAGAACAAAATATCGAGTTTAGTGGTGCAGGTCAGTACTTACCGCAGTTCCAAGTGATTAAAGTCTTACCAGAGCAAGACGTTGGTGATGTATTGCACCACGGCTTATACGAGTCGACCAAAGCACGAATTAATGAAGCGGCCAGCAATAACGGTTTCTTTGATAGTTACTGGCGCTTACATGATGTGAAAGTTGAGCAGCCGCAAAATACGGCAGACATTAACTTACGTTATGAAACAGGTCAACGTTATAAACTCGGCGGTGTTGAGTTTGTGATGAGTGATCCAAGCAAACCACTGCCTATTGATTTAGATGTTTTACAAAGTTTAGTGACTTGGGAGCCTGGCGCGGACTATACCTTTTGGCGTGTTAATGGTTTGGCCAATAATTTGACCAACTCACGTTACTTCAACTACAGTTTGGTAGATGCTGTTCGACCTGATCCGGTTGAAAGAGTTCGTGAGTTACCGCCTGATTTACAGCAATTGGTCGATGAACAACAGCTTTCTAGTCAAGATGCTTTGATCCAAGAGAGGAAAGAAGTTGTTTCAAATCGTGAAGTAACACAGTCTGTGGTGAGCGAAGCACAGTTCGCCGGTGTCAATGATGCCGAGCAGTACAAAGCACAAGCAGCGCTTCGCACCGCACAAGAAACCAAAGAAAGTGAAGAAGAACGTTTAAAACTGGAAGCTCGAGAAACAAAAGTAATTCCTGTTAAAGTTACTTTAAATGCGGACCAGTTAAATAGTGTAGAAGTCGGGGCAGGTTATGGTAGTGACTCAGGTGCTCGTTTACGTACACAGTATCGCCGTGCGATTGTGAACCAGCGTGGACACTCTTTTGATGCCAACTTAGAACTTTCAGAAATTCGTCAATCTATCGATGGTCGCTATAATATTCCATATAAACATCCACTAAATGATTATATCAGTCTCGTGGGCGGGTATGAGCGTGAAGAAAGAGATGACATCGGACAAGGCGTAAACTTACTCACTGAGTCTGCTGTTGCTGGGGCTGACCGTGTTATTAAAAACCCTATGGGAAATTGGCAACATACTTATGGTGTACGTTACCGTTTAGATCGATTGACGCAAAAGGGTTCAGCGAAAGTAGATGATTTGCCTGATGCATTTATTGCAAATAATGATCCTGAGCAAGAGTCGCTTTTATTGGGTTATGAAATTTCTAGAATCGATAGCGATAAACGTGTAAACCCAAGTAAGGGAATTAAACAAACTTATAAAATTGAACTGGGAAGCGAAAGCTTGCTTTCAGATGCAGATATGGCCATCGTAAATGCAGGTTGGCGTTTTATCTATTCCTTGGGTGAAAATGACAACCACCAATTTGTTGGACGTGGCGATCTCGGTTATATCTTTACCTCAGACTTTAATAAAGTCCCTTATAACTTACGTTATTTCACGGGTGGAGACCAAGGCATTCGTGGTTTTGACTACAAGAGTTTGTCACCTGTGGTCGATGGTTTTAAAGTGGGTGGTCAAGCCTTAGCTGTCGGCTCCATGGAATACAATTACCAATTTAAAGAAGGCTGGCGTGCAGCAGTATTCAGCGACTTTGGTAATGCTTATGATACAGATTTTAGCAATGACACCGAATACAGTATTGGTCTTGGTGTGCGTTGGGCATCACCGATAGGCCCGATCCGGATTGATGTAGCTTCAGGTATTTCTGATGATAGTCATCCGATACGTGTGCATTTCTTTATTGGCTCATTATTATAATATTTAACACTTTTTTGGGAAGACTATGGCTGAAGTAGAACAGCAGCAAGAACCAACACCACCTGCGCCGCTTATCAAACAGCGACGTATTTTTAGAAGTGTCATTTTGACGCTGTTGTTGACGCTCATCTTGTTGGTGATATCGCTTGCGGTCATGTTTTCTACCGATAAAGGCAGTAAGTTTTTACTCGACCAAGTTTTACAACGTCAGCAGATTATTCAATATGAATATGAAGGCGGTAATCTGTGGAAAGGCATTATCCTTAAAAATGTGGTGGTTACCTTAAAGCCTGTCGATGTCAAAATTGACCGTGCTGACGTGATTTTGGGTTGGCGTGCCATCTTAGATAAGGAGATTCATCTACGTGAAGCTGATGTACGCAATTTGCGCATCATTACCAAAGGTGAACCGAGTGATGAACCCTTTAAGTTCAGCGAAATTAAATTACCCTTTGTTTTACGTTTAGATACAGCAGATATTGATCATTTAAATATCCGGACTGCATCCGATGCCCAAGTAGATTTTTATGATGTGCATTTAAATAATGCCCTCTGGTCGGGGACGGAACTTGAGTTTGAAGACTCTCGCATGGACATGGGCTATTTAGCAGTTCGTAATGCAACTGGGAAAATGAAATTCTCAGGGAAATATCCACTTGAGGCGACCGCAATTGCCAACCTACCGGCACTGCGTGATAGTTTAAATGTGCATGATATTGCTGTACACGCAACAGGGACACTGGACACTATCCAAGCGGGTTTTGCAACGCGAACACCTGACCTGTTGACGGGTTGGGCCATTTTGCACCCTGTACGTAAGCATGTACCGATGCAAGGTCAGCTTAAATTTAATCATTACAACTTACCACTCCTGACCGATTACAAACTCTATGCTGAAAAAGGCGTTGCTAAATTTTCAGGTGATATCGAACGTTTAAATATCGACTTAAATACAGATCTGAGTGGTAAAGATATTCCAAAAGGTCAATATACAGCCTTGATGCATACCGACTTGGTTCATCAACTTGACATTGATAACCTAAATGCTCAGTTGATGAAAGGTTCGGTCAATCTGGGTGGTGTGGTAAGTTGGAAGGATCATGTCACTTGGGACATACAAGGTCGTTTAGATAAAATCAATCCTAAAGACGATGTACTGCCACAAGTAGTTTCTGACTTTCTACCACCAAGTTTGGATGCAAAAATTGCATCCAAAGGTACGCTTGAAAAGGGTTTACACTTAACTGCAGATCTAGACTTTGATCGTTATGAAGCATGGCATCTCGCACTAGACCAAAACCCAGAGAAAAATAACAAAGTCCAGCCAATGTTGATGGATGTCTCTTGGAAAAATATTGATCGTGCCGTGCCTTATATCGGCTGGTTAAGTAGTGCTTCAGGGGATGTAAAACTGGCGTTGGTTGAAGGTCAGCAAGATATTCATGTTGCTACTGTTGTGAGTCAACACGAAAAAGCGACGTTACCTGCGGGTAATTACCTCGCGCAGTTAAATTTTAAAAATAATAATTTAAATGTGCCGAGTTTTAGTTATGTAGCAGGTAAGGGAAGCTTAAGTGGTAATGCTGTGGTAGAGCTGCCAGATGAGAAACGTCAACTGAAGTGGAAAGCTGCTTTAAACGCGAAAGATTTTAACCCGCAAATGGTAGCAGAAGCTTCACCAGTTAATCTATTGAATGGAAAGCTCCAAGCAAGTGGCTATGCCAAACCGAATCAGCAAATCATTCAGCTACAGGGCATTGATCTGACTGGAAAACTGGTGGGCAATAATGAAACGGTTCACTTAACGGGTCAGTCAACCGCGGCACTCCTGTTTAATGATGAAAAAGCTGGTGGTGCTTTCAAAGGCTATGCAGTGAACTATGATGGCGCTTTAAAAGCCAGCCAGTTTGAAGCGAGTCAGGGTGCGTTAAACCTAAAACTTTCAGGAACGCCTGAGTTTATTAAAGTAACTGAGTTGAAACACAATGGTGTGGCAGGTCAAATTAATGCCAGTGGTTTGGTGCATTTTATTCACGGTATCACTTGGGATGTGAATGCAGCATTCATTCGTTTTAAACCACAATATTTTGCATCTAGTGTTAAAGGCGAATTGTCTGGTGTAGTGAAAACTAAAGGCACATGGTCGGATGCTTTAAAACGCATTAACATTGAGAGCTTAAACCTCGCAGGCATGCTCAATAATAAACCACTGCGTGGTACAGGTAATTTAGCTTTGGTGCTCAACTCCAGTGAAAAGGGCTTTTTACCGCAACAGTTTGAAGCGAATAATCTACTGTTGGCTTATGCCAAAAACCAAGTGCAAGCGACGGGTAATGCGCAAAATTTAAGACTGAATATTAATGCGCCTGCACTGTATGAAATTTATGCGGGTTTACGTGGCCGTGCCTACGGTTATTTAAATATTCAATCTCAACCACGTTTAAGGGCTACGGCAAACTTAGCAGTGGATAATTTTGGCTTTAAAGATCTGATTGATATGCGTAAATTACGCATTGTCGGGCAATTGCCGACATCGGAAACAACGCCATCATTATTGACTGCAAAAATGGAAAGCTTAAGAAGTGGTAATCGTGAAATTCAACAAGGTGAAATTTCACTGGCAGGTATTCGCAAAGCTCATTTATTAAAAGTTTCTGCACAAAACGAAAAGTCGAAATTTTATGTGCAATTGGCAGGTGGTTTTAATGCGCAAAATGATTGGTTAGGTCAGATCCAAAAAGGTGATTTTGACTCTTTACGTGCACGTTTGGTACAGCGCCAAAGTGCAGCCGTGGTCTATAACAGTGCCAAAGCAGATTTGTTGATTGGTGCGCATTGTTGGATGAGTCAACAAAGTCAGTTGTGTTTTGACCAACCGATTCGAGTCAGTAAAACACGTGGCAATATTTCATTCTTGACTCAAAACCTCGACCTAAACGACTTTGCTGCCTTTATGCCTGAAGGATTAGCGATTACAGGTAAGTTAAATGGACATGCTAAAGCGGTTTGGGCACAAGGATCTAAACCAAAAATTGATGCGCGCTTAGTCACCCGTGATGGTGTGATTGGCTTGGCGGCGGATGACCCACAAGATATGGGCTCAACCTTAAAATATGAACAAGTGGCTTTGGTTGCCAAAAGCATCGCAGAAGGATTACAAATCCGTTTGGATGTCAAAACACCTGAAATTGGTGTGGGCTATGCTAATGTGGTTATTGATCCGTATCAGGACAATATGCCTATGCGCGGTGAAATTGCATTTGATCAGGTACAACTTAAAGTCTTTAAACCTTTCATTGCGGATGTACGTTCGATGGGTGGAACAATTTCGTATGCAGGTAAGATTAATGGAACGCTAAAAGCACCACTACTTACAGGCGATGTCCGTCTGAAAGACGGTTCGATTAGTATGATTTCATTGCCAGTCAACTTGACCAATATTCAGCTGTATTCGGCTATACGCCAAGACCAAGCCACCATCAATGGTGCTTTTAACAGTGGTCGTGGTGTGGGCACACTTACAGGGACGGTAGATTGGAAAAATGATCCACGCATTCAGCTTCAGTTGAATGGAGAAAATCTACTGATTCGCCAAGCGCCATTAATTACCGCGCTAGTGACGCCTAAAATCACACTGGATGTTTTACCGTTGAGTAAGAAATTAACCTTAAACGGTGAAATTCAAGTGCCTCGTGCGCTTATTTCGATGCCTGAAGCATCTGTACCTGTGGTGAATGTATCATCTGATGTACGCGTAGTCAGAGAAGGTCAAAACCAATTGGCGATTTTAAATAGCGCAAAACCTTGGGATATTCGTGCTGATGTGATGGTTGGACTAGGTAATCAAGTTGTGTTCCAAGGGTTTAATAGTCGTATTCCATTGTTAGGACGTTTATATCTGTCGCAGCGCGGTGCTGAAACAGCAATGCGTGCCAATGGTGCAATTGGGGTAAGTCAGAAAGTTAAAATTGAAGCTTATGGACAGAGTTTGGATTTAAACCGTGCCATTGCACGTTTTAACGGTGTGTTGAGCAACCCAACACTGGATGTCGATGCAAATAAAAATGTACAAGGCAGCACGGTGGGTTTCCGTGTGACAGGTACGGCAACATCTCCAAATATTCAAGTCTATAACGATGCGGGGCTTTCTGAGCAAGAAGCTTTGAATGCATTAATTACAGGCCGAATTAATGAAGGTACAACTGGTTTAAGTCAAACGGAAGGCTTTAAGTCAGATGTCAACAACACCATTGCTGCCGCAGGGATTAGTTTAGGTTTAGGCGGTACACGTGCCTTTACGAACCAAATTGGACGTACTTTTGGCTTAAGTGGTTTAGCATTGGATGCTCAAGGTACAGGGGATGACACACAAGTCAGCTTGACGGGTTATATTACACCTGACTTATATATTCGTTATGGCGTGGGTGTCTTTACGCCAGTCAATAAACTGACTCTGCGTTATCAAATGAACAAACGTATGTACTTAGAGGCGAGTCAGTCATTAGAGCGTGCAATCGACGTCTTCTATAACTGGAAGTTCTAATGGTGGGAAAGTGTGGTGTTATGCAAGTTATTGTTATAAAGCAATTTATTATGCATCACGTCTACACTAAAAAATAACGTGTAGACTATATGTAGACTGTTGAGTAATTTCAGGCTTAAAATGCAAGTGTCGAATTTGTAAATTAAGCTTGAAATGAAACTCAACAAATCTAATGT
Organism: Acinetobacter sp. TYF_19; assembly: GCF_043105125.1. Classification (NCBI taxonomy): domain Bacteria; kingdom Pseudomonadati; phylum Pseudomonadota; class Gammaproteobacteria; order Moraxellales; family Moraxellaceae; genus Acinetobacter; species Acinetobacter sp. TYF_19. The sequence continues at coordinate 233,397 of NZ_JBICLH010000084.1, forward strand.
TGATGCTATTGCATTGACCGAAAAAGGGCAAGCCATATATCGCGACTCGGATCTGATTGGTTTTGCAGTCCGAGCTACCACTAAAAGTAAATCCTATATTGTTGAGCGCCGACATGCTGGAAAGTTATTCCGAGTGACGCTAGGCAAGACCAACGAGATTACACCTGTAGAAGCTAGAAAAAAGGCCCAGTCCATTTTGGCTGATATAGCCAATGGTGTTTTTGAGAAAAAGAAAGATGCCTTAAATGGTGAAATGACATTAAGCCAAGCATTCGATCTATATCTCAAACAAAGAAAATTAAAACCGCTTTCTGTGAATACCTACAATCACTGCATCAATACCTTCCTTTCAGACTGGAAGGAACGGCCTATATTTGAAATCAATAAAAAGGATGTATTTGACCGGTTTATTAAACTAACCGAATACAGCCCCACTCAAGCCAACCTTACTTTAAAAATGTTCGGGTCCATCTGGCGCTTTGCTCAAATCCATTGCTCTACTGATGAAAATCCAATTCTCAAACAAAATCCAGCTGATATTATTCCTGCAAAACGTGGTTGGAATAAAACTAAAGCACGAACACGCCACTTAGATGAAAGTAATATCCACACTTTTTACAATGCGGTCCTGAATTACTTCACTGAGCGTTCTTTATATGAAGATGCCTCCAAGAATGCTACACGTGACCTTGTGTTATTCATTATGTACACAGGCTGTCGAAGAAATGAAGCTCAAACCTTGAAGTGGGAAAATGTAGATATTGAAAAAGGGTTATTTGTATTTAAAGACCCAAAGAACGGTGATGACCACTTGCTGCCGATGGGTGACCACTTATTTGAAATCATAAAACAGCGCTATGAGCTGCGAAGAAATGATTATGTTTTCCCGGGTTCTAATATGACTTCAGATGCAAAACATATTGCAGGCGCTCAAGGCTTGTTAAGAACAATAGGTGAGCAGACAGGCATTGAAATTTCACTGCACGATTTGCGTCGAACTTTTGCCACTATCTGTAATAATTTGGACTATGGTCCATATACGATTAAGCGATTACTCAACCATAGATCTGGTGCCAAAAATGATGTTACTGGTGGCTATGTGCAGGTATCACTCAAAAAATTACGGCTTGCAATGAATGACATTGAAGCCGTGTATCAGGGTAAGCTCAACTGCTTCGATTAAGAGGCAAGTTGGGCCGTATTCATTACTGTCTGTCGTTCTTGGTAGGCCAGCACATCCGACTTCTTGTAGGTAACACATCGACCTACCTTGGTGTAAGGAATCCCACCACCCGCACAACGCAAGCGCTGCAAGGTGTGGACAGAGCAGGAGAGGTAAATTGCTACATCTTCCTGCGGAAATAACTGTTGATCTGATGCAGTAAGGAAGCGATCTAAACGCATATCTTTATCTTGCTGCGACATTTCATTTAGCTTAATTTTCACTTTTCACCTCCAATCTTTTACCCGCTTTGATTTCTTCACCGGTGGCGTGTCTAAACTCATCCTTATGAGCCATTTCCCCATTTTCCGCATACGCATATCCGATGTACGCGCAGCCTTTCACCGCACTGGACCACATTGCAAAAACCTTTAATTCACCGTCATGGATAATATAATCATCAGGTTCAAAAATATTGTGCTGGCGGCGGTGTTCGATGAGGGCGTCACGAATTTCAATTAACTTAAAACCATGATTCACAGCTCTTTCATAAAATCCTTTGACAACTTCATACCCGCCCAACTCCTCAATTAGATTCACGATATTTCTCCCAAAGCTTTTACCACGCCATACTGATCAAACTTCGCGATATATGACGATAGCATGTGGTAATAAAGGTCAGCATTTGAATCACTCACTTCCAAAATAACACCTGTGCCATTGTTCACGCGCTGTCTTAAAGTTGCTTCCAGTTTCCGCACAAAGTTACTGTGCAAATGATGTGACTCACTCGCAATGTGATACAAAGCGCCCGTTTCACCAGTATCCAAAACCAGATTAAAAGGCTTGTCCTTGTGCAGCTCACCAATAATGAAGTTAGCCACAGCAATGTTTGTTTGTTGAATTTCAGTCATTAGCTTCATTCTCCATATGTGCCGACATTTCTATATAGTCGTATGCCCATTCGCGAAGAATTTCATTTTGAATAAATTCATCTTTTTCAAAGAACCCCAATTTATTCCACTCTTCCTCGGAGATATGCTCACTTAGAAAAGTTTCTTCCTCGTGATTAGCTACAGGAAAACCGATTGACAGTTTTAGTTTGATTTTTATCTGGTTGAAATCAGTCATTGGCTGGCTCCTGTGGTGCATCGGGTAATGGCATCCAATGCGTTACGTCAGCTTCTTCAAATTCATCTAAATCCATCACGTTGTAGATATTGAATATATTGCTGCGAGTTTGCGACATTCCCAGCACTAATATATTTGCGGGTGGTAGGTTGTCCTTGACACTAATCCATTTCGGCACCGCTTGGGCTTTGGCCAACTGATCACTTAGCTCATCAATTTCTTTATTTAAGTTGTCTTGACGTTCTTGAGCTTGATCTAAAGTTGTGGATAAACCTCTAACCACATTATCTACCGAAAAATGTTTAAGCTTTGGGTAGCTACTTGTTAGAATTAACTCCCTATTCTCAAACTCTTTAAGAGTCTTTTTCAAACATAGAGTTAAAGCACGACTTGCGTGTTCATTTGACCATATCAAAACGTCTTCAAAAGCATGAAAAGTCAAACGCTCCAGAACAGCTTCTACAAGTTTTATTGTTTCACTAAGTTCTGATTTTTCTTCTTTAATATCCATCACGCCACCTTCTTATATTTTCTATAATATTTTGCAAAACACCATGCGAACCGCTTTCTACCAAACCCTAGCATCTGCTCACCATTCTGAATTTTGATGTGTCGAATCTGGTGTGTTGTGCCTTCATCAATATTTACTGCAAGTTGGCCGACCTTAAACATCACGCCACCTCAATTGCTTTACGTAGGTAAGGATCTAAGTCATCTTGACGTAGCAACCAAGTCACATAACTTGGATCAAGGTCTTTAACTGCTGTGCCTTTATGTTTCCCAAAAGTTATGTACTTTGGTATGCGGGCAGTTTCTGACATGATGTACAGGGAGTTCATGTCTTTAATGCCCAGCTGCTCTACTAATGTTTTTAGAATTACACCAGTGAAATAGATGTCTGCTTTAGCGTTGTGGGCATGTCGAAGGTGTTTTCGTGCAAGCTCCAAATCATCCATAACGTGGTAGTACATAGCGCTTAATGTGTGTGGCAATTCAGGCCATACCATGCGACATAAAGCCAACGTGCAAATACCTTTGACAGTGAAGTCTGGCTGGCATTTCTGTACAGCCTTAATGTCATAATCAATATTGTGTCCAATTAGGTATTGGACATCTTGAGGCATCTTGAATGTGTCAAAGCTTGGCTTTTCAGCAATATCAGCTTCAAGAATGTGGTGCGTTGCTAAAGCACCCAGAGCGATAGGCTCAGGGCATGAGAAGTACTCATCAAAAACTTCCCCTTGGTTGATTACCAACACCCCTTGCTCAAAAGAGCAAGGTGCGTAAGCAATCTCAATTGGGTAACCATTCAGGTCGTGAGTTTCAGTGTCTAAAATCAATGCATTCATAGCCAATTAACCTCAGTACGGAAAATCATCTTGCTGGTTGGCACCTAACACTGGTGGCACATCATCGTAATAACCATCAAACCCGCCTTGGTTGTAACCATTATTTTGGTTAAAACCCTGGTTACTTCCACCATAACCACCACTGTTATTTTGTTGGTAGCCACCACCATTGTTGTTTTTAGGCTTACGTGTCGTGATAGGGTTAGACATAAGCGAAGCAAGTGATTTTGGTAGTGCTTCAGGTGTAGTTTTACGTTCAATAATTTCCTTGGCCATCAACTCACTTTGAGCGTGAAAGCAAGAGAAGAAATTCATCTGGTGTTTCCATTCACCGTTGTCATTTTGGTAATTTTCTCGCTGAAGCAATAAGCCAATACGCTTACCAGCAACTTCTGGAGCAACTACACAATTTTTAGTAATACGCTCTTTAGCGTCAAAGTCATATTTCTCTAAAGGTGCATTTGTTGGTGTTAGACCACGAGCACCAACACAAGCAAGCAGTGCATTAATTTTGTGAACTCCACCCAATGGAGTACCGTCTTTTTTCTCGGTCCAAATAGAAAATGAAGCAGATTCTTTATTGTCTGTTTCAAATTCAATTTCAAAACCGGTTGTACCTGATTTCGCTGTGATAAATTCCATATGCTTAATCACACCAATATATTTACCAGCTTCTTCAATACGTAGACTACTGTCTGCTTGCTTTGCTGAGTCAGGGTTAAAGCCAAATTGTTTGTATTGTTGATTCATGAAAATTACTCCAAGTTTAAATTTAGGTTATTAAGCAGATTGGTCTTGTGTTTGAATTTGAGGGTTTGGGATGCCATAGAATTCGCAAATCGCCACATCCACATGGTTTAAATCGTTTTCAATATGGTCAGTTTCAAACAAGCCATCAGGGGACTTAACAGTCGAATTGCCATTGTTTTTAGTCTGGAATACGTATTGACCATTAATCACCGCAGTCTGAAGGCAAGTGGTTACCATGCCCTCAAGAGTGATTTTCTCGTCTAGCATCTTCCCAATAGTTTTGATCTTGGTTTTACCCTGAGCGTCTTCTTCGGTATGACTTAAAAGGTATACGCGCTTATGGTCATGGGCATTAATTGCTGCGTTGAACACATCCCATGCATTGCGGCCAATCTCGGTGAACTTATCAAAGCTCTTTTCAGAACTGCGACGCATGAACTCATTCGCCATAACATACTGAAAGTCATCAATAATAATGATTGGGCGCTTAGATCCATTAATTACATTAATGATGAATTGAGGATTATCAGAGACCAAAATTGAACCCTGCTTGTTTTCAGGTGTGATGTATTTCCAATTAGGCGAACGAAACGGCAATGGCTTTTTGATTACCTGAATTAACAACACATTTCGCGGGTCCAAGTTTCTTAGGCTTGTAGATTTTCCAGTACCAGACTGGCCAAGGATTAAAGTTGCAATACTCATTATTCATTACTCACTATTCATTATTTAAAGGGGAGGATTGGTTGCTATCGAGCACCAACCCAACCTGCGCGACGCTTGTACTCACGCCGTTCACGAAGTGGAATATGTGTGCGTTGTAGGGCGATTGCTAAGTTCTTCTTACGTTGGAATGTGCGTTCACGTTCAAAGTTTTCACGGATCCAAGGCTTGGAAACATGAACCTCAAGCGTAATTAGCTGTTCGGTACCATCCTTATTCACTACATAAATATGGCGACCTTTTTCAAAGTAGGTTGAATGGCCTAGACGCATACGAATGTTGCCTTCGTCATCTTGGTTGATGAACTCAGAAAACTTTTGAGTAGAAGTAGTCATTAGCCTGCCTCCACTAAACGATGTTTTTCGATATAACCCTTAATAAGAGCATTGAAGTTCTGATGGTCGATGTGATTTGTGAAGTCGTTGTATGGATTACCTAAGGCATCTGAAACGGTCACTTCATCAAGGCTGGTTACATCAACTGAGGTGAATTCACCACCTGGTACGCCGTAGCTGTCAGGATATGCTTCAACTTCAAAACGTGCAGTAACGCGGAAACCATCTAAACGAATAATCGCTTCGCCGTGGTTATCACCAGTCATACGTAATGCAAGGAGTTGATATTCAGAAGGTGCTACGTTGGCAACGATAGGTTGAGCAGCTTGCGGTGCAGTTTTAAACCCACAGCTAAGCACGCCTATTGTTACAGCAGCTACACCAAGAGATATCTTGATGGTATTGAAAGGGGATAAGGTTTTGTTCATAATTGATCTCGCAGTTTCTGTAAAAGCGCATTGGATTTCTCAGGTCAGTGCGCTTTTTTAATGTCTGTGAGATAAAATATACCTGTGGGGTAAAATAAAGTAAATACCTGCAAGGTAAAATTATTAAAAATATTTTTACTAAATTGGTAAATTGAGATTAAATAGACAAAAGAAAACCCACCGCTGGGGTGGGTTGGATGGGGTTTGTTAGAAGCACTAAATTAATTGATCTAACCAATTTTTTTGATTTAAAATCTTAAGCAGATTAAATGAATTATTAAGTTCTTCAAATTCTTCATTAAAGACAGAAGGTAGGCTGGGTTTTATTTTGTTTAATAAAAAATAGCAATTTCTGGCCAAGATGAAATAGAAATAAATAAGAGAATTGTCTGAAGATTTATCTTTTAAATCCAATTTAGCATAAATATCAGGAGTGAAGCTTTTAACCCAAGATAAGTCATCAATACTTATGCAATCTTTAGTTAAATCATCTGAATTAATCCAAAAATTATTTAAATATTGAAGTTGATGTCTTTTAAAACCAATAGCAGTTTCATCAATTTCATCTATAAAAGCTAGGAAATGTGGGTCAAATGGTAAATTTTTCGAGGTATTTAATATACGTTTTAAAATCAACCATATCTCAATATGACCAGGTTGCTTATTTCCAATTTTGATAAAATTAAACAAATCGTTTATAGATTTCTCTTTATTAGGGTAGATGTCAATTATCCAGAAAGACTCATGCAGCTTTTTAGGTGAGACCCAGATACCCAAATAAAGTAAAATGCATCTCGCCCAAAATAAACATCCGTTGTATGCGGTTACTTCAGCATAACTATGTTGCCCACTATTAAGATCACGTAGGAAGCTTCTTCCGGCGACTAATGCTTTATGTGCGAGTATATTGCTTTCACTCATTAAAGAAGTGGGAATTGTTACTTCTGAAATATACCTTTCTTTTTCTGTCTGATTAAATTCTAATTTATCTTTTAAAGACTCCACAGTATCTTGAACGGGAATAGAATCATTGTTATCAACAAGGTGATAAGACCAAACATCTCCTAAAAAAAGCCCATTTCTGTGTTTGAGCTTTTTTAGAGATAAGTCTATAGCATACTTAGATTTACTCATATCAATTAGAATAATTTAATTTTAGATTCACTACCACCATGGGTAAAGCCATCTTCAATAGCATTAATTAGATCAGTGCCCGCTCTTTTTTCAGCATCTGAGCCTGTGCCTGCTTTTTCCCAAGAAGTAAAATTAAAATCAGTATGGTCAATTTTAAGAAATCCTTGCTCAACAGTTTCAATAGTAAATGTACTATTATATTCTTTAGCTACCCACTGAAAAAAAGTTGGCAAAGCATTTATTAATGCCCCAAAACCTAAAGTTTTAAAGAAAATATTCTTATCAGCAGACTTAAAAAAATCAGGCTCATATTTGGATAAGCCTTTATAGTAATTGTCTAAAATAATAGCTACTTCCTGGCTGGTATAGGTGGCAAAAGCACCTTTTCCTTCTACCAAATGAGGATGCACTTTTCTAACGAAGTTGTTAAGGGAAATTTGACCTTTTGATGGCGAAGACGTAACTGCTATTTTCTCAAAAAATATACTTTTAGGATTTTTTCTGAGTACATCTGCAATATCTACAGTTTTCTCTTTAGCCACCTCCGTCGCGGTTTTTGCATTTAGTGTTGGTATTTGTCTTTTTAAGTCTAAATACAGAGAAGCAGGAACACTTTTTGCTTCTTGGTTAATTGTAATAAACTGCTCGACTTGATCACTCTCACTTAAATTTAGAAAAGCAATAACTGCCAATTCAATATCGATTCCTTCATCTGCTGCTAATTTAGCTCCTCTTAATCTATGCTGTCCATCAATCACCCACCCCGCATTTGTTTGATCAGGAATTGTAATCGTAGATTCATGTTCATCGAAAGTCGAGTTTTCAAATACAACAACCAAACCTGGAGCTATTGGTCTTTGCTTCTGAGTTATATATTTCGAAATTGCTTTAGCTCTCGAAATAGATAGGGTTCGTTGGTATCCAGTATCCTTATCGTCTTCCCGTTGATTAATAGCAACTATTTCATATAATTCAGATGCCTTTATCTTAAAAATGTATAGAGAATTATCCTGTTGTTGAAATTTAATAGCTGGAATTTTCATTTAATACTCCATTAATAAAAGGGTCTTTTGCTACAGATCCAGCATTTGCAGGATCAAAAATAGGTTTATCAATTTCTCTATATTTAAGAAGACCTATTTCTGCATCTTGTAGTCTATTTTTTGCTATTTCATAATATTCACTCTTCAGCTCAATACCAATAAAATCTTTATTTTCTAAAATAGAAGCAGCACCTGTTGATCCGGAGCCCATAAATGGATCTAAGACAATCCCATTTTCTGGACATAGTGCTTTTATTAAGCGTTGAGCTAAAGCAATCGGGAACTGGCAGGGATGATCCGTTTTTTCCATATGGTTAGCTTTTACATTTGGAATGGCCCAGACATCACCAGGATTTTTACCTAACGGGTTTCCACTGTATTCACCCTTCTTAGGGCCTTTATAGTATTTTTTACCAGGATATTTTTGCTTTACTCTCACCGCATCGAGATCAAAATAACAATCTTTGCCTTTTGAAAACCATAGGATAGTCTCATGCCTGCCACTAAATCGATTTCTACAATTTGCTCCGTGCTCAAAAGTCCAGATAATCCGATTTTTAAGCTTCATTTCAGGGCAAACGCGTTTAAAAATTTCATAAACCACAAAATCTAGAGGAACAATTTCATCTTTAAGAACGTGGTGACCAACTTGCCAACATACAGAACCTCCCGGCTTGGTTTTTTCACAAATAAGCTTAATAACGGGTTCATTAATTTCAATGAATCCTTCGATTGTCGTATGTATATCGTAAGCTTTACCAATACAATAGGGTGGAGAAGTGATCGTAAGATTGATATGATCATCTTCAATAGATTTCAAGATGTTTAAACAATCATCATTGAATATTTCAAATGCCATATATTCCACATACCAGAAAATAAATTAAAAGTGAAGGATAGATCTTAGTGACCATGAAAGCAAGTCAGATGGACACACTTTTTACTTCTAATCCAAAAAGACGCGTCGGGTTCACAGTTTTTATTCTTTTTCAAAGTCACTGATGACTTACTTTATAAACATCCAGAGATAACCTAAACAGACTCATACCGGCCCAGCTTCACAGTGTTTAAAAGTTCTTCTTGATTACATAATTCTATTCTTGAAATAAAGTCTAAAGGCATAGTCAGTCTCTCACCAGTAATCGTCTCGAAGTGAACCCATATTGCAGCATCTTGATTCTCGAAGCTAATACTTACAAGCTTGACCAGGTCGTAAGGCTCACTATCATGGAGTAAGACAATATTGTAGAAATGACCTGTGCGTACATATGAGATAAGCATTTCATGAATAGCGGTTTGTTCATCACTGCTTAGCTCGCTATATTTACTCACCTCAATATTATTGTATTCTTTACTCATTAATCATTCTCATTACGTGATTAAGCCGCATATAGCGGCTTTTTATTTAATCCAGCCAGCAAAATTGATCAGGGCTATTTATATATCCGAATACTTTTCTAAAAAGTCATCCACCCAACCTTGTGCTGTATCAAGATTGGTTATATCTGCTAGTTTTAGATTAGTGCCTTCAGCTTCGTTAAAACCTTCAATAATCGCTTCAAAGATATTTACTTCACCTATGACCTCGCGTGCTATTTCAGCAGGGTCGTAGCTTTGTTTAGCTTTTTTAAGCGAGGCTATTTGTTTATCAATTCCTGCGCCAATTTTTTCTAATGCCAATTTGAATTCTTGACGATTAATTGTTAGCGCAGTTTTGGATTTGTTAAGTGTAGCGATCATTTTGTTTTCCTTTTTTAAGAATTCTTATCATAGGATATCTTGGTTGATATCGTGTTAGACCTTTACTTGTTACAGCATCTATGGCTTTACTTGTTACAGCATCTATGGCTTTACGAGCGCTAATTCCAAACGGCCAACAAAATTGATTTCATTAAGTTGCTCATTCGTAATAAATTCATCTGGGTAGCGAACTTTATCTGGGTTATCACTTGCAAGCCTTACGGTTTTGCCACCTGCGTAACTAACAAAAATTCGCTTCATTCTTAATTCGTTGCTATGTGTAAAAACATATACATTGCCATTTTTCAGCATATCTGGATCTTTATCAGATATGTCTACAAAGAGTGGGCTATCAGGAGCCACAGTTGGCCACATACTGTACTCAGATGAGTAGATAATTCTTAAATTTTCAGGTTTTGTTTGAATACCCATGATTTTTAGTATGTAAGGATCTATATCAAGATATTCACTCACATCTTCTAAAAAATTCTCAATACCTGCACCACAGGATGCTTTGATATCCTTGTAGACAGGGATTCTCACATTGGTGGCTTTTGCGTCACCACTTCTAAATTCAATTGGGGCGATTTTAATACCGCTCGATTGAGCATGACTTGATTCCGAGTCATTGGAGTCAAGTGAAAAAGCATTTGCCTGATCTAGATACCCCTTAGGTTTTCCAAAAGCCTCCTCGATCTTTATCGCAGTTTCATCCCCAATATTCTTTGTTGGATTTTTACCAATATATTGACTGATTAAGTTATAGGAAATACCGGTCTTTTCAGCAAAATCCGCACGACTCAATCCAGATTCCTTTAATAAATTTCTAGCATTCATTAAGCGAATCTCATGAATTTGCATTAAGCCTGTCATACGAACCCCACATTTAAAATTACTTGTTAAATTTACCCGATGGGTAGAAAAAATAAATACCCTGATAGGTTGAATTAAATTTACCTTACAGGTATATTTGTATTTAATTTACCTATTGGGTGTATTTAAATGCCAAACTTATATGAATTCTGGAAAGCTTTAAGCGAGCCTGAAAAAAATAAATTTTGCGAGCGCGTAGGAGTTTCTTATGGATACATGGAGTCGCATCTAATCCATGGGCGCAAAAAGCCTCGTATGGAGACCATTCAAGCAATTGTGGATGCAAGCAACGATAAGCTTTCACATAAAAAATTATTTGAATTTTTCTTAAAGAAGAATCCCTCCGCCGCATAACCAATTATTACTTAGTCGAAGCCTTATAGAAACGTGAAAAAAATCAAGGATTTCACAAATGCAAGAAATAACACTAAGCCGTGAAGCACAAACGGCAATTTTTAAAATGATTAACCAGACGCAGGGAATTTCACCAAAGGAAATTGCTCAGGTCACTGGTGATTCACATAACACGATTTGCAACTACGGAAACGTAGGGATGCCAAACCATTTACCGAGCTTAAAGAAGCTTGAAACCATCATGATGTATACGCAGAACCCTGAAATTTTAAAGGTGTGGGCGCATCAGATGGGATACGCATTAGTACCAGTGGATTGTGACTCAAGCAAACATCATGAGCTATCGATCTTTGAAGCAATGATGCAACACAACATTAAGAGCGGGAAAGCAAACCGAGTTGTGTATGAGGCTTATGAGGATGGGGTGATTACACCAGCGGAATACGAAGAGATCCATCAGATTACCCAGGGCTTGATCGAGTTGATTACCGCCGTGGATCAGGCAGCGCTTAAGCAAATGCAGAAGTACACAGCAAATGCTCAAAAAGAAAAAGCCTGATCGCAGAAATCAGGCTTTTCGATTCATTACCCTAGAGGTGGAAATAATGAACAATTCAAATTTAACACAAGTATTAATCAAAAAAAAGCCTGAGGCTCGACTCTCAGACTTTCTAGTTCAAAAACATTCTAGTGGAATTGAACATGTATCTGAATCTAGCACACCAAACAGGCAAAAAAAAGCCCGAGAGTTGAGATCGGGCTTTAGTATTCAATTCAGAGGGTACACTTTCATGAACGACGCAAATTTACCACAACAAGTCATTGAAGACAATATAGATTTTTTAATCGGGGATGCTGTTGTGCTTAATGTAGTTATAGGCAACTTTGATGAAATTTATAACGTCATGGAAGTCTATGAAAATACCGTCGATGTGTATATCGGTATTGGCATTTTAACCCTAAACAAAAAGCTTGTTCGTAGTGCTTCAACTATTGAGCTCAATGCAAAACGCCGTCTCACTCTAGCTGAACAAGCCTTAGCGGAGGTTCCATGATTACCAACAAGGCCATTCAAAAGAAGCCTGAGCATAAGCAAGTGATGCAGCTTCAATCATGGTACGAGCCAGCACTCCGCACATTAGAGGGATTGCTGGAGATCCGTGGGGCTAACCTACGCAAGATCAAAGGTGATGAAAAGAATGCTGCCGTCACCCGTGACGAATTTATGGAAATGCTGATCAACGATCATCGCATTTCGGCTTGGTATGCAGGTGAAATCATTTCAAGCCTGCATCGAGCAGGTCAGATTTTTATGTTTGGGCGTTTCATTCAGATGAATGAAAAGGTAGGTGGGGTATGACACTTGATGACGTGATGAGCTTCATAAGCGAAGCAGATGAAAGTGATCTTGAATCGATTGCTGAAGAGCTGACAGATCGTGGTGTTGATTTTCACTGTTCTGAATGTGAAGACCATGAGTGTGAATGCGATTGTGACGATGAAGATGGTGATCATGAAAAAAATGAATTTATTCGCCATCTCGTAAATCGAGCAAATCAATTTGGACTACAAGACTTGCTCGATGAGCTGAAATATGAGGGCGACAGAGTGGGTGCTTATTTAAATATCAAAGGTGGTGCGTTATGAAGAAAATCACCAAAAAGAAACAAGATATCACCGTTTCTCCAGCACCTATCGAAGCAATTATCCCTTTACTCGATCCAGTGAAGATATACACACCTAAAGAACTTGCCGCAATGCCTTTATCAGTCATGAACCAAGCTATTGAGGCTCAGGAAGCTTATTTCATTCTTGAGCATACAACCCAAATGGGGGCAAGCCATAGCGATACGTCGCCAAATGCAAGAAGGTACCCAACTTATCCAGGTGAAAGAAAAGTCACGCACCAGGTACAAGATCAACAATCAATTTGTCGAACCTCGAATTATTCGTCAGTTGGAAAAACGTGGCTTAGTCAAATTGGAGGAAGCTAAATGAACTATTACCAACATCATATTGGGGATTTCAACAATGCGACTCGCCATTTGAGCTTAGTTGAGCGTGCTATTTATCGTGATTTACTGGATATGTATTACGACACAGAGCAACCCCTTGATGCTTCAAATTTGGATCGTTTAGCTCGCCGTGTTCAATGCTCAACTGATGAGCAAGTAAAAGCTCTTCAATATGTGTTAGATGAGTTTTTCACGTTGAATGATGGTCTTTATATCAACAATCGTTGTGAGCGTGAAATTGCTGAATACCACGGAAAACGTAAACAAGCGAGTGAGGCAGGTAAAGCATCTGCTAAAAAGCGTGCAGCGAAAAAGCAACAAGACCCTAATGGTGGTTCATCACAAGTTAAGCTTACGAATAACGAAAGTTCAACGACCGTTGAAAATCCGTTAGACGAGAATTTAACGGACGAGCAACTAACCATAAACCATGAACCAGTAACCAATATTATTGATAGTAGTAGTAATACGTGTGAGGAAAATTTTCCATTACCAGCAATTCAGTTTTCACAATACAAATCTGAAGACCATAAGCGATATTCAATTCTCGAATGCGTAAATCAATACTCACTCCAAAACGATTTTATTGAACTTGGAAGACAAAGATTCTGTGAAGTTCAAATTCAAGATTTGATTTCCATGTTTACCAACTTTGGTGATTTCTTCTCAGCTAAGGGTGAAGAATCCAAGAACACGCCAAGCCTATGGTTGGTCAAGTGGTACACATGGATTCAAAACAACAAGGATGCTACGAAACGTCAGCGTGAAACACAATCAACACCTCAAAAACCAAAATCTCAATCAAGCGCAGGAAATAGAACTCAGGGTGAAGTCAATGAGTGGCTATCTGAAATTGGTGGTGAAGACACTCCGTCGATTCGAGATGTTCATGAAGTGGAGGGTGTGAAATATGCGTAATGAATTAACTCAACATCAGGATCATCCTGCTCAACAGTTTGGCGAGCAAGATGCGCGTAAGTTGGTTGAAGACATGCTTTTGTCATACGGTAAACGCTTTACAGATCAATGGTCAGGCTTAAAAAAGGGTCAGGTGATTGATAAGTTTGTCCAAAAGCTTTCAGGTATCACCTTTGAGCAATTTAATCGGGGGCTGATTCGTCTTGAAACTTCAGCTTGGCCACCATCCGTAAACGAATTTAAAGATTGGTGTTTAGGTAAGTATGAATACCAAAGTCATGATGAGGCTTGGTTGCAGGCTCTGACTTACGAAAAACAGAATCGATCTCATGAAATCAATAAATTTGCAAAACAAGCATTTGATGAAGTTGTAAAGCCTTATGGATATTTAGGTTCAACAGATACGTTTTATAAAGTTTATAGCAGTGTTTACAAGCGAATCATATCTGAGGCTAAGGAGCGCAATGAGGCGGATGAATTACTAGAAGCAATTGCTCAATGTGGATTTACTGGTGATGATCCAAGCCACAAACCCGTGACCAACGATATTGCACGTCAGCAGCTGGAGAACCTAAAGCGAAAACTGAATGTCCGTAATCGTGAAATTCCGAAACCTCAAAAGCTTGAGGTGAGTGAAGCTGCGAAGCGGGTTCAAAACGAGTGGCCAGATCCTTTTGATAATCCAAATGAGTATCAGGCAATGAAAGCCAATGGATTCAATCGTGTTGGGGGTGAAGTGTGAAGCAGCAGAACTTCAGTACAAAACAAGCCGTGAAACAAGGTGAACGAATGGTACTAGTTTTGAAAAGAATCATTCAGAAGTCTGGGCGAACCAGTTTGAAAGAAGTTACTGAGTGGATGGGGATATCACCACGTAATGCCAATGTGTTTGTTAATCAGCTTTTAGCAGAAGGGTATTTGGAGACAAACAGCAAAAGCCCTTTGAGTCTCAAGGCTACCGAAAAGGCTAAACGGTTATTTGAGGTGCAGCCATGAATTTAACAATCGAACAGATGCGAGAAATTGTGGCGGGTGCGCCAGAGTGGGCTGTGTTCTGGATTACACGAAATGAGTACCACATTTCAATGTTGAGCTTTCCGAATATGACAGGTCAGCAGAGCTTTTTAATCTCTGAGCTCCGCACCGCTCTAGCCGACTACGACCGAACCGACCATGTAACAGATATCCGCAATCACGTTAGCCCGAATACGAGAGTTTCAGAGCATAACAATATGCATTGCCAACACGGTTACGACGTTGCTTGTCTAATTTGTGGTTTCGGTACCGTTGATGGTAAGCGTGTTTGGCACAACAAAACAGAACCTAAAAAAGGCGACCGCGTAAAAGTAGATTTTATTGGTGAATCAGCAACGATTTACTCAGGTAAGCGATTCACTGGATACGGTGTGTTAGACCGAGTTGAAGATGGCCGTGTATTTGGGCGCTTGGATGATGGAACGCCGTTCATGTGTTTGTGTGCTGATGTGGAGGTGGTTGAGTGATGAGTAATCCATTTCATATTGGTGACAAGGTGATTCATGACGTTGAAGCATGGAAGCAACCAACAAGCACACTAACTGTGACGCATATTAAGAATTTTGCAGTCGCAGCAATTGATGACAGTGGGCAGAAATTTGTTGGAAATTATGGGTGTTTTACCTTGATTAAACGAGTTGCAAGTGACCAGCATCTCCCTCGCTGAATATCGAAAAATCTACAAACCAAAACGCAGGGCTAAACGTCATGCATCGGTCAAGAAGCAGCGTGTTGTTAGTGAGGGTGAGCAAACTCTAAGCCTACAACTCAAGGCGCTTAGAATTGAGTTTGAGCAGGAGTTTAAGTTTCACCCCACACGCAAATGGAGAGCTGATTTTCATTTGAAGGGTAAAAAGATATTGGTCGAAGTGGAAGGCGGGATCTGGAGTAATGGTAGGCATACGAGGGGTAAGGGGTACTTAGGCGATTTAGAAAAATATAACGCAGCAACAATGATGGGTTACCAGGTAATACGGTTTAGTACAGAACAAGTGAAGTCGGGTTTAGCGATACAGCAAATAGAGAAGATGGTGGGGGATTTGGGATGAATGCAGTTATGGCAGATAAATTTGAACAATTTGAATGGTTGACTCATGGCATTACTGCAAAGTCGCCAAATTTTGAGCCACAAGCTCATGGCACTGGAGAGAAGCCTTTGAACTACGAAGATCGTTTAGGTGCCATTGCTACAATGGATACGCAGTTGGCGAAGTCGGTTACTTCATTAATTGTCTTTGGTGGTAAGTGTGAAAGTGATTATGAATATGTGCGTATGCACCTGGTAAATATCATGCTTCAAAACGCCGTGGCTGATAAGAAACGGGAGCCTGAGCAAATCACCATGAATCACTTGGCTTACTTAATTGCACGCATGGTTATAGATTTTTCTTTAGATCCTGAATTAGAGGAAAATTACACAGCTAAGGGTCGTTTATATTATGCGGGAGTGGGAGCGCGTCAAATGTCACTCAAGGCCTATGATTGCACATGGAAAAAATATGAAAAGTTAATGGATATGGCAATTGAATCGGCTATAGATGAGGCATCTAAAGCAATTAAAAAATACAAGAAACTGACATATATGGACGCTTAAAATAATACTAGGAAAATTTTACTGACTAGGCTATAGTTTCACTATACTGGTCGTATTACGGTTTATCCGAGACCAAGGCTTAAAAGCTCATCATTTGATGGGCTTTTTTTTGACATAGTTTGTTCATGAAAATAAGCGATAATGAATTTTT
>NZ_JBICLH010000085.1:0-116617 GCF_043105125.1 Acinetobacter sp. TYF_19
TTCCCAGGTGATGATACTCCAGTTATCCGTGGTTCAGCTCTTCTTGCACTTAACGGTGACGCTGGTCAGTATGGCGAAGAAGCAGTTGTTGCACTTGTTGACGCGCTTGACACTTACATTCCAGAGCCAGTACGTGCAATCGACCAAGCATTCTTAATGCCAATCGAAGACGTATTCTCTATTTCTGGTCGTGGTACAGTAGTAACTGGCCGTGTAGAAACTGGTATTGTGAAAGTAGGCGAAGAAGTTGAAATCGTTGGTATCAAAGATACAGTTAAAACAACTGTAACTGGCGTAGAAATGTTCCGTAAACTTCTAGACGAAGGTCGTGCGGGCGAGAACTGTGGTGTTCTTCTACGTGGTACTAAGCGTGAAGACGTACAACGTGGTCAAGTACTTGCTAAACCAGGTGCAATCAAGCCGCACACTAAATTCGATGCAGAAGTATACGTACTTTCTAAAGAAGAAGGTGGGCGTCACACTCCATTCCTTAACGGTTACCGTCCACAGTTCTACTTCCGTACAACTGACGTAACTGGCGCGATCAAATTACAAGATGGCGTTGAAATGGTTATGCCTGGTGACAACGTAGAAATGTCAGTAGAATTAATCCACCCAATCGCAATGGACCCAGGTCTACGTTTTGCGATCCGTGAAGGTGGCCGTACAGTTGGTGCTGGTGTAGTTGCTAAAGTAACTGCATAATTATAAAATAAAATTACAAATTGGGGTTTCGACTCCAATTTGTTTTGCAGGTCAGTAGTTCAATTGGTAGAGCGTCGGTCTCCAAAACCGAATGTTGGGGGTTCGAGTCCCTCCTGGCCTGCCAACTTTTTTATAAAAGACGCTTGATGTCGGCAAAACTGGTCATATAATAAGTCGCGAAACCTACGACGAGTACAAAAATGTCGAATGAAAAATTACGCGACGCACAAAGCGACGCGGCAATCCCTCAAAGAAATAATTCTGCTGAAGTAGTTAAATCTGGTTCTCCCCTAGACGTCGTCTTATGGATTATCGCATTGATTTTATTAATTGGTGCGACCATGGTGAATCAACACCTACCAGCGTATTGGGCACCAGCCAACGATATCTGGGTGCGCGTTGGGGTAATTTTGGCTTGTATCATCGTGGCATTCGGTTTATTATACGCCACCCATCAAGGCAAAGGCTTTGCTCGTTTGTTGAAAGACTCACGAATTGAGCTGCGTCGAGTGACTTGGCCAACGAAGCAAGAGACCATGACCACATCTTGGCAGGTGCTTGCGGTTGTAGTTGTTGCATCCATTTTATTATGGTGTTTTGACTACATTTTGGGCTGGTTAATGAAGTTTATTATCGGGTAAGAGAGCTATGAAACGTTGGTACATTATTCATGCCTATTCAGGTTATGAAAAACAAGTGATGCGTTCACTTAATGATCGAATCCAGCGTAGCGCTGTAGCCGATAGCTTTGGTGAAGTCCTTGTTCCTACCGAAGAAGTGGTAGAAATGAAGGATGGTAAGAAACGTAAATCTGAACGTAAGTTCTTTCCAGGCTATGTATTGGTCGAAATGGAAATGAATGATGAAACTTGGCACATTGTTAAAGAATGTCCAAAAGTTTTAGGTTTTATTGGTGGTACGGCTGAGAAACCGGCGCCAATTACCCAACGTGAAGCAGATGCGATTCTTGCTCGTGTACGCAATACTGGTGAAGCACCACGTCCGAAGACGATGTTTGAACCAGGCGAAGAATTACTCGTAATTGACGGTCCATTCACAGACTTTAAAGGTGTGGTGGAAGAAGTTCTATACGAAAAGTCACGTTTAACGTTGACCATTAATGTATTTAATCGACCAACTCAGGTTGAGCTGGAATTTCGCCAAGTCGAAAAATCAGTTTAATTCGAAGTGGTTGAAAAACGCCTGGCTTATTTATAAGTCAGGCATTGTTGTTGTAACGGTATCGTTACTTAGAAATTGGGGAGCCTTCATCGGCGTTTGTACCCAGAGGTAATTTGAAATGGCTAAGAAGATTGACGGCTATATCAAGCTGCAAGTTCCAGCTGGTAAAGCGAATCCATCTCCACCGATTGGTCCTGCATTGGGTCAACGTGGTGTTAACATCATGGCATTCTGTAAAGAATTCAATGCTGCTACACAAAAACTTGAAGTTGGTTTACCAATTCCAGTCGTGATCACTGTGTACAACGACAAGTCGTTCACATTCATCATGAAAACTCCTCCTGCATCTATTCTTCTTAAGAAAGCTGCTGGTATCCAAAAGGGTTCTGCTGTACCTAACAAAACTAAAGTTGGTAAGTTGACTCGTGCTCAATTGGAAGAAATCGCGACTACTAAAGAACCAGATTTAACTGGTGCTGATTTAGACGCACGTGTTCGTACCATCGCTGGTTCTGCACGTTCTATGGGCTTGGAAGTGGAGCTATAAGACATGGCAAAGTTAACTAAACGTCAAAAAGCCATTGCTGCTGCTATTGAAGCAAACAAAGTTTACACTTTAGAAGAAGCCGTAGCTGTTCTTGCTGGTCTTCCTGCTGCGAAATTCAAAGAATCTTTGGATGTTGCGGTAAACCTAGGTGTTGACCCTCGTAAATCTGACCAAGTTGTTCGTGGCGCGACTACACTTCCTGCAGGTACTGGTAAAACTGTACGTGTAGCTGTGTTTGCTCAAGGCGCTGCTGCTGAAGCTGCTAAAGCTGAAGGCGCGGACGTGGTTGGTTTTGATGACCTTGCTGAAAGCATTCAAGCGGGTAACCTTGACTTTGACGTAGTGATTGCTGCTCCTGATGCAATGCGCGTTGTTGGTAAGTTGGGTACGATTCTTGGTCCACGTGGCTTAATGCCAAACCCTAAAGTGGGTACTGTAACTCCTGACGTAGCTGGTGCAGTTAAAAATGCAAAAGCTGGTCAAGCACGTTACCGTGTAGACAAAGCGGGTATTATCCACGCTGCGATTGGTCAAGTAGATTTCTCTGCTGAAGCTGTTCGTCAAAACGTTGAAACTTTGATTGCAGACTTGAAAAAGTTAAAGCCTGCGACATCTAAAGGTGTATACATCAAAAAGATCACTTTGAGCTCAACTATGGGTCCTGGTCTTGTTGTTGATGTAAACAACGTTTCTAACTAAGTTTAACTTAGACAGAATTTTAAAGCCCTGAGTAATATTTGAAGCGCTGCTTCAAATATTACGCAAGAGAAACCGGTTTCGGACTACTTGCAAACTTAGGCAAACTTTGAATTGGTAAATGTAGATTTATCAGCGTCAAAGACCTCAGGCGAGAGTAATTTCGATTACTTTCTTAATTTCCCAGCCTGAGTAGACGCGGTGGTGTGATTTGTTCATCCTCCGCGTGTAAGTTCAGTGATGAACTTGCGAATTGGGAGTGTACTTCGCGTAAGTACATAAATCACCGTTAGGAGGTTTTACAATGGCTCTTCTTATCGAAGGCAAAAAACAGATCGTTGCTGAAGTAACTGAAGTTGCTTCTACTGCGTTTGCTGCTGTTGTTGCTGACTACCAAGGTTTAACTGTTGAGCAATTAACTGCTCTTCGTGTTGAAGCTCGTAAGTTAGGTGTTGCTACACGTGTTGTACGTAATACTTTGGCTAAACGCGCTCTTCAAGATACTCCATTCAATATCTTGAACGACAACCTTGTTGGCCCAACAATTTTAGCTTTCTCAACTTCTGCAGATGATATGGGTGCTGCGGCACGCTTATTCGAAGAATTTGCGAAAACTAACAAAGCATTTGAACTTAAAGCTGCTGCATTTGAAGGCAAACTTTATCAAGGCGCAGAAGTTAGCGTTATCGCGAATCTTCCAAACCAAGAGAAAGCGCTTACTATGCTTGCAAACGTTCTTCAAGCTCCTATTTCGAAATTGGGTCGCTTACTTACAGCGCTTCAAGAGAAAAACGAGTCAGAAGCTGCATAAGCTCAAACTTAAACACACATCATTCAATACCCATTTGGAGTTACTCTCATGGCTTTAACAAACGAAGAAATCTTAAACGCAGTTGCTGAAAAAACTGTTCTTGAACTTGTTGAACTTATTTCTGCTTTCGAAGAAAAATTCAACGTATCTGCTGCTGCTGTAGCTGTAGCTGCAGGTCCTGCTGCTGCTGCTGCTGAAGAGCAATCAGAATTCAACGTTGAGTTGACTTCTTTCGGCGCGAACAAAGTAGCTGTGATTAAAGCAGTTCGTGAAATCACTGGCCTTGGCTTGAAAGAAGCTAAAGACATGGTTGAAGGCGCTCCTTCAGTTCTTAAAGAAGCAGTTTCTAAAGAAGAAGCTGAAGAACTTAAGAAAAAACTTGAAGAAACTGGTGCTACTATTACTATTAAGTAATGTTACCAGGGGGGGAATATTAATTTCACCCCAAAAATTGGCTGATGGCTCTTGGGTCATCAGCCTTTTTGCGTTACAATAATCGGCTCGATTTTTGTTTGCTTGGTGGAAAATCAATCAAATTAAAATAAAGAAAAGAATCAAACGCTTACCAATATTTTTCAAATTTAAAAATATTGGTAAGCGTTTCAATACCACTGAAAATTGCAGCATTTGTAAAAAGTGGTGGCCATATCGGCCTGCGTAATTCCTTCTGAGCCCGTTCTGCAGGCGGGCTCGGTTTACTTTCCGAGGACTCCAGATGGCATACTCATATACCGAAAAGAAACGGATCCGTAAGAATTTTGGTAAATTGCCTAGTGTTATGGATGCTCCGTACTTGCTCGCGATTCAAGTCGACTCGTACAGAACATTTTTACAAGATGGCAAATCACCAAAAAACCGCGAAGATATCGGTCTGCAAGCCGCGTTTCGTTCAGTTTTTCCTATAGAAAGTTATTCTGGCAATGCTGCTTTAGAATTTGTTGAGTATAGTCTTGGTAAGCCTGAGTTTGATGTACGCGAATGTATTCTTCGTGGCTCAACTTATGCAGCACCAATGCGCGTAAAAATTCGTTTGATCTTAAAAGATCGCGAAACTAAATCAATTAAAGACGTGCGCGAGCAAGAAGTGTACATGGGTGAAATGCCACTCATGACCGATAACGGTACATTCGTTATTAATGGTACTGAGCGTGTAATCGTATCTCAATTACACCGTTCACCGGGCGTGTTCTTTGACCACGATAAAGGCAAAACTCACTCTAGTGGTAAAGTGCTTTATTCTGCGCGTATTATTCCTTACCGTGGTTCATGGTTAGACTTCGAATTTGACGCAAAAGACCTTGTATTTGTGCGTATTGACCGTCGTCGCAAATTACTCGCGACTGTGGTTCTTCGTGCTTTGGGTTATAACAATGCGCAAATCTTAGACTTGTTCTATGAAAAAGTGCCTGTATACCTAGACATGGGTAGCTACCAGATTGACCTTGTTCCAGAACGCTTACGTGGCGAAATGGCACAATTTGACATCGTAGACAATGATGGCAAAACCATTGTTGAGCAAGGCAAGCGTATCAACGCGCGTCATGTGCGTCAAATGGAAGCTGCTGGCCTAGAAAAGCTTTCTGTGCCTGATGAGTACTTGTACGAGCGTATTACTGCAGAAGACATCCCACTTAAAGATGGTGATGTGATTGCAGCAAATACCTTACTCAGCCATGAAGTGATGGTGAAATTGGCTGAAGGTGGTGTTAAACAATTTAACATTCTATTCACCAATGACATCGACCGTGGTTCATTCGTTGCAGATACTTTACGTGCAGACACCACGACAGGTCGTGAAGAAGCATTGGTAGAAATCTACAAAGTAATGCGTCCAGGCGAGCCACCAACGAAAGAAGCGGCTGAAAATTTATTCAACAACTTGTTCTTCTCTTCTGAACGTTATGACCTCTCTCCAGTCGGTCGTATGAAGTTCAACCGTCGTTTGGGTCGTCCTTACGAAGTGGGTACGGATCAGAAGTCTCGTGAAGTTGAAGGCATTTTGTCGAACGAAGATATCACTGATGTACTCAAAACATTGGTTGAAATCCGTAACGGTAAAGGTGAAGTCGATGATATCGACCACTTGGGTAACCGTCGCGTGCGTTCAGTAGGTGAAATGACTGAAAACCAATTCCGTGTTGGTCTAGTTCGTGTAGAACGTGCTGTTAAAGAACGTTTAAGCCAAGCTGAAACAGATAACTTGTCTCCGCAAGATTTGATCAATGCGAAACCAGTGGCTGCTGCAATCAAAGAGTTCTTTGGTTCAAGCCAATTATCTCAGTTCATGGACCAAAACAACCCATTGTCTGAGATTACGCACAAACGTCGTGTATCGGCGCTTGGTCCTGGTGGTTTGACACGTGAGCGTGCGGGCTTTGAGGTACGTGACGTACACCAAACTCACTATGGCCGTGTATGTCCAATTGAAACGCCTGAAGGTCCAAACATTGGTTTGATCAACTCGCTTTCTGTTTATGCGAAATGTAACAATTTCGGTTTCTTAGAAACTCCATACCGTAAAGTGGTTGATGGTCGTGTAACGGATGAAGTGGAGTATTTATCTGCCATTGAAGAAGTAGGTACTGTGATTGCACAGGCCGATTCTGGCGTAGATAAAGACGGTAACTTAACAGAAGAATTTGTTTCTGTACGTCACCAAGGTGATTTCGTACGTATGCCGCCTGAAAAAGTGACGCATATGGACGTTTCTGCACAGCAGGTTGTTTCTGTTGCTGCATCACTCATTCCATTCCTTGAACACGATGACGCCAACCGTGCATTGATGGGTTCAAACATGCAGCGTCAAGCTGTGCCTACATTGATTGCTGACAAACCGCTTGTAGGTACAGGCATGGAAGCAAATGTAGCGCATGACTCTGGTGTGTGTGTGATTGCGGGTCGTGGTGGTCGTATCGAGTTTGTCGATGCTTCACGTGTCGTGATTCGTGTCAACGAAGACGAAATGGTTGCAGGCGAGGCAGGTGTAGATATCTATAACCTGATCAAATATACACGTTCGAACCAAAACACTTGTATTAACCAAAAAGTTCTTGTGAAACTTGGTGATAAAGTCGGTCGTGGCGATGTATTGGCTGACGGTCCATCAACAGATGGCGGTGAGCTTGCACTCGGTCAAAACATGCGCGTTGCGTTCATGACGTGGAATGGTTACAACTATGAAGACTCGATCTTACTTTCAGAGCGCGTACTTCAAGAAGACCGTTTAACCTCGATTCACATTCAAGAATTATCATGTGTTGCACGTGATACCAAATTGGGTGCGGAAGAGATCACAGCGGATATCCCTAATGTGGGTGAAGCTGCACTCTCTAAGCTTGATGAATCAGGTATCGTATATATCGGTGCTGAAGTGACTGCTGGCGATATCCTTGTAGGTAAAGTAACGCCTAAAGGTGAAACGCAGTTAACACCAGAAGAAAAATTGCTTCGTGCAATCTTCGGTGAAAAAGCAGCTGACGTAAAAGACTCATCTTTACGTGTTCCATCAGGTACGAAAGGTACAGTGATTGACGTTCAAGTGTTTACTCGTGACGGTCTTGAAAAAGACGAACGTGCCCAAGCAATTGAAAAAGCTCAATTAGACGCTTACCGTAAAGACTTGAAAGAAGAATACAAAATCTTCGAAGAAGCAGCACGTGAACGTATTGTTCGTTTGTTGACGGGTCAAGAGTCTAACGGTGGTGGTACAACTAAGCGTGGCGATAAGCTTTCTGCAGACGTATTATCTAGTTTAGAGTTGGTTGATTTACTTGAAATCCAACCGACTGATGAAGCTATTGCAGAGCGTTTAACTCAAATTCAAGTTTTCTTGAAAGAGAAGAGCTTCGAAATTGATGAGAAATTTGCAGAGAAAAAACGCAAACTTTCTACAGGTGATGAATTAACAACAGGTGTATTGAAAGTTGTTAAGGTTTACTTGGCTGTTAAACGTCGCATCCAACCGGGTGATAAAATGGCGGGTCGTCACGGTAACAAGGGTGTTGTTTCTAACATCTTACCTGTTGAAGACATGCCGCACGATGCCAATGGTGTTCCAGTCGACATCGTATTGAACCCACTGGGTGTACCGTCACGTATGAACGTGGGTCAGATTCTAGAGACTCACTTAGGTATGGCAGCGAAAGGTCTTGGCGAAGAAATCGACAAGATGTTAAAAGCGCAACGTACTGTACTTGAGCTTCGTGGATTCTTAGACAAGATTTATAACAAAGTTGGTGGCGAGCAAGAAGATCTTGATAGCTTAACTGATGATGAAATTTTGGTACTTTCGGGTAACTTACGTGCGGGTGTTCCACTTGCAACGCCGGTATTCGATGGTGCTGAAGAATCACAAATTAAAGACTTGTTAGAGCTTGCGAACATTTCACGTACTGGTCAAACAGTATTGTATGATGGTCGTACAGGTGAACAGTTTGACCGTCCTGTAACTGTAGGTTACATGTACATGTTGAAACTGAACCACTTGGTAGATGACAAGATGCACGCGCGTTCTACTGGTTCTTACTCATTAGTAACTCAACAGCCGCTTGGTGGTAAAGCACAATTCGGTGGTCAGCGTTTCGGTGAGATGGAAGTCTGGGCGCTTGAAGCATATGGCGCAGCTTACACGCTTCAAGAAATGCTTACTGTTAAGTCGGATGACGTTGAAGGTCGTACCCGTATCTATAAGAACATTGTAGATGGTAACCATTATATGGACCCAGGTATGCCTGAATCGTTCAACGTATTGACCAAAGAGATCCGTTCTTTAGGTATCAACATTGAACTGAAAAATGGTGACTAATTAGTTCCATTTAATCCCCCCAACCCCCTTTGAGAAAGGGGGAGTTCCCACTTTAAAAGAGTAGGAGCTTCCCTCCTTAGAAAAAGGAGGGATTGAGGGAGGATTGTTCAGTAAAAACAATATTTGTGACCCAGTTGTGTAGTGAAAGTCTCCACAACACACGGAGAAAAAAATTGAAAGACTTGCTCGATATCATGCGCAAAAAGACGGATTCAGATGGTCATGCTCCAGTTGAGTTTGATCGCATCCGTATTGGTCTTGCGTCACCAGAAATGATTAAGTCATGGTCTCATGGTGAAGTTAAAAAGCCTGAAACCATTAACTATCGTACGTTCAAACCAGAACGTGATGGTTTATTCTGTGCCAAAATTTTTGGTCCAGTCAAAGATTACGAATGCTTGTGTGGTAAATACAAGCGTATGAAATACAAAGGCGTCATTTGTGAAAAATGTGGCGTTGAAGTAACAACTGCGAAAGTTCGTCGTGAGCGTATGGGTCACATCGAGCTGGCTTCTCCAGTTGCACATATTTGGTTCTTAAAATCACTTCCGAGCCGTATCGGTCTATTATTAGACATGACTTTACGTGATATCGAACGTGTATTGTATTTCGAATCTTACGTAGTAACTGACCCAGGTATGACTCCATTTGAGAAATACCAACTTTTAAACGATGAAGAATACTTCAACGCTTTAGAAGAACACGGTGATGAATTCACTGCGAAAATGGGTGCAGAAGCTGTTCAAGACTTGTTAAAAGACATCGATCTTGAAAACGAAATTTCACGTTTACGTGAAGAAATTCCAAACACAACGTCTGAGACTAAGCTGAAAAAAGCGTCTAAGCGTTTGAAGTTGATGGAAGCGTTCAAAGAGTCAAACAACAAGCCAGAATGGATGGTGATGAATGTACTTCCAGTACTTCCACCAGATCTTCGTCCGTTAGTACCACTTGAAGGTGGTCGTTTCGCGACTTCTGATTTGAACGACCTTTACCGTCGTGTGATCAACCGTAACAACCGTTTGAAGCGTCTTCTTGACCTTGCTGCGCCAGACATTATCGTACGTAATGAAAAACGTATGTTACAAGAGTCTGTAGATGCATTGCTAGACAACGGTCGTCGTGGTCGTGCAATCACGGGTTCGAACAAGCGTCCTCTTAAATCTTTGGCTGACATGATCAAAGGTAAACAAGGTCGTTTCCGTCAAAACTTACTTGGTAAGCGTGTTGACTATTCAGGTCGTTCGGTAATTACTGTAGGTCCTACTTTACGTCTGCACCAATGTGGTCTTCCGAAGAAAATGGCGCTTGAATTATTCAAGCCATTCATTTTCGCGAAACTACAAGCATCTGGCCAAGCAACAACCATTAAAGCTGCGAAGAAAATGGTTGAGCGCGAAACGCCAGAAGTTTGGGACGTTCTTGCTCACGTGATTCGTCAACACCCAGTGATGTTGAACCGTGCGCCTACACTTCACCGTTTGGGTCTTCAAGCATTTGAACCGATCCTGATTGAAGGTAAAGCGATCCGTCTTCACCCACTCGTTTGTGCTGCGTTTAACGCCGACTTCGACGGTGACCAAATGGCGGTACACGTACCATTAACACTTGAAGCGCAGTTAGAAGCGCGTGCGTTAATGATGTCGACCAACAACATCTTGTCTCCAGCGAACGGTGAGCCAATCATCGTACCGTCTCAGGACGTTGTCTTAGGCTTGTATTACATCACTCGTGATGCGATCAATGCCAAAGGTGAAGGCATGGTGTTTGCAGATACTCACGAAGTTAACCGTGCATTGGCAACAGGTCAGGTAAATTTACACGCTCGCGTAAAAGCACGTGTACACCAGACTGTGATTGATGAAAATGGTAACCGTGAACAGCAAACCATTGTTGTGGATACCACACCAGGTCGCTGCTTACTTTGGGAAGTTGTGCCAGAAGGTATGGATTTCCAACAAATCAACGTTGAGATGACCAAGAAAAACATCTCTAAGTTGATTAACTCTTGCTACCGTAAATTAGGTCTTAAAGATACCGTGATCTTTGCTGACCAATTGATGTACTTAGGTTTCCGTCAAGCGACACGTTCAGGCGTATCGGTCGGTATGGAAGACATGGTGATTCCACCTGCGAAGTACTCAATTATTGAAAAAGCGGAAGTTGAAGTTCGTGAAATTGAGCAACAGTTCGAACAAGGTTTCGTAACTGCGGGCGAACGTTACAACAAAGTTGTCGATATTTGGGCACGTACGAACGACCAAGTAGCGAAAGCGATGATGGACAACTTGTCTTTTACCACTGTTAAAAACAAACAGGGTGAAGATGAGAAGCAAAAATCATTTAACAGTATCTACATGATGTCTGACTCAGGTGCCCGTGGTTCGGCAGCTCAGATTCGTCAGTTAGCGGGTATGCGTGGTTTGATGGCGAAACCAGATGGTTCGATCATTGAAACTCCAATTAAAGCGAACTTCCGTGAAGGTTTGACCGTACTTCAGTACTTCATTTCAACACACGGTGCGCGTAAAGGTTTGGCCGATACAGCACTGAAAACAGCAAACTCTGGTTACTTGACACGTCGTCTTGTAGACGTAGCGCAAGACTTGGTCATTACTGAGCCTGACTGTGGTACTTTGGGCGGTCTTGTAATGACTCCGTTCATTCAAGGCGGTGACGTGATCGAGAACTTAGGTACTCGAGTACTGGGCCGTGTTGTTGCTGAAGATGTGAAGAAAGCAGGTTCTGACGACGTTATCCTGCCTCGTAACACTTTGATTGATGAGAAACTTGCAAACTTCCTAGAAGAGCAAGGTGTCGATGAAGTTAAAGTACGTTCAGTGGTTGCGTGTGAATCTACATTCGGCGTATGTGCGAAATGTTATGGTCGTGACCTTGCGCGTGGTCATCAGGTGAACCCTGGTGAGTCTGTGGGTGTTATGGCTGCACAATCGATTGGTGAGCCGGGTACACAGTTAACAATGCGTACCTTCCACGTAGGTGGTGCTGCAAGCCGAACGTCTGCTGCAAACAGCGTACAAGTACGTAACAAAGGTACCGTACGTTTCCACAATGTGAAAACAGTACAACATGCTAAAGGTCACTTGGTATCGACTTCTCGTTCAGGCGAAATCGGTATTGCGGATGATTTAGGTCGTGAGCGTGAGCGTTATAAACTGCCATACGGTGCGTCTATCTTGTTGAAAGATGGCGAAGCTGTAGAAGCAGGCAGTATCGTAGCGACTTGGGATCCGCACACACACCCACTTGTAACAGAAGTTGCAGGTAAAGTACGTTTCAGCCAAATTGCTGATGGCGTAACTGTTACCTCTAAAACTGATGATGCAACAGGTATGACGACGATTGAAATCTTACCTGTGACTGCACGTCCTGCGTCTGGTAAAGATTTACGTCCTGCGGTTGTTCTTGATACGACGGATGGTGGTGAGCAGTTCTACTTCCTACCACAAAACACGATTCTTTCTGTCCGTGATGGCGAAACAATCGGTGTGGGTGATGTTATTGGTCGTGTACCTCAAGAAACTTCACGTACGCGTGACATTACCGGTGGTCTACCGCGTGTAGCTGACTTGTTCGAAGCCCGTAAACCGAAAGAGCATGCAATTCTTGCTGAAATTTCAGGTGTTGTAAGCTTTGGTAAAGAGACTAAAGGTAAGAACCGTTTAGTGATTACTCCAGATGATGGTTCTGAGATTTATGAAGAACTGATTCCAAAATGGCGTACCATGAACGTGTTCGAAGGCGAACATGTGAACCGTGGTGAGACTGTTTCTGACGGTCCACAGAACCCACATGACATCTTACGCTTGAAAGGCGAAGTTGCGCTGACCAACTACATCGTGAACGAAGTTCAAGACGTATACCGTCTGCAAGGTGTAAAAATCAACGACAAGCACATTGAAGTGATCGTACGTCAAATGTTGCGTAAAGTTGATATCACTGATGGCGGTGATACAAGCTTCATCAAAGGCGAGCAAGTGGATTACATCCGCGTGATGCAAGAGAACCAAGCTGTTCTTGCGCAAAACAAGTTCCCTGCGAAGTTTGAACGTCAATTGATGGGTATTACTAAAGCATCGTTGTCTACTGACTCGTTCATCTCTGCTGCATCGTTCCAGGAAACTACACGTGTGTTAACTGAAGCGGCTGTAACAGGTAAAGAAGATGATTTACGTGGCTTGAAAGAGAACGTAGTTGTAGGTCGTTTGATTCCTGCAGGTACTGGTCTTGCGTATCACTTAGAGCGTCGTCGTCAAGAAGCTGAAGCTGCAGAGCATGAGCTTGTAAATGACTTCTCTGATGTGGATCAAGCATTAAGCCAAGCATTTAGCGATGAGTTTAATGGTCTGTAATTAGCCCTTTAAATGCATGAAAAAGCCACCTTCGGGTGGCTTTTTTTGTCCTTTTGTTACAGAAGCTGATTTAAGCTTTTATAAATTTCACATTTTTCCTATATTAAAAATATAAGTACACGAATCTCCTTACTTCACTAACGATTAAAAAATAGAGGTGGTTCCACATGAAATTGACATCAAAGCTATTGGGCTTAAGCATCTTCGCATTTGTGAGCCAAACGATGGCAGCGCCGATGCCGAATACCATAACTGTGGAGGATAAAGCGGTTGTACCGATTGTCAAAACACAGATTATTCGCAGTGTCGCAGGTCAAGACCCTGTGCGGACGACCGAAGCGACTATTTTTGAAGTGAAAAATGGTGGTAAAGATATTGTGGCGCGTGAAGTGGTTCTCGAAGAAAATGCCAGCCAATTTTCAGATAAAAAAATGTCTGCACCGATTGTGCAAAAAGGTAGCGTGATTGTTCCGACATCCAAAGTTGAAGTGAAATCGACCTTGAGTCAAGGTGGTGTAGTCCTTGCAGAAGGTAAGCAAGTTGATGCACAAGGGGTTGAGTTTAAGAAAGGGCAGCAACCTGTACGTAAGGAGCTGAAACTAGATCAAGTGAAAGATCCGAACAGTAAAGAAAGTGTGACACGTGCGGTGCTCCAAGAAAATGGCACCACCACCAAAGATGTGGTTGTGGTGAAAGAGCCTGAATAAGCTTGAGTTGAATACGGTAAGAGGCCCTCTAAGGAGGGCTTCTTACTTACAAATTTTCAGCAATAGCACCTGTAACCGTAACATTTCACGGGTTTTAAGTTCATACTGATCTTTTATGCTGTAAGAAATAGCCAATAAGGACAAATCTCATGAAAAAGTATATGAGCATTATTGCAGTGGCATCTCTTTCGACGATGCTATTGGCAGGTTGTGAAAATATGAGCGCTTCTGAGCAACGTATTGGGACAGCGGCTTTAGGTGGTGCAGTAGGTGGTGCTGCGGGGAATAGCCTCGGTGGCGGTGTAGGTGCAGCCGTTGGTGGTGGTGCTGGTGCGGCTGTGGGCAGTAAAGCTCAAGGTGGCTCAAACCGTAATGCAACCTACAGTGGTGTTGGCGGTGCGATTGGTTCAGCAGTGGGTAAAAGCGTGTTTGGTGGTAATACTGGCGCTGCCATTGGTGGTGCCATCGGCGGTGGCGCAGGCGCAGCAATTGAAGAACGTAAATAATGTCTTAAGTTCAAATTTCCAAAAAAAGCACTTCATGGAAGTGCTTTTTTATAGCTGTGCCGGTTTAGGTTTTTTACGACGGATATATAAAGTCTTTTCCACTTCTGCAATTCGAATGCCAGCTTCATCATAAAAATTTAAGGTATAAATACGATGTACGGGGGCATAGTTGTCGGCCAGTTGTTTCACGGTCGCGATTTCTTGGGCATCAAGATGAAAGTCTGCATAGACTGTACTGCGACCTGGGCTGAGAAATTGGATAGAGGCTGCTTTGTCCCAAACAATAATTTATTGCCTAAGTGGTGCATCAGCAGGGTCATATAAAAAGGGTCGACCATCGCATATAAGCTCCCGCCAAAATGTACGCCGACAATATTTCGGTTTTGTCGAGTGAGGGGCATTTTGACGCGAATATGGTAGTGTTTAAGGTCAAATTTTTCAATTTGAATCCCTGCACCTTTAAAGGGGGCAAAATGATTAAAAATATATTTCGCGACAATCGGCTGTGTCACAAGTTTTTTTAAAATGCTCATTTCGGTCAATGGTATCTGATGAACTTCTATCCATACTAGAGAAGATCAAATCAATTGGCATTGATCGTTTTGCCAGTAAAGTATAAAAAACAGTCAATAATAATAAGGAGCTGAATATGGAGCAGCAAAGTTACTGGGTGCAAACTACAGATCAGCAAAGACTTTATGTGAAAACATGGGGCAATGCGAACAATCCTGTGCTGGTCTTGGTGCATGGCTATCCAGATAATCAAGAGGTCTGGGAGCCTGTGATTGGGCATCTGGTGCAAGATTATTATATTGTGACCTATGACGTTCGCGGTGCAGGGATGTCGAGTGTGCCGCGTCGTACACTGGCCTATGCCTTGCCTCAGCTATCACTAGATTTGGAAAGTGTGGTGAATAGTGTGATCCCACAGCGTAGCTTTCATCTGATTGCGCATGATTGGGGAGCGATTCAGTCATGGGAGTCCGCGACTGAGCCTAAATTTAGAGAGCGTATGCTGTCATTTACCACCATTTCAGGCCCATGCTTAGACCATGCCGCATTTTGGATGCGTGAACAGTTCGTACAACACAAGCCTCAATTTTTTAAGCAGTTAAAGAAGTCTTGGTACATTGTGGCCTTTCAGTTGCCTTTTTTAGCACCAGCCGTATGGCAGTTTTTTAGTCCTAAGCATTGGGGCAAAGTTTTATCGCGTTTAGAAGGACGTTCAGACTTACCGCTGAATCATCACATTGCTGCTGATGGTAAACACGGGGTTGGGCTCTACCGCGCCAACTTTATCCCACGCCTGACGAAACCTCGGGAACGCTTTGCAATTTGTCCCGTACAAGCGATTGTGTTGGAGCAGGATCAGTTTGTGAGTCCAGCGTTAATCGATGAAATACCGAAGTGGGTCGAGAATTTTCAACGGGTGAATGTAAATGCCAACCACTGGGCAATCTTGAGCCAGCCTGAGGTAATTGCTAAAGAAATCAAAAGGTTTGTTCAAAACTGGCGTTGTGTTAAAGCCAGCTGAAATGATCTGTGAAAGAGAAAGGTGCTAGCGACCTGTAAGGGCAGAATTTTTTGGTTATTTTCTGATAAAATGCGCCTTTCTTCCAAGTCACTCTTTTCACTATGTTCGCAATTCTTGCCGCTATTGGGGTCATGTTTGGACTTTCATTAGCTCGTGTGCCTGTAGTATTTGCATTAATTATTGGTGCTGTCACAGGTGGTTTATTGGCTGGTTTAGGGCTACACGGTACCCTCGAAGCATTTAATAATGGGCTTGGGGGCGGCGCAAAAATTGCGTTGGCTTACGGGGTCTTAGGTGCATTTGCTTTGGCCTTGGCACGCTCAGGTTTACCTGACTTGTTGGCCTATAAGCTTATTAAAACATTGAAAGGTTCGAGCAATGAAAAGGCACAAAATCGGGTTAAATATCTGATTTTTATAACCGTCGCGTTAGCAGCCATTTGTTCACAAAACGTCATTCCTGTACATATTGCGTTTATTCCAGTCCTGATTCCTCCTTTATTAAGTGTGTTTAACCATCTTCAGTTAGACCGTCGACTAATTGCTTGTGTTCTAACCTTTGGCTTGGTTGCCACATATATGTTGGTACCATTTGGATTTGGTGCGATTTTCCTAAATGATATTTTAGGTCAAAACATTAATACTTTTGGGCAACCCTATGGTTTTAAAATCAATTATGCCGATATCCCTTCAGCAATGGCCATTCCTGTTTTTGGCATGTTTGTTGGTTTATTAGTTGCTGTATTCTTTAGTTACCGTAAGAAACGTGTATACGAAGAAGTACACGTAGAACCAGTGCAGCAAAGTATTTCTTCTGAACTTGATATCACGGGTGAGAAGTCTAAGCCCGAAATTTCAAAGTTTACGTTATCTATGGCTCTCATTGCGGTAGTTGCTACGCTTTGGGTGCAAGTCGCATCAGATTCCATGATTTTAGCTGGTCTGGTTGGTGTTGCGATTTTGAGCTGTGCGGGAATTTTTAAATGGAAAGAAGCAGATGATGTGATTATTAGCGGTATGCGAATGATGGCATTAGTTGGTTTCATTATGATTGCAGCACAAGGTTTTGCATCTGTTATTTCTGCGACCAATCAAGTGCCAGCATTGGTAGAAGCATCAGTGCAATGGATTGGTTCTAGCCAAGGACTCGCTGCATTTTGGATGCTATTGATTGGCTTACTGATTACTTTAGGAATTGGTTCTTCGTTCTCTACCATTCCAATTTTAGCAATTATTTATGTGCCTTTGTGTATCCAGTTTGGTTTCAGTCCAGCGGCAACCATTGCGATTATTGGTACGGCTGCGGCACTCGGTGATGCAGGTTCTCCGGCTTCTGACTCCACTTTGGGGCCGACTTCGGGTTTGAATATGGATGGTCAGCATGATCACATGAAAGACAGTGTGATCCCGACCTTTATTCACTTTAATATTCCACTCATGATTTTTGGTTGGATTGCGGCCATGGTTTTGTAATTTACCCTCCAATTATTATAAGAAGGCGATTTTAAATCGCCTTTTTTATTATTTATTCAGATTAAAATAATCGGGTTTATAATGTTAATTCGGATTAAAAAGGTTGGAATTAAAATATATTTATTTTGATTTTTCGTTATTAATTTAAAACCAACTAAAACAGTGTATTTAATATTTAAATCAATTATAAACAATCACTTAAAAATAGCATTTAAAATACATTATTATTATAATTGCATATTAATTACACTCTTGTTTATGATGAGTTAATGTTAATTTTTATATTAATTATTTTACAAACAGAGGTTGTTTGAAATGTTGAAGCAAATTGCTCTAATTACATTAATGGGTCTTTCTGCATCTGCTGCAATGGCAGGTCAATGGCAAGTCAAAGTCGGTGGATCTGCAGTTGCACCAACGCAGGACACGAAAATTGCGAATGGTACATTAACGGTTGAAGCAGATAGCGAACTCGCGTTTACGCCATCGGTTGAATATTTCTTTAATGACAATATTTCTGCAGAGTTACTGCTAGCAACGCCAATTAGCCACGATATACTCATTAATGGTGCAGAAGCAGTAAAAATTAAACATTTACCGCCAACATTAACTGCAAAATATAACTTTAAAAACTCAACAGGTTTCACGCCTTATATTGGTGTCGGTGCAACAGCTTTTATTGCATGGGATGAGGAGGGTGTGAAGAGCGTAAAAGAAGATTTTGGTTATGCTGCGCAAATTGGTTTTAACTTCCAACCTGCTGATGCAAAAAACTGGGGTGTGTTTGCCGATGTCCGTTATGCAGATCTGAACCCAGAAGTAAATGTAGATGGCACAACGAAGTTTAAATTAGATATCGATCCAGTAATTTATACACTCGGTTATAGCTACAAATTTTAATAATTAAAAGTAGCTTTTTAAGAACCTCATCGATGATGGGGTTTTTTTATGCAAAGACTAAAGTTGAATAGTGATCAATGCTGAAATAAATCACGATGATTCAGTATTAAAAGAAAATCATCTATAAAATGGATAGAAACAGAATAAGAGAGTTATAAAAATGAAATCTATGTTCGGAATCGGTTTAGTCTGTGGTTTGGCGTGGAGCATGCATGCTCAAGCGGCAAGTTTTAATTGTGATAAAGCAAAAACGACGACAGAACATGCGATTTGTGAGTATCGCCAAATCAACGATGCCGATGTGAAAATGGCCACCACCTATACCATCTTAAAACGTCTTGTTCCGATGGGGACACGTGGCTTGATTCAGGATGAGCAAGTGAAGTGGTTGAGTCTCCGTGACCGTTGTGGTGCTTCACAACGTTGCCTCATGGACGTGTATAAAATGCGCCAGCAGCAGTTAGAACTACAGCTAGATCGTATTTACCGTCAGGGCCCATTTTAAAAAAAGCAAAAAAACTTGCGATTGCTATTGAAAAACGTATCGCTCACTCCAATTCATTAAGCATTCTCTATAAGACTTAATACATTAAGGAGCGATTGATGAGCGAGCAAAACGTACATAAACATAGTTTCCAAGCTGAAGTGGCTCAGCTATTACATTTAGTGACGCACTCACTATATTCAAATCCTGACATTTTCCTACGTGAATTGATCTCAAATGCATCCGATGCCTGCGATAAATTGCGTTTTGAAGGCATTAATCATCCTGAATATTATGAAAATGACCCGGACTTACATGTGCGCGTCAGCTTTGATGAAGCCAATCAAACACTGACCATTTCAGACAATGGGATTGGTTTAACTGAACAAGAAGCGATTGACCACTTAGGTACGATTGCTAAGTCTGGAACCAAGGACTTTATGTCTAAGCTCACAGGTGACCAAAAATCAGATGCACAACTGATTGGTCAGTTCGGTGTAGGTTTCTACTCGGGCTTTATTGTGGCTGACAAAATTACCGTAGAATCACGCCGTGCAGGTGTGGATGCTGATCAGGCTGTACGTTGGGTCAGTGCGGGCACGGGTGAGTTCGAAGTCGAGCAGATCCACAAAGACAGCCGCGGTACCGATATTATTTTACATTTGCGTGAAGATGCGTTGGACTATTTACAGTCGCATAAAGTGAAGCAAATTATCAATAAATACTCGGATCACATTAGCCTGCCGATTGAGATGCAAAAAGAAGTTTGGCAGCAAGAAGAAGCGGTCGAAGGTGAAGAACTAAAACCCGGTCAGTATGTGAAAACGGGTGAGTGGGAAGCGATTAACTCAGCCAGCGCCCTGTGGACACGTAATAAAAATGAAGTGACTGAAGAGCAGTACATCGAGTTTTATAAGAATCTCAGCCATGATTTTGAAGCCCCACTGGCATGGGCGCATAACCGCGTCGAAGGCAGTACCGAATATACACAGCTGTTGTATGTACCGAGTAAAGCAGCAGCCAATATCTTTACCCGTGAAGCCAAAGCAGGGATTAAGCTCTATGTGAAACGTGTCTTCATTATGGATGATGCGGATAACTTGATTCCAAACTATTTACGCTTTGTTCAAGGGGTGGTTGATAGTGCCGATTTACCACTGAACGTTAGTCGTGAGTTGTTACAAGAAAGCCGTGATGTGAAAACCATTCGTGAAGGGAATGCACGCCGTGTATTGACCATGTTGGATGCTTTAGCCAAATCGGAAGATGAAAAAGATCAAGAGAAGTTCAAAACCTTCTACCGTGAATTTGGTTCAGTGTTAAAAGAAGGTTTGGGCGAAGACTTTGGTAACCGTGAGCGTATTTTAAAACTTTTACGTTTCTCAACTTCAAACAATGATGCGGTGAGTACTTCTTTGCAGGACTATAAAGCGCGTATGCCTGAGGGGCAAAAAGCGATTTACTATGTGACTGCAGACAGTCTCAATGCTGCGAAGAACTCGCCACAACTTGAGCTGTTTAAGAAAAAAGGAATTGAAGTCTTACTCATGGCAGACCGTGTCGATGAATGGGCAATGGAATTTGTACATGAGTTTGATGGCACACCAATGCAAAACGTGGCCAAAGGTGCAGTCGACTTAGGTGATTTACAAGATGCCGAAGAGAAGAAAGCACTTGAAGCAGCCGCAGAGCAGTTTAAACCTGTGGTTGAAAAACTGTCTGACTCATTGAAAGCCAAGACCAAAGAAGTACGTGTGACCACACGTTTGGTGGATTCACCTGCATGCTTGGTGACAGGTGAGGGAGAGCTTTCTCCACAACTGATTCGTATGCTGCAACAAGCGGGTCAGGCCGTACCTGAAAGCAAGCCAATTTTGGAAATTAACCCAGAGCATCCATTGGTGAAAAAATTAGAAAATTCGGCACAGTTTGATGACTTGGCCAATGTGATTTTTGACCAAGCGATGATTGCTGAAGGCGGCTTACCTGATGATCCTGCCGAATATATCAAACGGATTAACAGCTTATTGCTTCAATAAACCATTATATGTTTAAAGAAAGCCTATCGTTAAGATAGGCTTTCTTTTATGTCAATGAGTTGGATCAAGCACCTTAAAAACTGTCGAATGTATTGATTAACTCGGTGGAAAAGAAGTTGATGTGGATATCCGTGGATAAGTGAGAACTTATCCACAGTTCAGCTTAAATATCCACCATGCCATTAAAATAAAGCCTCAAAACGCACCAAGGCACTGACGTAATGGCTGCGGTCTTCACGGTGATCATTAAAATAATTTAAATCGCCTTGGATATAAAACCACTCGCGTAAGAAGGGTTGACGCCACGAGACAAAAGGCCCCCAACGGTTCAAGCGCAGGTCATCGTTGTTGTAGAAACCACCAGTGTAAATGCCGTAGTTAAAACGATTGCCATGAAAGAATTGGTGTTGTCTAAAGCTATAGTTATCCCAGAGCAGATCATCATCTTGATCGTCTGCATAGGTCAGGCTGAACTGATTGGATAAAAATGGCTGATTGGGGCGTGCATGGGTTAGCTCTAGGTTAGTACGTAAATAATTTTCACTGTCGATACCATAACGATAAATCTGTTCAGCATAAGCGCGAAAATCATTGTCGAGTTTCCATTCTTTCGATAACTCGATCCGCGCATAGATATCATCCCCTGAACGGACCCCTAGGTCGAAATCAGTTTCAAAAGGAAGGCGATCTGACAGTTGTGACCACCTTAATGCTATTGAACTATTCGCATCACGGGTTTGGCGGCGGTCAAATGTTTTATCGTTATTCGCACTGGGTGGATTTTCATTGGTAATTACAACATTGTTTTGCAGTTCGTTATCTAATGAGTCATCCCCAAACACCACACTGAGTTTATGTTCTAAAGTTGGAAGTTTGACTCGACCTCGAATACGTGGTTTTACATCATATTCATCATGTTTATTCCAGCGGTTATCGACCAAGACCCTTAAGGTGGCTGTGGCCGGTTTTTTAGGATCAGTTTCACCAAACCAATTGTCCATTTTAGTGGCTGTTCGGTCTGCCCAGTTTCGAACTTCTTTTTGCTGGCGGTCGACCCACGTGCGTTCTTCAGTGAGGTCAGTCGTGGGCACAATCAGCTCGTCCGACTCTTCAGGTAAGACGGTTGGAAGTGAGTCGATCCACTGTGGAATTTGGTATAAAAGTCCACTACCTTTGGGGGGCGATGCGATTTTGTCAATTTCAGCCACGTCGTGAGGTGGCACAAAATGTTGTGTGCTGTTGGTATTGCTTTCCGCCCAAGCCACGTTGACGTATGTACCTAAACTTAGGCAGAAAAATAAAGAGATGGATCCCACATGTTGAGTTCTTAGCATGCTTTCGTACTTTATTGTTCTTCGATGTTTTAGTGTTGTAAATTTCACATAAGAACACAAGTAGAAAATACAAAACTCTACAACTCGCTGCCCAGTTGTTTTTGAATAGAATCAAATAATTGAAACACAGTGATAGGTTCAGGCAAAGTGGAAATCGTATTTTGAATCAGCTGCCAACTGACGCCGTGCTGTCGGTCTAAGACCAAGCATGGATACGCGATCTCGGTACGCGAGAGTTCAACCCGCTTTTGACCATGAATTACTCGAATTTTTTGTCGTTCTTTTAACACTAAAATGGGCGTATTTACATCCGCGGAGCTTTCTTCAAACTGGATGAATTTACGGCTATTAAGTAGATCGGCCAGAATAAATGGATGATAGTCTTCAATATGCCATACCAGTTTGGCCTGGTGGGTATACAGCTGAAAAATCGAAAATGCATCATGCATATGACTTTGTAGCTGGTCCCATACAATTTCGCGGATGGCTGCGACTTGATGCTGACCACTCTGGGCAAATTGTTGGCTCAGGCGAATGGCTTCCGTGGGACTGTCAGCACCGAATAGAGCCAAATACTTAATAAACTCTCCGTGCTGCTGGGTCTGTTCTGCTAAATAGATGGGATAGTCCAACCAGTGATCGAGTTGGTCGCTGTGGATCAGAAAATCGATATTTTGACCGATCTCGGTGTGCCCTGAAATGTCGAGGCCATAGAGCTTAGGATCTAAATTTGGTTGATGCAGCGTGCACAATTTCGCTTGATATTGCCCCAAATGAATCTGTGCGGGCAGTATGGGTTGCGCAGCAGTAGCTGATGCTTCTGAATTTTCTGTATGGCTATCCTGCAAAACAGGGCATGGTGCTGTCACCTCGCTTTCAAGTGGATCTTGCTGTTGAAATTCAGATGAAATGTCTGTATCTGGTGGTTCAGCCAAGATCGATCGCCTTTGGATAAAATCCTGAATGGCAAGCGTTGAAATAGACGCACTTGGCTTGAGGTCAAATCGAATGGGTGCAGCGGCCTCAATGATAAATTCTTCCTGAGGCGGACATAGCCCATCACTTAAAAGAGGCTGATTGCTGAGAATCAAATGATTTTCTGCTAATACTTCAGGTTGAAGATCTAAATCTTTTTGTACGATATCGACCTGATTTTCAGGTTCCTTATCTTGTTTGATACTTAGTTTAATAGGATTGATTGAGACGACATCTTCTACAGCGTCTTGTTTAAAAGACCTGAGTTTGGATTCTTCAATTTGAGTTGCATTTAGGTTGCTGTCGAATGTAGGTTGTATTTCCGTATTGAAATGAAGCGCTGCTTCAGCCTTAGATAAAAGCAGACTAGACTCAGGACTGACTTTGGGGAGCAATGATTTAGAATCTTGGGGA
The DNA here is from genome assembly GCF_043105125.1 of Acinetobacter sp. TYF_19. Lineage (NCBI taxonomy): Bacteria > Pseudomonadati > Pseudomonadota > Gammaproteobacteria > Moraxellales > Moraxellaceae > Acinetobacter > Acinetobacter sp. TYF_19. The sequence goes on from NZ_JBICLH010000085.1 coordinate 23,484, forward strand.
TGTTCGGCCGATGTATCATCTGTAGCAATGCTTAAAAGCTCAATACCCGTGAAAACAAAAGCGTCAGTAATCACATTGTCCTGTGCATGCCCTAGGCTAGTTTCTTCATCGAATGTGGTTGTAACGGGCAGAAAAAACTGGTCTCGTGCAACTTCTGCAACTTCTGCAACTTCTGCAACTTCTGCAACTTCTGCAACTTCTGCAACTTCTGCAACTTCTGCAACTTCTATGGATGTTTCAGGTGTTGTGAGAAAAGGTACGTTCTCGGGTTGTTGAGCACTTTGTGCATGGCTCAAAAACCATTGGTAAGCGTGTTCAAACTTTATGTGCCATGGGCTGCTATACAGTGTAGTTGGGGTGTTTTGAAAAACAATTTGCCAACCTAAACCTGATTTATACAAAACACCCCATGCGAAAGCCGCCTGCTGTTTTAAGGCATCGGTTAAAGCAGACTCGTATTGAAATAGTCCAATATAGGCATGCTGGTAGGGGCTTTGCTGTATCCAGCGTTCAGCCGCCGCTTGAGGCTGAGTCAGTGCCTTATAGGCTTCGAGTTGTTTTTGAAAAATGGGTTCATCACAGAGTGCAAAAATTTCGCGAATGCGTTTTTTCGAGCGCGCAATTTCAAAAAAAGACAGAGGTTGATGCTCCAAACCATCAATCAATTGATGCAGTTCTTTGATCAGCAGTGCTTTTTCGATTGCTTTCATGCGCTGAACTCTAAAGTTGTTTTTGTGCTTGTTCCAAGTAGCTTGCCAAAACCATATTGATGGCCAGTTCAAGTAATTTATATTCGGCTGAAGTCGGCTGCGTATACTGCTGTGCAAACGCAATCAATTGATCAAGGTCAATGGCTTGGGGCGTAATACGGCCTTGAATGAGGGCTTGTAAATTTTGCATAGGTATGTGCTATTGAGTGCATTTAATTTATTGGTTTTGGAATTGGGTCTTCTTGTTTGATCATAATTAGAAAAGAATAAATAGGCAAAAATTATTCTGCTCTCGATACGAGAAAAGGGTAGTGAAAAATGTAGATAATTTCGATTTCAGCACAGATTGAATTAAATATTTTTGCCCTAGAGGGTTCATAGCTGAAATTTTTTGTCAGTTCTTTGCAATTTTGGGCAAAAAAAATAGGCAATCAACATTGCCTATTTTTGATCAAGTCAGCGCAAATTACGCTTCTTGATGTGGTGCAGCCGCAGGAGCATCAGCCGTTGCCGTTTGAGTGTCTGCTGGTTTTTTTACAGGAAAATCTGGAACAAAAACAACTTGTGCAGAAACAGTTGCAGAAAGAGCCATTACAGCGATAGCCAAAGCATATTTAACAGCGTTCATGATTTTTCCTCTAAAAAGGAGGTCTCACTTAGGAGACTGGGAGTTTTAAAAAGATAAATTTCGCATGAATGATATCAAAAAATGATCGATTTAAGCGCTGATTTAGACCAGTAAAAGATGAATGGTGAGTTCATTTATTGTTAAAAAACAATAAATTAGAATAAATACTCTAGTCTGGTATAGAGTTTTTACTCCAGCGCTAAGCTGTTTAAATTTAAAGTGAAAATTTAGATTTTCAAGTTTGAAAGGAAGCTTGAAAGTAGGTCTTTTTTGTCTGAAATGAGAGCTGAAAAAGGGCGTAGAGTTACATGATTAATCGTTTAAATATTCACCATTTTGAAGTCTTTTGATTGTGCGCACTGTGTAAGTTTTTGCTGTGGAATGTTTAACTTATCTATTTTTGATTAAAAATTCATCTAAGATGAACAGGTAAAAACAACAATAGCTGAGGATAAACAGATGGCCATTGCAAAAGTGGTAGAAGTCAATTCAAGCAGTGAGAAAAGTTTTGAAGATGCAATTCAGACAGGCATCGCAAAAGTCACTGAGACGGTGAAGAATGTTCAAGGTGCTTGGATCAATGAACAAAAAGTGGTGATTAAGGACAACCAAATTGTAGAATATCGGGTCAATCTTAAAATTAGTTTCTTGGTCGATTAAAAAATAAATCCATTTTTTTAACCTATAAAAAATCCCCGCAGGTCGGGGATTTTCTTATCTATGGATAGGGCTCAGTTAAGCTCTGAATCCAGTATTCTTATGATTTTTTGGGTGTTTCACAAGACTCATCTGAACACTGTGCCGCATTATTTTCTTCTGCAGGCATTTGTGCTTTTTCAAGGACTTGTAAAAAGACTTCACGTGGCTGTGCACCCGCTAAAGCCACACGCTGATCGAAAACAAAGAACGGTACACCCGTTACTTTCAGTTGTTCACGCGCCACCTCTTGGTCAAACTTCACGAAATCTGCATATTCGTCAGAATCCAACACATCATCTACCTCAACTGGGTTTAAGCCAATACGAGAGGCCACATCTTCAATAGTTTCACGTTCACCAATCGGTAAGCCTTGCGTCATATAGCTAAAGAAAAAAGCTTCTTTAGCTTCATTGCCTAAACCATGGCTTTGAGCAAGGTGAATAATACGGTGTGCATTGAAACTGTTGCCTGAGTTGGCATTTTCCCAGTTAAATTCAATGCCTTCCTCCGCAGCCATTTTGGCAATATTACGTTGCATCTCTTCAACTTCAGCCACTGTGCGACCATATTTTAGTGCGAGACGTTCTGAGTTCGAAATTTCTTGGCGTACTGGTGCATCTGGATCCAGTTCAAAACTGTGCCAGTGCACTTCCAATTCCACACCAGCTTGTTCAGCCGCTGCTTCTAAACGTTTTTTGCCAATATAACAAAAAGGACAAACAACATCTGACCAAATATCTACACGCATGCGATTTCTCAAAAATAGTAAAAAGAGCAACTAAGGAAATGATGGGGATGAGTTATAAAATTTAAAGCAGGGCCATTAAAAAAAGCGGTTTCGCTATGGACTCAATCAGTTGAACCCTCTGGGTTTGACCGTTTATCTGACAACTACGCAGCATAAAGATCGAAAAATATACAATAGGGTGAAGGCGCTCAGTTTGAGCTTGCCTTTTTATATCTCTTAGCGTTTGGGATTGTTTTATGAAATTTTTAAATTCTCTTCCGGTTTTTTGTTGTGTTCTTCTTTTTATGCCGACTTTGCTGCAAGCCAATGGTGAGATCGTGAGTCTACCGACTTTTAAAACCATGGCGGAATCAGAGCTACGTGCTGAAACGGGCGTGATTCCTTATCAACAGGATGAAAACATTCGTAAAGCCTTGCAGCACCGTATCGTTCAGTTGCAGGATGATGCACAGTCTTTTGTGGTCGATCCGACCATTACTCAAAACATCGATATTTTGCCACCTGCGGTCACCGCAGATCTAAATTCTGTGCCGCCTTTGTTACGCGAGCATGTCTTGAACATTGCCGCTGGTTTACAGTCGTCTAATCCAACTGAAGGCTTGTATATCATGTTGCAGCCGTTTGGCATTGACCGTAATGCGACCAATGTACAAATTGCCCGTGAACAAATTTCGATTGGGCAGATTGATCGGAATTTTATGCAAGGGATTCAACAGAATAGTCAGCAACCGAGAACAGCTCCAGCGAAGTAATACTTCCTAATTCTATCGCCAGTATATTCCTCATCCACTTGGGGAGGGTACGGCCTTAGCATCCTCAAATATCGATAACATGTTGAAATATTGATCATGTGCCTATATTTGCTATGATGAAAAGAAATGAAGAGGAAGCTGGACATGCGACGTATCGTGTTGATTTTAGTTCTTGCGACCAGTGCCGTTTTTGGTTGGATGTTTTATCAGTATTCTCAACAACAAAAAGAGCAGCAGCAGCTACAAAGCTATGAAACGGTGCTGTATGAAAAGACTGAACAAATTTACAAACAAGCTCAAGATTGGACCACACCAATTCAAGTCGATGTAAAAGACCCACGTCTGACAGGTGACTATCAAATTATGGCGGAGTTTGTGCTCAGTCATATGCTGCAAAATGCCGAAGCGCGTAATCAATATCTGCGAGATTTAAAAGCCTTAAATTGGGATCAGTTTCTAAATATTGACCGATTAAGCAAAGACAAAAAGAACAATTATGCTGAAACGGAGCAAATGCTGAAAGACGTACATGCTGTTGTTGAGAGCTATGCACAGCAGGTTGAACAACGTCAAAAAGAGGCCATTGCTCAGGCCAAAGATTTAGCAATATCTTCGCGGTTCCGCCATCAACTGACCGACAGCATGAAAGCCAGTGAAAAAAGCCATGAAGCCACCCGCCTGTTTAGTCTTGAACAACAGAATTTAGCCAAGGCGGATCAAATTTTCTTGGTGCTAAAAAATAACCAATGGGAAAAGAAAAATAACACCTTTATGTTTTATGAAGATGCACCACTACAGCAGTTTAATGCACTGTATAAAGAGATTTTGACACTGAATAGCCAGATGCAGCAGGTCGAAAAACAGACCCAAAAAGAGGTAGAACAGAAGTTATAACACCGTGCAAAGATGACAGTCTTGTAAGCGGACTGTCATCTGTTGTTCAAAATTGGCTGCTAGATTAAAAGCATCACAACGATGACGACTTTTCAGTGTAGGCAGGTGAGTCATGAGAACCATACACGTTTTTGATGATATTCAGCATGTGTATAGTGAGTTTGTAGAAAATAAAAACTATCCAAAATTAGAACGCTTAAGCAACTGGGGGAAGAATCGATTTTTCTTCAACCAATATTTCAAAATGATCGAAGACTGGCATCACACCGAACAGATCGTGATTCAGTTCAACCAACAGTACTTCAGTCTAGATACGGGCAGCGCGCCTGACTTTATGGATAAAGAAAAGTATATGGCTTGGTTGATGGGCGAGCTCTTAATTTAAATCCTTCACACAACAGTACAGCGCCTGATTCGTTCTAGGCGCTGTGCTTTTATTATTGTCTTAATCAAAAATTTTATCGGCTGCTTGGAAGGGTAGGCTGACCACATCAATTGCGACGGCAAAAGGCAGCAGCACTAATTTTTCAAAAGGATTCATGCCCGACTTCGATTTATAACTTTCCTCTTGGTGGGTATAAATGCTCACCTGATAAGGCTTACTCAAAGCTTTTAAAGACGCTAAATTGTTCGCCGCAGGGTAAACCACACCTGCCAGTTTTATCTCGAAACAGAAACGCTGCGCAAACATGCGTTCATCGCTGGAACTTGAACATTCCTTCGCGCCATTTTCAATAAAAAATTCCAGATCTTTCTTGCTGATGTCTTCTTTGAGCTTCACATAAGACAGTGGCAGTGTTCCCGTAAAATGACCATCATTCTTTTCTGAATAGAAACTTAGTTCTCGGGTCACTTGAATATTTTTCGGGTCTAGTTTCCCAATCAAGCTGACAAATTGAGGCCCACCTTGGGTCAATACATAACTTTTTTGTTGCCCTGCAATCACTAAACTATGCACAGGTAAATTCGGCAGAGGCTGAGCGGGTTTGCCAAAAGCCACCACTTGGTCTTCAATCAAGGTCACTTTGCTGGTACGGGTATAGGTTTTATTGTCTTTGGTCATCAGGGTTTTGGTGGCGCAGCCTGTGAATAATGTTCCCATGACGCCTAAGCAAATGATGGTTTTTAAAGGTGATGCAAACATCGATAGACTCCGACTCATTTGAAATATAGTTAAGCTGAATTTTTATTGTCTTTAAGCCTATCATTAAAATGTTCAAAAAGTCGCCAAAGCTCAAAATTTTAAAGTCATGAACGTTCTAGGAGTCGCTCAATGCCGTGGCAACAGATTTTATTTTTTATCCATCTGCTGTTTCTAGATAACGAATGAATGTTCATTTGAGTAGGAACTGGCTATGATCATGCAGGCGCTTGATAAAAAATTATGGACTGGCGAATACGTCATAACAAGGTGGGAAATAGGCTGATGCAAAACTTGATTTGTTATAAAGAACTGCCTGTGTGGACTGCGCAGACCATTCCGCAAGGGTTTAAAAATCAACACAATACCAAAGCGGGCACGTGGGCAAAGCTAAAGATTTATCAAGGTGAGCTGAGTTTTGCTTTTCTAGATGAGGCAGGTCAAGTGCAATCTGAACATCTGTTTACAGCTGAGCAACAGCCACCATTTATTCAGCCTCAAGCATGGCACAAAATTGTTTCGACCAGTGACGACATAGAGTGTCAGCTGCAATTTTACTGTACCTCGCAGGATTATTTTTATAAGAAATATCAGCTTTCACCTACCCACTCAGAAATTTTGGCGGCTATGCCGTATTTACACGGTGGTCGGGCTTTGGATGTCGGCTGTGGGCAGGGGCGAAATTCGCTGTATTTAAATCAGCAGGGCTTTGAAGTAGATGCTTGGGATGTGAATCCGCAAAGTTTGCAAAAACTACAGCAAATTATAGATGCCGAAGGCATTCAAAAGATTCATCTGCAACAGCGTGACCTCAATGCTGACCCAAGCATTACCGGCACATACGACTTTATTTGCTGTACGGTGGTGATGATGTTTTTAGAAGCGCCAACTGTGAAACCATTGATTGCGCAGATGCAGCAAGCCACAAATGTAAATGGATTTAACTTGATTGTCTGTGCGATGGATACCGATGATATTCCTGTACAGCCTGACTTTCCATTTGCTTTTAAAGCAGGCGAGTTAAGTGCGCTATACGATGGCTGGAACATTGTGAAATACAATGAAAATGTAGGTGAGTTACATCGGGTCGATAAGCAGGGTAATCGGATTAAGCAGCATTTTGCGACGTTATTGGCGCAGCGGGTTGATGATTTTTAATGTTTTAATGCGCTCGAAAATGAAAAGGGAGTTTTACCTCCCTTTGTACGGATTAAGTATTGTCTTTAAGGGCAGTTAGAATCTGTTCGGTCATCTTTTTCGATTTTAATGCTTCCTTATCTTCTATCTTGGCTCCTGATAGTTCAATTATATTGATAGCTTTTTTAAACACATTCTTACATAAAGCCTCTTCCAATAGGATTTTAATAATAGGATTGCAATATTTTTCAACCTTATTGTGACTATTTAAAGGAGGGAAGTTTTCTTTGGAAGCTAGTAAAGGGAATAACATAATTATGTAAAATTTAACTTTTTTAAATTTTTTATCAATTTCATTACTTGCGAATAACGTATCCAACTTATAAAAGATTAATCCTGCCAAATAATAAGACGCGAATTGATGGTCATTTTCAAAAAGTTTAGATTTTTTGTTTCCTATTTCTTTTGCAATTTGCCCAAAGTATGTTGTAACGAGATGTGGATCTTGGCGGAAAATTGAAGAAAAAGATTTAATTTGATTTGAAACACTTATGATTCTTTTTTTGACAACACTTGAATCATTATTGTATTGATTAGCACGTCGCTCATAATATAATCTGCCATCACCTTCCATAGCATTATAATAATGCTCCAAGTTTTTTTGAAAATCAGTCATTGCTGATAATTGTTCTTTTTTTACAGCCGTTTGACTATTTGTTGAAACAGTGATTTTAGATTTTATATCATCATCAGTTGTTACTATTAATTTTATTGGGATATTCATATTGGATAAAGTATCTAATATTCTATTTTGATATAAAATATTACTGGTTTGGCATCCATTAACAATTTGAAAATCAAATAAAGTACATTTGTCACCAGAAATTTTTATTTCATTAGCAACAATAGTTACCCCATTATTAAGTACACTAAATAAATGAGGATTATCAGATTTTAAAGTTTCCTCAATTTTTAAGTTAACGGCATTTAACCCTTGAAAATCTCTGACGTTATCTTCAAATACATTTTGAATATTATCATTTTGGTCAATAATTAATTTTTTAAATTCAGAAAATTGCAAGAAACCATAGTAAGATTCATCAATTCCTAGAGTTTCTGGTAATGTAATTTTATTGGGGAATTGAATGGTACAGGATAAAGGAGTTTTTGTTTTTCTATATAATTTTCCTAAATCATTTGCTCCATGAATAATAAAATCAATATTTTCAAATAAGTTTAATTGCTCAAGATGCTGCCTATTTACTTTGATACATGCTCGGATATTTGTATCCTCAATCACAGTTGTACTTGTTGTAATATAGATGATTTTACATGATGGATTTTGCTTAAAGTCTGATGCCAAAGTGAAAATATAATCTGAGATTTCTGATAGCTTTTTAATATCTTCATTTCTAACGAGCTTATGTTCTTCTGAGAAAAAATCATACACGCCATTATAAAACTGAAGCATTTCACTGGTATCAATAGTTGATGATGTTTTTGATTGAATAAATATATATTTAACATCTAAATAACCATTTTGTGCAAGAAGATCATCTATTTCGTTAAGTTCTTCAATTAAATGTCCATTGACAATAATAGCTAATCCATCGATACCTGTATCATTTCCTGATCCAATAGAAATAGAGTCAATATCGAAACTTTTATTATATTCATTACTTAAAATAGAATAATTTACAAATTTCTCAAAATTTGAACTTTCGTCCTTGTTAACTATTTCTTGTGTTTTAAGAAAGTCATTTAGTAAGGTTTTTGTGATACGGTCCATATAGTGATTTAATATCATGCAGTTAGTTGGATAATATAAAAAATCCCCGCATTTAGCGAGGATTTTTATACATCAAATTAGGGTATTAAACACGTTCGATAATGGTCGCGATACCTTGACCCAAACCGATACACATGGTCGCAAGACCAATTTGCGTATCTTGCTGTTCCATCACGTTCAACAGCGTCGTGGTAATACGTGAACCAGAACAGCCCAATGGGTGACCCAGTGCAATCGCGCCACCATTTAAGTTAATGATGTCTTGCTTCTCATAAACACCTAAGCCCTTCATTACTGATAAGCCTTGTGCAGCAAACGCTTCGTTTAACTCGATGGTTTGGATATCCGCCATGCTTAAACCAGCACGTTTAAGCGCTTTTTGAGTTGCAGGTACAGGACCATAACCCATGATTGCAGCGTCACAGCCTGCAACCGCCATAGAGCGAATCACAGCACGAGGCTTAAGACCTAAAGCTTGAGCACGTTCAGCAGACATCAACAACATTGCAGATGCACCATCAGACAAAGCTGAAGAAGTCGCAGCTGTTACTGTACCGCCTTTCGGGTCAAATACAGGACGTAAACCTTTGAATGCTTCAAGGTTTGCATCTGGACGAATCACTTCGTCGATGTCGCAAAGGATTTTGAAGCCATTGGCATCATGACCTTCAACACCCACGATTTCATTTTTGAAACGGCCTTCTTGCGTTGCAGCCCAAGCGCGGCGGTGAGATTCAACACCGAACGCATCTTGTTCTTCACGCGTAATGCCGTTCATACGACCTAACATTTCAGCAGTTAAGCCCATCATGTTCGACGCTTTTGCATAATGTTTAGATGCTTCTGGGTTCAGGTCGATGCCGTGCATCATGCCGACGTGACCCATGTGCTCTACACCACCGATGATGAAGATATCACCTTGGTTGGTTGCAATCTGTGCAGCAGCCGTGTGAAGCGCTTGCATAGAAGAACCACAAAGACGGTTAACTGTTTGACCTGCCACAGTTTTTGGAAGGTCAGCCAATAAGCCAATGTTACGACCAATGTTCATACCTTGTTCTAAAGTCTGGTTTACACAGCCCCAGATCAGGTCTTCAACTTCATTGGTGTCAAACTGGTTACGAGCAACTAAAGCACGAACCAATTCAGCCGATAAGCTGTCAGCACGTACATTGCGGAACATACCGTTTTTGGTTTTACCCATTGCTGAACGTACGCCATCAACGATGACAACGTCACGTGGATTTAAAGTAGCCATTCACGTTGCTCCTTAACCGTAGAATTTTTTGTTGTTAGCAGCCATGTCACGCAACATTTGTGGCGCTTCATAAGCCTTACCTAAGTGTGCGTATTTGTCGCAAAGTGCAACGTATTCAGCAACACCTGTTTGGTCGATGTAACGGCATGGACCACCACGGAATGGAGGGAAACCGACACCCATAATCATCGCCATGTCTGCTTCAGAAGCAGTCGCTACGATGTTGTCTTCTAGGCAACGAACAGTTTCGTTACAGAAAGCAAGCATCATACGGTCAATGATTTCTTGAGCATCAAACTCACGTTTTTCCGCAGTTGCCACAGTAGCAACAAGCTCATACGCAGTTGGATCAACCACTTTGGCTTTTTTGCCTTTACGGTCAAGTTCATATTTGTAGAAACCAACGTCGTTCTTTTGACCCAAACGTTTGTTTTCGTACATGATTTCGATTGAACCTTTGAAGTCTGGCTTCATACGGTCAGGGAAACCTTCAGCCATGACTTCTGCACCGTGAACGCCCGTGTCGATACCAACAACGTCGATTAGGTAAGCAGGACCCATAGGCCAGCCGAATTTTTCCATGACTTTGTCGACTTGTTGGAAGTCAGCACCGTCTTTCAATAGAAGGTCAAATGCACCGAAGTAAGGGAACAAGACGCGGTTTACAAGGAAACCTGGGCAGTCGTTCACAACGATTGGTGTTTTACCCATTTTCTGAGCAAGAACAACCGTGGTCGCAATCGCTTCAGCCGAAGTCTTCTCACCACGGATCACTTCGACCAATGGCATCATGTGTACTGGGTTAAAGAAGTGCATACCGACAAAGTTTTCAGGACGTTGTAGGTTTTCAGCCAAACGTGTGATTGAAATTGTTGAAGTATTTGAAGCAATAATCGTGTTGTCACGAACATTCTTCTCAGTTTCAGCAAGTACAATGCCTTTTACTTTTGGATTTTCAGTTACTGCTTCAATCACGATGTCCACTTCTTTAAACTCGTCATAGCTTAAAGTCGGACGGATGCGCGCAAGAGTTTCACCCATTTGAGCAGGTTTCATCTTCTTACGTTCAACTTGTTTGGTCAGTAAGCCATTGGCTTCTTTCATACCCAAAGCAAGTTGCGGGTTACCAATGTCTTTCATGATGATTGGTGTGCCTTTGCTTGCCGCTTGGTAAGCAATACCACCACCCATGATACCCGCGCCCAATACAGCCGCTTGGTTGACAGGGTGTGCACCTTTTTCATATTTCTTCGAAGTTTTCTTCACCACTTGGTCATTGATGAATAAACCAATCAATGCACCTGCTTGTGGTGTAATCGCTGCTTTTGCAAAACCAGCCGCTTCAGCTTGAAGTGCTTCATTACGTGGAAGGCTTGCACCTGCTTGTAATGAGTCAAGAAGAAGTTTAGGCGCAGGGTATTGAGCAGGATTTGCTTTTGCAAGTACCGCACCTTTTGCCGAGTTGAACGCCATCATTTGTTCGATTGGGTTCAATTTAACTGGGTCAAGTTTTTCTTGGCGTTTTGCTTTCCAGTCTACACGGCCAGCAAGGGCTTGTTTAACCAAGTCAATTGCAGCGTCTTGTAGTTTGTCTGCAGCAACAACCGCATCAACCGCACCGTCTTTCAGTGCCGCATCAGGGCGTTTAGGATTAGCCATGGCCATCCATTCAACTGCATTGTCGATACCAATTAGACGGCTTAAACGAACCGTACCACCGAAACCAGGGAAGATGCCCAGTTTGATTTCAGGAAGACCGACTTGAGCCGCTTCTGACATCACACGATAGTCACACACGAGGCACATTTCAAAGCCGCCGCCCAATGCCATACCATTGATCGCTGCAACTTTAGGAATCTCTAAATCTTCAAATGCGTTGAAGATGTCGTGAACAGGCAATGCCCAATCCACAATCGCTTGTTCGCCTTGAGCGAAGTTTGCACCAAATTCAGTAATATCTGCGCCAACGATAAATGTAGATTTAGCCGAAGTAACGATTAAGCCTTTGATGTCACCGTTTGCTTTAACAGCGTCAATTGCAGCTTTGAAATCTTCAATCGTTGCACGGTTAAATTTGTTGACTGACTCACCTTGTAAGTCAAAGCGGAATTCTGCAATTCCGTCCGAAAGCATTTGGACGGTAATGGCATTGCCAGCGTGGATCATGCCTGATCTCCTTTATTTTGGAGGACTTCTAAGTTGATGTTGTGAAGCGAGTACGTCATTCCTACGTACATCTATGCTCCGCCAATCTTACGATAACTATATCGAAAAAGAACATAACAAGTTGTATCAAGCCGTGACGCAAGGGTCATCTATTTTTATTCAATTATTTCGTGTGCTTGCGTGATGTATTTTTGAATGATGCGGCCTAAATAGAGTGAAGTTTTTGTTTCGGTTAAGATTTTTTATGGATGAGTGATTAAAAAATGATTAGACAGCGTCCTTATATTTCAAGTCAATATTTGTGCCGATTTTGGCAATTTAGTCAATGCTGCACTTGCAGGTAAACCCAAACAGAATGAAAACTTGTGATGAAAAGCTGGAAATAGGACGTACTTTGCAGCGTATGTTATAATTCGCAGTCTAGACCGAATACCGGTCTTTTTCTTTTATTTCGTTTTCTTTGGTTTCCAGGTTTTCATATGATTAAGTGGATCATTCTGGCGATTTTTATTCTTTCTGCACTTTATATTCAGCAACGTGGGAAGGTTCGTCACTCGTTTTATCGTCAATTTTTCGATCATTCAACGATTCTTGCACCGATTAACTACCTCATGTACATGTTTTCAAAGGTGCCGAATCAGCCGTATATCGACACTCAGCATTTTCAAGACTTAAAAGTGTTGGATGAAAACTGGGAAATGATTCGTGATGAAGCAAAAGCTTTATATGAGAAAGGCGGAATTAAAGCATCGAGTAGTTATGATGACTTGGGGTTTAATTCCTTTTTCAAAACAGGCTGGAAGCGTTTTTATCTGAAATGGTATGACTCTGCACATCCCTCAGCCGCTGAACTTTGTCCAAAAACGACGGCGTTGCTGAAAACCTTGCCGACCATTAAAGCCGCGATGTTTACCGAGCTGGCACCTGACAGCCGTTTGGTTCGTCACCGTGACCCTTATGCGGGTTCATTGCGTTATCACTTGGGGCTGATCACACCGAACGATGACCGCTGCTTTATTGATGTGGATGGTGAGCGCTATTCATGGAGGGATGGTGAAAGTGTGGTCTTTGATGAAACTTATATTCACTATGCCGAAAACACCACGGATCAAAACCGCATTATTTTCTTTGCTGATGTCGAGCGTCCGTTAAAGACACGCTTTATGGAACGTTTCAATCACTGGTTTGGTAAAAAAGTCATGACCGCTGCCAGCTCTCCAAATGAAGCAGGGGATCAAACGGGTGGACTGAATAAAGTCTTTGGTTATGTCTATCAAGTGCGGATCAAAGCCAAAGCTTTGAAGAAAACCAACCGTCAACTGTACTACTTCTTAAAGTGGTTCCTGATGCTCGGAATTTTCTTCCTGATCTTTGTTCGACCTTATGTGTTTTAAAGCACATTAAACGCCCTGAGGGGCGTTTTTTATTTGGGCAGAAAAGGGGAAGCCTATCTGCCCTTTTGATTTTTCTATTTATTTCAAGGCTTACAGTGGATTCGAACCACGCATGGCTTTATGCTTTATCCAGTTAAAACTAAAAACAACATGAGCGCGTATCTGTGTCATTTTTAAGATCGCAACTTATAACTTAGATAAAGCATGAGGTTCCAAGGTGCAGAAGTTTCGTTCGAAGATGGACTGGTGGTTTTTGGGGTTTATTATTGCCATGTCAGGCCTGTTGGCCCAATTGATTTTGACCACCTATGGCAAAGGTATTTTGATGCAAAACCTCTTGTTCGTTGTGGTCTATGCTTTGACTATTGTTTTGCTGTGGTGGCCGCTGTGGAGTACTCGCTATGTGGTCGATCAGGAGCAACTGATGATTCGCAGTCTCTGTTTTAAATGGATCATTCCCTTAAGCGCGATACAGTCTGTTTCTGAAACCGATAATTCCATCAGTTCACCAGCCTTGTCCTTAGATCGTCTAAAGATTGAATACTTGAAACAGGGCCAAACCAAAACCATTTTGGTGTCACCGAAAGACAAAGTAGCGTTTAAAGCTGCGTTAAAATTGTCATAAATATAGTCTTAGGCACGTTGTATGCTTTACGGGCCTAAGCGAGTGAAAGCCTTGCTCAAATATGCCGTGAGGACTAAAGTAAAATAAACTTGTGTCCTATTCACTCCCACAAACCTCCACTTGCAAAACGTCTACTTGCCGTTGAAGGATATGCTTATGAAGTCGTATCAATTGAGTCCGACACAAATTCAAACTTTAGTGCCGCATATGGGAAGTTGTATCGCATCAAATATGATTACGGTGCAAGGCCTAAAAGTGGCCTACATGTACCGTGAAGAAGCACAATCTAGCGATGAAAGTGGTTGGGTTTTTTTATCGGGTGAAGAAGGAGATGACTATATTGAAGACCCTGAAAATTTAGGTTTTTATGAGGTCAATGTGATTGCCAATTATGATGCGGACATCATTGCTCACTTAAATGCGCCTGCGGGAAGTCACTTTGCCCGCAATGAACAAGGTGTGTTTGAACGGATCGACTTTGAAGCGATGGATCTGGAGTAAGCCTTCAACCTCAGCATCAACGTCTTTTGCCAGCCAGACTGGTTTTGAAATGCTCTTTCATGTGCTTGAAATGCGTCAGACATGCCCAATCTAAAAGACAGATCAAAGGCTAAGCCTAAGCAAAACAGTTGACGGCGAGCCGAGAAAATTAGGGAACCCTGTGAACGAAAACGCACGAGAACATATCGAAAAAATTTTAGCCAATATGACCACACTGCCGGGCGTTTATCGCATGCTCGGTAAAGACGGTGAACTGCTGTATGTAGGCAAAGCGAAAAATTTAAAAAATCGTGTCTCGAGTTATTTTGTCAAAACCATTGAGCACCCGAAGACGCAGGCTTTGGTGGCGCGTATTTATGACATCGAAACCTTAGTTGTTCGTTCCGAAACTGAAGCACTGCTGCTTGAACAAAACCTGATTAAGCTGCACCGTCCACCCTATAACATCATGCTCAGGGACGATAAGTCCTATGTGTATATCTTTGTCTCTGCCGACAAACCGTATCCACGGATTGCATCGGGTCGAGGCAAAGGCAAACACCAAGTCGGAAAGTTTTTTGGACCGTATCCGAGCGCTTATAATGCACGGGATACTTTGTTGGTTTTGCAAAAGCTGTTTAATGTTCGTCAGTGTGAAAATAGCTATTTTTCACAGCGTAAGCGTCCTTGTTTGCAGTATCAAATTAAACGTTGTTCAGCGCCGTGTGTGGGACTCATTAGCCCTGAAGAGTATAAAAATGATGTCGATAACTCGATTCGTTTTTTACAAGGGGACACCAAAGAGCTGAATCAAGAACTGATTGCGAAAATGGAGCAAGCGGCCGAAGCCTTAGAATTTGAAAAAGCGGTGTTTTACCGTGACCGTATGGCGCTGCTGCGGGATGTCCAGTCTCAACAAGCCATTTATAAGCTCAAAGGTGAGGCAGATATTTTAGCGATTGCCTATCAGGCAGGAGTGACCTGTGTGCAGATTATGCATGTGCGCAACGGGAAAATGCTCGGAGGAAAAAGTTATTTTCCAGATATGCTCGGAGAGGGTTTGGGGCAAATGCTGGCTGACTTCATAGCGAACTTTTATTTCCAAGTGGCAGATGAAGTACCCAGTGAGGTGATTGTAAATGTCGAATTGCCCGATCGAAAAGAACTGGAACAAGCGTTACAACAACAGTTTGATAAGAAAGTACAGATTAAACATAGCGTGCGTGAGACACGTGCAGAATGGTTAGAGCTGGCACAGATGAATGTACAGCATGCGATCAAAGGGCAATTGGCCAATCACTTTGAGCTGAATGAGCGTTTCCATCAACTTGAACAAGTGGTGGGACGTCCGATTGATCGGATCGAATGTTTTGACATCTCACATACCATGGGTGAAGAAACCGTGGCTTCGTGTGTGGTATTCGACAGTGGAGGCATTCGTAAGCGCGATTATCGTCAGTTTTCAATTCAAGACATTACCG
The DNA here is from genome assembly GCF_043105125.1 of Acinetobacter sp. TYF_19. Taxonomy (NCBI): domain Bacteria; kingdom Pseudomonadati; phylum Pseudomonadota; class Gammaproteobacteria; order Moraxellales; family Moraxellaceae; genus Acinetobacter; species Acinetobacter sp. TYF_19. The sequence continues at coordinate 39,386 of NZ_JBICLH010000085.1, forward strand.
CAGGCGATGACTATGCCGCAATGCGTCAAGCGCTGACCCGTCGTTATAAAAAAGCCATGCTGCCTGATTTATTGCTGATTGATGGTGGTAAAGGGCAGTTGCATATGGCGATGGACGTCATGCAAGAGCTGGGTTTAGAGGCCTTTATGGTCGGGGTGTCAAAAGGCGAGGGGCGTAAACCGGGCCTTGAAACCCTACACTTTACCGATGGAACTAAAATTCAGTTGCCTGAAGACCATAAAGCGTTGCATTTGATACAACAGGTACGTGATGAGGCACATCGCTTTGCGATTACTAAACATCGGGCTAAACGTGATAAAAAACGGGGTTCATCGATTTTGGAAGTGATTCCGGGGTTGGGGCCGAAACGACGCCGCGATTTGTTGACGCACTTTGGCGGAATTCAAGGGGTGTTAAAGGCATCCGAGAAAGACTTAACCCTAGTCCCCGGTTTAGGCGAAGTGATGGCCCGTACTATTTATAAAGTCTTACATGAATAGAACAGCATCCACTGCGTTGACAAAAGTGTTCATTGACGCATGGGTCATTGATCATTCACATTGGTTGAATTGTGTTGTAAAGATATGGACGGAATTTAAAACAAGGATGCCACATGTCACTTCAACACAGTTATCAAGCTTTAGCAGAACAAGAATCGATTGATATTCCTACAGGTTGGTTACAAGGACGCACGATTTATGGGGGACTGGTCGCAGGTTTAATGATGCAAAAAGCATTGTTGACTCTTGCCGATGACACGAAGCATTTACTCAGTTGTAGCGTGACTTTTGTTGGGCCAGTACAACAAGCCAAAGTTCGTTTAACCAGCGAGATTCTACGTCAAGGTAAGTCGGTTACCACCTTGGAAGTACGTTTATGGCAGGATGATGCAGTTCAAAGCATTTTAGTGGCAAGCTTCGGGACACAGCGTGAATCGAGTATTCATGTTCATCAAGAACCTGTAGCACCAGCGTTTCCAACGGTTGATGGTCTTACAACAGCGCCGCATCATCCGCTTGCGCCTGAGTGCTTTAAGCAGCTGGATATGGTTTGGGTGACAGGACAGTATCCGTGTACAGCCAGCCCAAAGCCTGACTTTTCTGGCTGGTATCGGTTTAATCCAGACTTACATGAAAATCGAGACATGACCGTAGCCGACCTCATGGTGTCGATGGACATTTGGCCACCAGGGGTGCTACCGATGTTTAAACGTATGGCACCTGCCAGTTCGCTAACATGGCATTTGACCTATGTGCATCCGCTGAAAAATCAGTTACACGATTGGATGAAGTACCACGTTGAAACGCAATATGCTGCGGATGGATATTCCACCGAAGCCGCCTATTTGTGGGATGATCAGAATCGTTTAATTGCAATTTCGCGTCAAACAGTTACCGTGTTTGCCTAGTGACACCTTAGGTCAATTCGTATAAAGTGGGCGCTATTAACGATGGATTAAACCTCAAAAAAGTGTGCATTTTCATCGTACATGAGGGAAACAACTGGCGGTGTTTATGACTACAGGTCGCATCCTGAATATTCCTAATATCTTGACCTTGGCACGTATTGCCTTAATTCCGGTCTTTTTGTTGGTGGCCTATTGGCCCCCTGTAATGGGTATCGCTGAACAAGCGGTAAGTATGTCTCGTCATATTTTGTTGACGTCTATTTTTGTCGTTGCAGCGGTGACAGATTGGTTCGATGGTTATTTGGCGAGGACTTTAAATCAGACCTCTGCATTTGGGCGTTTCTTAGACCCTGTTGCGGATAAATTGATGGTGGCAGCAGCACTGATCGTGTTGGTGCAGTGGAAACCAGAAATTTCGATGGCATTTGCGGCGATTGTGATTATTTCCCGTGAAATTACGGTGTCAGCACTGCGTGAATGGATGGCAGAGTTAGGTGCACGTACCAATGTAGCCGTGTCTACGGTTGGGAAATATAAAACCGCTTTTCAAATGATTGCAATTACCGTGTTCTTACTGAATTGGCAGCCGCTTGAAATGTTGGCTTATGCATTGTTGTATACCGCAGTAATTTTGACTTTGTGGTCGATGTTTATTTATCTCAAAGCAGCTTGGCCGTATTTAAAACAGCCTTGATTCTTAGATTTTTAAAAAGCTCCTGCGGGAGCTTTTTTTTGTACCTGAGATACATTAGCTATGCGTTTCTTCCTCAGTATCATCTTCAAAAGTCTTGGCAATTTTTCCAATATTGAGGCTCTTGGCCATGGCATCGAAAATTTCCTTATAGACCCCATCCTGACGGTATAGTGCTTCGTGTTCCCCGTGTTCTGCAATACAGCCTTCCTTCATGACATAGGTATAATCGGCATCGATAATTTGTGACAAGCTATGCGAAATAATAATCACCGTTCGCCCTTGTTTGATCTCATCGAGGCTCTGTTTAATCTGCTCGCTGGCAATGGCATCGAGGCTGGCGGTTGGTTCATCGAGAAAAATAATTGGTGGATTTTTGAGGAACATGCGAGCCAGCGCAATGCGTTGTTGTTGCCCGCCTGAAAGCATCAGTGCATCGGATTGGTAAGCTGCGGGTAACTGCAAAATTTGTTCATGAATAGAGGCTTTTTCTGCGGCAGCATAGACATCTTCATCACTGGCATTGATTTTTCCATAGCGAATATTGTCTAAAATACTACCTTGGAAAATGTGATTTTTCTGTAAGACGAGGCCAATGTGATCGCGTAAATAGGCGGTGTCGATGTCTTGTAAATCAATTCCATCAAGCTCAATTTTTCCTGTATCTGGCTGATAAAATTTATCTAATAAGCTAATTAAAGTGGATTTTCCTGCACCGGATAAACCGACCAAGGCCGTGATTTTGTTGGGTCGAATTTCCATGTTGACTTGCTTAAGCGCATGATGACCATTGGGGTAGAAAAAATCGACACTCTTTAGGCTGAATTTTCCCTGAATTTTGGGTTTGAGTGCACCACTTTGCTCGATTGCATCATCTGCTTCTAAAATTTTAAAAAAGCTTTCTGCGTAAATCATTGCATCATTTACTTCATCATAAATACGGTGCAATGAATGAATTGGCGCAGAGACATTATTAAACAGTAAAATATGAAACATGATCATGCCAATGCTCATTTGTCCATCGAGCACAAAGTACGCCGTGAGGATGATGATCAGCACAATCCCGATTTGTTCAATAAAGGTCTTTAAGCCATCAAATAAAAAGCTGAGTTGACGCGTTTGCATCTGGTTATCGGTTAGTGCTTTTTGCAGTTTCAGTTGTTTAGTCGACTCAATGGACTCTCGGTTAAAGGACTTAATCACGCTAATCGACTGGATAATACTGAGAATGCCTTGGCTCTTTTTTTCACGGCCATCACGCAGGTTGCGCCGCCATCCGCCCAGTTTCTTCGCTTGTTGGAAGGTCAGCCAAAAGTAAATTGGGATAATACTGGTCGCCACCAAACCGACGTAGAAGTTGGCATAGTACATCAGCCCCAGTGCCACAATGGCACTGCTAAAAAGTGGCAAAATATCGATAAAAAAGATTTGTACCAGACGGGTGAGTGAACCAATGCCACGGTCAATTCGCGTTTGCAGCTTACCTGCTTGGTTTTGATCAGCATTAAAAAAAGCCAAACGGTAGTTGAGGAATTTTTCGATAATACTTTGCGCCAAGTCTTGTGATACTAGAATGCGGAGCTTTTCCCCATAAAACTTTTGACCAAACTGAACTAAGGCACTGATGATTTCTTTACTGAGTAAAATCACAGAAATGGTGATCAAAATATGGAGGCCTTCGGTCAGTCCTTGGCCTTGTTCGACCAGACGGTTGATACTGTCGACAGCATATTGCAAAGTCAGAGCATTGACCTGAGCAGTGAAGGAACCAATCAGCGTCAGGATCAAGGTCGCAACTACCAATATCCGATAGGGGCGGACAAAGGGGCGAAGCTTTTGAAACAACTGCCAAAGGTTCATACATGCTTCTTTTTATTGTGAAAGTTCACATGAGTGTATGCATAAGGAAGCTAGGCGACAAGCTGTGACTTTGTTTTGATTTGTGTCGTTCTAAATTCAGTTAAACTGTTTGCAGAGGAGGAAAAGTCATGACCTTAGATCTGTTTAGTCCTGAACCGCAAGCAAACTTGCTCCCATTCGATGGGCAGGTGCAGGACTTGGGCTTGATTTTAACGGCAGAGCAAAGTGCAAAATATTTGGATTATTTTTTAGCACATTTGGCATGGCAACCTGACGAGGTCGTACTGTATGGCAAACGTTATGTCACGGAACGAAAAGTGGTGTGGTATGGCGATGCCGAGTACCAATATCACTATTCGGGCAGTGCCAAGCAAGCACTGTTATGGAATCCAGCTTTGTTTCGTTTAAAACAACATATTGAGCAATTGGTGGGACATCCATTTAACTCGTGCCTAGCCAATTTATATGAAAATGGCAGCCAAGCCGTGGGCTGGCATAGTGATGATGAGCCTTCACTACGTTCGCCGCAGCAAGAAAATGTGGTGATTGCCTCACTCAGTTTTGGCGCAACTCGTAAGTTTTGCTTTAAGCACAAGTTTAAACAGGAAAAAGTCGAGCTGATGTTGCACAGCGGGCAATTGATCGTGATGCGTGGACAGACACAGCGCTACTGGAAACATGCTTTGATGAAATCTAGCAAAATCACTGAGCCGCGTCTGAATTTAACCTTTCGCTACTTCTATCCAGCGCCTCAAAGCTAAGTTGAGTTAAGCCTCAATATTATGCAATAGATGGCATTTCTGTTCGATTTGTAAGGCGCTATGTCTTAATATTTCGACCATTTTTTTCAGATCGACAAATTCAAACCGATTTTTTGAAGCCAATAAAGTCAGTGCCAACGGTGTATCTTTGGGCGAAAATTTGACTGGTACAGACAGACTGGCGAGGTTGGGATCAAACTCGCCATTGGAAAAATAATAGCCTTGTTTCTTAATGGCTTTCATTTTCTGTAAAAATTCATCTTGGCTCGCAGCAAAATTGACCTCGGCCAGCTGAGCCGAAAATTTTTGATAATATTCAATAATTTTAGCTTTGCTGAGCTGTGAAATCACCACTTTAGGCGATGAACCCAAATACACGGGACGTGGGCAACCACGCCCATAAGAAAATAACTCAAGGTCTTTAAAGACTTCACCATATAGGTCAATACAGTGCTCTGCGTTGAGCTGGGTGAGGATACAGCAAAACTCCGTTCGCTCAACGATGTCTTGCATAAAAGGAATGCTGATTTGTAAGAGTGGGTCTGTGGTTCGAGAGATATAGTCCAACACAGCAATTTGAGAGCCTAAAGTATAGTCACCACTGGTTCCACTTAAGCGCTGTAAAAGTCCTGCGGATACCAATTCCTTTAAATAACGATAACTGGTGGGTTGTGATAGTCCCAGTTCGGCACTGATGATATCGACATTGATAATCGGACGTGACACAGAAAAGAGGTCTAAGACAGTGAGAATTTTACCGAAACTTGAAAGTGCCATAAGAACCTACTTAGTCAAAATAAATGCCATTTGAACGACAGTTACTATATAACAAAAACCCTAGACTCGACATGGCTTTCGTCCTGAGCGCATGGCTTTCGTGGACTTTTATCAGCATTTGCAACTCAATAAAAAGGATGAAATATGATCTTAAAAATATGTAAATTATCATATTAAGATATTGTTATTGACAAAAAAGCGTATTTTTGGAAAAATTATCATCACAAATATCCTTAATGAATAATACTTTTGTTATTTGTTGAGCTATTTTCTTTCCTTTCAACATGGCGCTGTCTTTGACCATGTCTGTAAAAGACTTCATTTATTGAATTATTTTTTCATCCGTCTTCGCATGAGGTGAGGACGAAGTGATGCTGTTTGTCTGAGCAATGCTGTGTTGAAGAGTTGTTTAAATGTTGTCATTCAGCGCATTTAGAGATGAATTTATGTTCCTCACCAAACAGTTACTCGCATTCCGTCCAAATAAATTGGACTGGATTTTTGCGACGAAAACCTTTTTGGCAGGCATGCTTTCACTTTATGTCGCATTTTCTTTAGATTTGGCTTATCCCATTTGGGCGATTGGAACGGTCTTCGTCATCGCAAACCCATATGCGGGTATGACCTCCTCAAAAAGTCTTTATCGGGTGTTGGGAACGTTGTTGGGGGCGATTGTTTCGATTGCAGTCACGCCAAACCTGATCAACACTCCAGAATTGTTCACATTATTTTTAGCCACATGGGTCGGGTTTTGTCTATATTTTTCATTGTTGGATCGGACGCCGCGTAGCTATATTTTTATGTTGGCGGGCTATACCACGGTCATTATTTGCTACAACATTGTCTATAACATTGAAACCACTTCCATGTTTGATATGGCAATTGGTCGCTGTATTGAAATCACGGTGGGAGTACTGTGTAGTGCAGTGGTGAATGCGGTACTGTTTCCCATGCATATTGGTCCCGTAGTCAAAACCCGTGTTTCACAGACTTTTCAAGACACCCGAGCGGTTTTTGATCAGATTCTGACAGATGATGTTAAGGCCATTAATTACAGCACTACACTTAGTCATATCACGCGGGATATTGCCGATATTCATGTGATGGCTGTGCATTTGAGCTATGAAAAATCGACCTTGCAGGGCATGACCAAACCGCTCCAAGAAATGCTGCATCAACTCAGTATGTTGGTGACAAACTTGGTGGCCATGGCCGAGCGAATTCAGCAGTTAGATCACATTGACTCACGCTACCGTCCAGCTTTAGAAAAAGTCCATGTGCAGATCGTCGAGTTTTTGCAAGGCGATCAAGCCATTTTAGAACAAGAACTAAATCATTTGCCTGAACAATTTGAGTCGAGTTTTCAAGCCGTGTTTGACAGTGCCTTGCCACAGCAGCAAGTCATGTTGGCCAGTTTAAAAATGGATGTGCGTCATTTCACCCAAAATATACGCGCCATTAAGTTGATTTGGCAGCGTATCCAACAGGGGGATGACAGCTTACCCGCGACCGTGATCCCGATGAGTACAAACTATCCCAACTTACATCGAGATCATGGCGTAGCCGTGCGTGGCGGCATTTCAGCTTTTATTGTGGTGCTTGTGGCGACTGGCTTTTGGATTATCAGTGGTTGGAAAGCGGGTTTTATGATGGCAGAGATGGCCGCTATTTGTGCCTGTATTTTGACCAGTATGGACAATCCTGTTCCTGCCTTAAAAATCTTTATCCGTGCCAGTGTGTATGCGGCGATTATTGTCTTTATTTATGCTTATGGCATCTTCCCACACATCAGCGCTTTTTGGATGTTGGCTGTGGTGTTGGCCCCTTTTTGTATGTACTGTCTGATGCTGTTTTTACATCCGCCGCTCACAGGTTTGGCGCTACCTTTGATAATGGGTGTGGTCATGGGCTTAAATCTGCAAAACCGTTATCACCTTGACCAAGTGATGTTTTTTGATGCATCGATTGGGACGGTGCTTGGTCCCATTATTTCTGTCTATGTGATTCACTTAGTGCGTGCGATGTCGCCAGACATTATCGCCAAGCGAATCCTGTCTTTACATTATAAAGCGATACGACAAGCGCTTTATCTACCTTATGGGGTGGAGTTTAGAGTGCATTTGCGCAGTATGTTGGATCGGATAGGCGTACTGAATACCAAATTGGTACAGTCCAATCTTTTGAAGCAAAAAATTAATTTGGCCCTGATTGAATCCAGTGCGGTGATTGATTTAACTCGGGTGCAAGAACTGATTGAAAAAATGCCTATGCAGGCCTCTATCACGCTGCATCTACAAGAACTACAAAGCCAAATGGATGATTATTTTCACGCGAAAGAATTAGACCATAGCGATCTACAGGTCAGACAACACATTTTGGACAAAATTCAGATCATTCAGGCTGAGCTTATACAGCTGCAAGACCTAAGCATTGCTCGGCGTTTACAAGTTTCACTGAATAATATTCAAAGCAGTCTCTGTCATGCGACATGGGACGAAATGTCTCAAGTCCGTTTGCTGGGAGCATAACGATGGGCGAACTTAATATCTATGGTGTGTATGTGCCAGTTTTGGTCATTCAGGCGGTATTGGCCTACATCGTATTACGGTTACTCATGCGGGTGACCGATCCTTGGGTCGACAAAGGCTGGATTTTTTTACCCAGTATTTTTTATTTATGTCTCTACATTACAGTGCTTGGCATGGTCCATTGGGGTTTTATCGTGAGCTTTGCCTAAGCGCACATCTGATTGAAATGAATGAGGTAAAATGAAATGGCATCCTTTGATTGGCGTAAACTGAGCCGTCCCATCACTTTAGTGCTGATTGCGGGTATCGCGATCGCAGTGCTCGTGCATCTTTGGCATTATTATAATGCTGAACCGTGGACACGTGATGGGCGGGTTCGTGGCGATGTGATTCAAGTGTCTTCCGATGTATCAGGCTTAGTCACTGAAGTTTTAGTGCACGATAATCAAAGCGTCAAACAAGGGCAGGTGCTGTTTAAAATTGATGTGGCGCGTCAGGCGCTTGATGTGGAACAAGCCAAATCAGACTTGGCTAAAGCCAAAGCCAGTTTGGCGGCTGCCGAAGCGGAGCTGTTTCAAAGCAAAGCCAATTTGACCAAATCACAAGCCAATAGTCACTTGGCCGATAAAAATGCAGAACGTTATGCCAATTTGATGGATGGTGCTATATCAAAGCAAGAACAAGATCACATGTTTGCCGTACGAGATCAATCACATGCCGAACATGAACAAATGCAAGCGGCGATTCAGCAGGCCAAAGCCAATATTGCGCAGCAACAGGCGTTAATCGATGTAGCCACCAGTCATTTACATTTGGCTGAATTAAACTTAAACCGTTCCGAAGTGGTGGCACCAGCAGATGGCACACTGTCTAATTTTGAGATGAAAGCAGGGAACTATGTCAAAGTGGGGCAGGCGGTAGCGGCGCTATTAGATCGCTCGCAGCTTTATGTGGTCGGTTATTTTGAAGAAACCAAGTTAAATAAAATATATTTGGGTGCGCCCGCGACTGTACAGTTGATGGGGGACTCAAACATATTGAAAGGACATGTGCAGGGGATTGCTTCAGGCATTGAAGATCGTGAACGAACTACAAGTACAGGTTTATTGGCCAATGTAAACCCAACCTTTAGTTGGGTGCGTTTAGCGCAGCGCGTTCCTGTGAAAATTGCACTGGATGATATTCCGAAAAATGAATTGGCATTTGTCGCGGGGCGAACCGTGACAGTACATATTACCCAGTCACAGCACTAAATTGACCTCTGCTCATTTCAAAAAAAGCATCCGATGAGGATGCTTTTTTTGAACGCTATTTGATGTGTTGAGATCCGACTCCAGTCATAAAACCCATGTCATCTGTTTTAAGAAAGTCGTGGTTAAGGCGTAAGGCCTTCAGGATCGCGATACCAACTTTCAATAAACAATGTGGCGGCAAGGCTATCAGCAGAGAGTTTTTTTCCTCGACCTTGCGCATGATAGTGGCTCAGCTCATCACGGGCTGCACGAGTACTTAAGCGTTCATCTACCATCCATGTTTCAATATTGGTTTGATGGCGTAAACGACGTGCGAACTTACGTGCTCGAGCAGATAATTCTGACTCGCTATCATCCATATTGAGTGGTAGACCGACTAAAAATACATTGGGTTGATATTGTTTAATAATTTTATGCAGTTCATCCCAATTGGGGATGCCATCTTTCATTGGAAACAAAGCCAAAGGTGTTGCACTTTCAATCAGTGCTTGACCGACTGCCATGCCCATTTTTTGTGTACCAAAATCAAATGCCATAATCATTTGAGGTGTGTTTAAATCAGGCATGTCCAATCTCAGAAGACAACCAGGTTCGGTCCAGCCCGAGCTTTTTATAGGCAGCATCCCAACGGTCGTCATAAGGAATATTAAAAATCAAATCCATATCAGCATCGCAGACTAGCCAATCACCACGAGACAGCTCATCTTCCAATTGGTTTTTGGTCCAACTGGTATAGCCCAAAGCAATTTGATAGCGACCTACACCTTCGTTATGCGCAATCGCATCTAAAATATCTTTAGACGTGGTGATACAGATATTTTCGCCCACAGCAATCGAAGAGTGCCATGTCGGCTGACCCGTATGTAAGACAAAGCCAGCTTCTGGACGCAAAGGCCCACCTTGGAGAACATCATGTGGTCGTACGTGATCGGCTTCAATTTCAAGATCATTGAGCAGTTCTTTGACTGAAAGTCCTGAAGGGCGGTTGATGATGATGCCTTGAGCACCTTCCTCATCGTGTCGGGCCAAATAAATCACGGTATGGGCAAAGACTTCATCTGCCATATCGGGTGGGGCAATGAGACAGCGATGCGTCAGATATTGTTTGCTCACCTAAAGGCTTCTCCTTGAAATTAAAATGCTTCTAGTCAAATGTTGTTATCTACCACGTTACTAGACTAATGCACTTTCTCCAAATCTTTTTTTGTGATCCAGTCTACATAAATTAGGCGGATTGAAACTTCAACTGACGTAATTGCTTGGCATGTTGTAGCGTGGTGTCATTAATTTCAACGCCACCTGTCATACGTGCGAGTTCATCGATACGCTCATTTTCTTCTAAGTTTAAAATGGTGCTGCTGGCAGGGTCGGTCTGACGTTTTTTCACCAACAAGTGCTGGTCAGACTGTGCTGCAACTTGAGCTTGGTGGGTAATACACAGAATTTGCACATGTGAACCCAAGTCGGCCAAGAGACGACCAACAATTTCCGCCGTGCCACCACTAATGCCGACGTCAATTTCATCGAAGACTAAAACTTCAGCTTCAGTTTTTTCAGCATTCATCACTTGCATCACCAACGCGATACGTGACAACTCTCCCCCTGAAGCAACTTTGGCTAATGGTTGTGGTGGAATGCCTTTGTTGGCGGTGAACAGTAATTGGATAAAACTTAGGCCTTCACTAGAAACCTGCTCCATTGGTTCAAACTTAAACTCAAAGTGCGCTTCAGGCAGAGCCAATTGTTTGACCTGTTCAGTTAAATGTTTTGCCAATGGTGCGGCTGCATCACGACGAATTTGGTCAAGGTGCTGGGCTTTATTTAACAGGTCCTGATGCGAGACTTCAACTTGCTCAGCAAGTGTTTCTGGATCTTCTAATAAATGGAGTTGTGCCAGTTCAGATTGCCATTGTTCATGCTCTTGTTTTAAGTGTTCTGGCTGCGTGCGATACTTACGGGCAAAACGGTGGAACATCTCAAGCTGGGTGTTCAACTCTTCCATGCGTTCTGGGTCATAGCTTTGACGGTCAATAAACTGACGTAGATTAGCCGTGGCATCGTCAAGCTCACTTTGTGCATTCAGCAAAGACGTATGAATCTCGGCTAATTGTTCACTGCGTCCTGCATGTGACTCTAAGCGGCGAATAATACTGGAAATTTCTTGATTAATATTTTGTTCAGCATCATCTAAGGCCGTAACAGCATAACTACAGTCCTGCATGATATTTTCATGATGGGACAAGCGATCAAACTCTTGTTCAATCTCTTTATAGTCGATTTGCACCACATCTTCGAGTTCTTCTAATTGTAAACTCAAAGTATCCATACGCTGTTTACGCGTGGCTTGAGCATCCAATGCTGCTTGGTGCTGACGAATGTCTTTTTGCCATGTGCTATAGGCTTCACGCACAGCTTGCGCTTCTGGGTAGAAGTTATGATAGAGGTCTAACCAGCGTCTTGGATAAGGCGGTTCTAATAGCTGTTGTTGACTGTGTTGACTATACAGTTGTACCAGCAAACGCCCGATTTCTTTCAATTCAGCTAAGCTGCTCGGACGACCATTAATCCATGCTTTGCTACGGCCAGTGGCAAAAATAACCCGTCTTAGATGAATTTCGCCTGACTCATCATCTAACTCATGTGCCTTTAGCCATATGGCTTCAGGGTTGTGCTCTTGATAGCTGAAAATAGCCGTGACATCAGCTTTGTCTGAACCGAAACGGACATAGTTTGTGTCAGTACGTTCTCCCAAACAGGCGGACAGTGCATCTAGCAATAATGATTTGCCTGCACCTGTTTCCCCAGTCAGGACATTAAAACCTTGATCGATATCAAGTGCTAAGTGATCGGCTAAAGCAAAATTAATTAAAGTTAAATGTGTCAGCATAAACGCATCCGAGCTGCGAAAAGTTTTAGTTTAAGATAGTGAAGTTTTATTCAGCCGACAAGACGGCAACGCTATTCGTTTTGTGCAAAGTCGGCTTATTTTAACGTGAATCTGAAAGTCGACCTAGCAGATTTTTTTAAATCCGACTGTTATAGCAAACTTAGCACAAACGTGTTGGTATGCGATGTATACGGAAAGAGCACGATTCAGCGAACGGATCGCATCGGCAAAAAACACGCCAAAATAGGCTAGAAATTGAGGCAATTGTACGATGGTCGGACTTTAACAAAATATTGATTGAGGAGAATAAAACATCGATTGATTAGTTAATCGCACATCTTTAAACTAGCGAATCAATACGAATATAAATGCGCATTATCTGGAGTGTACGCATGTCAACTCAGTTCGACCATGTCTCTGTCATTAAAAAATCCAATGTTTATTTTGGCGGTTTATGCATCAGTCATACTGTGCAATTTGAAGATGGCACCAAAAAAACGTTAGGGGTCATTCTTCCGACAGAACAAGCTTTGACGTTTGAAACACATGTAGCAGAGCGTATGGAAATTATTTCAGGCGAATGCCGTGTACAAATTGCAGACAGCGAAGAGAGCGAATTGTTCCGCGCGGGTCAGTCTTTTTATGTGCCTGGCAATAGTCGTTTTAAAATTGAAACCGACGAAGTGTTGGACTACGTGTGCCATTTAGAAGGCTAAGCTTTCAACTGATACTCGCCAAGTAATTTCAAGCGAAATCGGTTAAACTATCCGTTGCACAGCAATCCTGTAAAGTCAGCTTTACAGGATTTTTATTTTGGCACATCGTGTCGATGGTCATTTATCTTTTTAGAGGTCCTACATGGCTAAACCTGAATATTTCTATGGCGTTCATTCGGTGGAGTCATTGTTGGAACTTGAACCTGAACGCGTACTGACGCTTTTTACCTTAAAAGGACGTGATGATCAGCGTTTAAAGCGTGTACTTGAGTTGGCTGAACCGTTTGGTATTAGCGTACAACAAACGGGTCGTGATCGATTAGAAAAAATGGCTGGCTTGCCGTTCCACCAAGGAGTTGTGGCTGCGGTCCGTCCTAATCCAGTTTTCAATGAAAAAGATCTAGAAGCCTTACTGAAACAATCGCCAAATTGTTTATTGCTGGGTTTAGACCAAGTCACCGATCCGCATAACCTCGGCGCATGTATCCGTACCGCGGCTGCAATGGGCGTTGAAGCCGTGATTGTGCCTCGCGATCGTTCTGCAAGTTTGACCCCGACCGCGCGCAAAGTTGCGGCAGGTGGTGCTGAAAAAGTCAAATTTATCCAAGTGACCAATCTGGCTCGGACTTTAGCGCAAATTAAAGATGAGTTTAATGTGCGTGTGGTCGGTACCATGTTGGATGAAAAAGCCTTGCCGCTACAACAGTTCGATTTTACTGGAACGGCTGTATGTGTGGTGATGGGTGCTGAAGATACTGGTCTGCGTCCAATTACCCAGTCTCAATGCGATCAAACGGTTTATATTCCGATGGCAGGAAATCTACAAAGTTTGAATGTCAGTGTAGCAACGGGTATGGCTTTGTATGAAGCATGCCGTCAACGTAATGTCTAAGATTTTTTAATTCCTGATTCAATGTAAGCACAATGATGACCCCTCAAAAACAAGGCTATGTATTTATTGCCATCACCATGTGTATTTGGGGGGGATTTACCTTAACGGCGCGGCTCAGTGCCAATTGGGGTATTGGTGCGTGGGATATTACCGCCTTACGTTTTCTCTTGGCGTTTTGCATCTTAATGCCAATCTTGATCTATAAAAAAGATACCGCCTTTTTGTGGAAGAAAGAGCCTTTTATTTTGGCGATGATTGGAGGGGTGTGTTACTGCATCACCGCTTATAGCGCTTTTCATTATGTGCCTGCGGCACATGCTGCGATCTTCCTCAATGGCTGCATTCCACTTTGTACAGCTGTTGCAGCTTATCTGCTATTTCGACAACCATTTGACCGGCATACTTGGCTCAGCCTCAGTATTATGTTGCTCGCACTGACGGCCATGAGTGGGCTGATGTATCAAGAAACAGGTATTGCTTTTAGTTTAGGTGATGGCTTGTTTTTCCTCAGTGCTGTGCTGTGGGGAACATTTACCGTTTTATTGAGACAATGGAAACTGTCGGCATGGCACTCCATGGCAGGTGTTGCGATTTGGGCTGCGATTATTTTTGTGCCGATTTATGTTTTATTCCTACCCAAAACCATAGCGCATGTGCAACCTGTGCAATTGATTGCTCAGGTGGTATTTCATGGTGTGTTCGTAGTCATCGTGGCGACACTCACTTATGTGGAAGCCATTAAGCGTTTGGGGGCATTTAAAACAGGCAGTATTGTGACGTTGGCGCCTTTTATTGCTGCGATTATTGCGGTTCCTTTGCTCAATGAGCCTTTGAGTGTTGCAATTTTATGTGGTCTTGTGGGAATGGGGATCGGGGCCTTACAACCGTGGCGTTGGATACGGCAGGACAGTCTGAAAGCCCAACTTGAACAACAAAAAAAGCAGTCATAATCGACTGCTTTTTTTAGACCTCTGAATGGGCTAAATACTTTAAATGCAAAGGTCTGAGCTGTGCATATAAGTGTTCCAAGTGTCCATCATTTACCACAATATCATCGGCCAACGCTTGTTTTTGTTCACGGGACATTTGCGCTTTAATGATGGTTTGAATTTGCTCAATGGTTTGATGGTCGCGCTGCGAAGCACGAAGAATCTGGATATTAATTGAAGCATCGATCAGAAGCGTATGTTGTGTTAGTTCATGCTGATTGGTTTCAAAAAGTAGCGGTGAAACCAAAATCGCATAAGGGCTGGTCGCAGCTTGTAATTGTTGCATGATGGACTGGCGAATTGCAGGGTGGGTGATCTTTTCCAATTGCTTACGGGCAGACGGGTCCTGAAAAATGTGTTCACGTAAAGCGCGTCGATTCAGTTCACCATTGTCCAGTAAGGCCCACTCGCCGAAGCTGCTTCGAATTTGCTGAAGTGCAGGCTGACCTACAGCAACAATTTCTCGAGCAACGACATCGGCATCGACTACTTGTATGCCTTGTTGTTCAAACCAGTGGCTTGCGGCAGATTTTCCACTGCCAATCCCGCCTGTCAGACCTAAAATAAATGACATATTATATTTTAATTGCCTAAATATATTTTCATAATTTGCTCACCCCACAGAAAGGCAATCCAACCTGCGATGGCAATATATGGACCAAAAGCAAAAGGCTGATTTTCTTTGCGCACTTTGAGCAGAATGATGCCGATAATGGCACCTACGAAAGAGGAAAGTAGCACAATCAGCGGCAGCAGCAAAGGGCCCATCCATGCGCCTAAAGCAGCAAGTAACTTAAAGTCGCCATAACCCATACCTTCCTTACCTGTGATGAGCTTAAACAGATAGTAGACAATCCATAAGCATAAAAAGCCAATGATGTAACCCCAAATAGCCATCGTTGGTGTGGTGTAAATCGCATAACTATTGACCCCTAAACCCAGAGCTGCAAGGGTGAGGGTATAGCGATCAGGTAAAAGTTGAGTGTCAAAATCAATAAAAGTTAAGGCGATTAAAATGTAAGTGAGTACGAGACCAAACAACATTTGGATTGTTGGGCCAAAGACTGCAACCACGACCAATGCACAAATGGCGGTCAGGAGTTCAATCGCAGGGTAGCGAATGCTGATCGGGTTATGACAAGTGCCACACTTTCCTCGTAGCAGTAACCAACTCATCACAGGGATATTTTGATACCAGCGTATGGCACTTTTACATTTGGGGCAGGTTGAGGCAGGCTTGCTCAACGAGAGTTTCGTTTCATCAATAATAGGCTGTTCAGGATGAAGTAGAAATTGGCAGTCGGTGCGCCATTCTTGTTCCATCATTTTTGGCGTGCGATAGATCACTACATTTAGAAAACTACCGATGCACAAACTAAAAACTCCAACGGCGAAATAAAGCGCCATTGGAGTATTGATCAGATAGGAAATTATTTCTTGCATTAAACCACAGAACCCATTTGGAAGATTGGTAGATACATGGCAATCACTAGGCCACCCACAAGTACACCCAAGACCGCCATGATCAGAGGTTCCATCATTGCCGTTAAGCCATCCACCGCATTATCGACTTCATTTTCATAGTGGGTTGCAACTTTATCCAGCATGGCATCGAGAGCACCAGATTCTTCACCAATCGCTACCATTTGTACTGCCATCGATGGAAATTTATTGGTGGCACGCATTGCGAATTGAAGTTGTTGTCCTGTTGCGACATCTTCACGGATTTTCATCACGGCTTCTTCATAGACTACGTTATTGGTTGCACCCGCTGTAGACTCGAGGGCATCAATTAAAGGTACACCCGCAGCAAAGGTGGTAGACAGCGTACGGCTATAGCGTGCGATAATCGCTTTGTAGACTAAATCACCAAAAATCGGGGCTTTCAGAGCGGCTTTATCCAGCATGTCACGAAACTTTTTACTGCGTTTTTTGGTTTCGAGTAATGCGGTAATTACCACACCAACGACAATAATCAAAATGAACCAGTATTTCTGCATCCATTCAGACATATTCACCACCATTTTAGTGAATGCAGGTAAGTCCGCCCCAAAGGAACTAAAAAGTTCTTGGAACACAGGGACGACTTTGACCATCAAAATAATAGTCACGATCACCGCAACCACAACCACGGTTGCTGGGTATTTCATGGCCTTTTTAATTTTTTGCTTTAACAACTCACTTTTTTCTTTATAGACCGCTACACGGTCCAGCATGGTCTCAAGCGCACCTGATTGTTCACCCGATTCAACCAATGAACAGAATAAGTTGTCGAAATATTGCGGATATTTTTTGAGTGCTCCAGCAAAGGTATTACCACCCTCAACTTCGCCTTTAATGCCGAGGACAACTTCACGCATAGACGGGTTTTCCAAGCCTTCAGCAACGATTTCAAAGCCTTGTACCAGCGGTACACCTGCTTTCATCATGGTTGCGAGCTGTCGGGTGAAAATTGTGATGTCCAGTGTCGTCACTTTTTTCTTCATTATGCCTTCAAGAATATTCTTTTTCTTTTCTCGAATACTCTTGATGGTAATCCCTTGTTTGCGCAAAGTAACTTTGGCGAGGGCGAGATTACGTGCAGGCAATTCCCCTTTAATTTTTGCCCCTTTACGATCAATCCCTTCATAATTGAAGGTTGGCATCATCTGTGCTTTTTTGACAGCCATGCATTTATCCTTATTCTTTCAATATTTCAACTATTCGCTGGTTACACGATTTACTTCTTGTAAGGAAGTGACCCCCTGCATAACCTTGAGTAAACCTGAACGACGTAAATTGTTAAATCCTAATTTTGCAGATGCTTCAGCAATCTGTAAGGCATTGCCATCTTCCATAATAATTTTTGAAATTTCTGGCGTGACTTTCATAACTTCATAAATACCAACACGCCCTTTATAACCTTCACGGCACTCAGCACACCCCACCGGTTGATAAGCTTTGAAGTCTGGATTTTGGATATCTGTTGAAGTAAAGCCCATTTCGAGCAAGCTTTGTTCAGGAATATCGACAGCGGCTTTGCATTGGTTACATAAGCGGCGCGCTAAACGTTGTGCAATCACCAAATTGACCGAGGTTGCAATATTAAAAGATGGAACCCCCATATTGCGTAAGCGTGTTAGGGTTTCAGGTGCACTATTGGTGTGGAGTGTCGACATCACCATGTGACCTGTTTGCGCTGCTTTAATCGCGATTTCAGCTGTTTCAAGGTCACGAATCTCACCGACCATCACAATATCAGGATCTTGACGTAAGAATGACTTCAGTGCAGCAGAGAAGGTGAGGCCGACTTTATTGTTCACATTGACCTGATTAATGCCTTCTAAGTTAATCTCAACAGGGTCTTCCGCAGTTGAAATATTGGTGTCTTCTTTATTTAGAATATTCAAACCTGTATACAGCGATACCGTTTTACCTGAACCTGTCGGGCCAGTAATTAACAACATGCCTTGCGGTTTGTCTAAAGCCTGCATAAATAGGTCTTTTTGATCTGGTTCATAACCTAAAGCATCGATCCCTAGCATAGCACTGGATGGATCGAGAATACGCAGAACCAATTTTTCACCAAATAAGGTTGGAAGTGAGTTGACACGGAAGTCAATGGCTTTACTTTTTGACAGCTTTAATTTAATACGACCATCTTGCGGGACGCGCTTTTCAGAGATGTCCATTTGTGACATAACTTTTAAACGTGAAGCAAGACGAGTCGCCAGTTGTAGTGGTGGGCTGGCAATGTGACGCAGAACCCCATCTACACGATAACGGACACGGTAAGATTTCTCATAAGGCTCAAAGTGTAAATCTGATGCGCCCATACGAATCGCATCGATCAGTAATTTATTGATGTATTTGACGATCGGTGCTTCATCGCCTTGAGGTGAATCGTCTTCTTCGTCATTGGAGTTCTGAGGGTCTTGTTCTAAGTCTAAATCAATATCTTCATCAGAAAATTCAAAGCTATCGGCTTGCGCAAAATTTTGTTCGATTAGTTTTTCAAGCTGAGGATGTTCAACAATAATCGCTTCAATATTCATTTTAGAATTGAAGCGAATTGCGTCCATCGCATCCATGTTGGTTGGATTGCTGGTAGCGATATAGAGGATATTGCCACGACGGTATATCGGCAACACACGATGCTTGGTGATGAGTTTATCTTCGACCAAATCCCGTAGAATTTGTACCGAATCATAGACACTTAAGTCAAAAACGGGCTCGCCAAACTCCAAAGAAATCGTCTCAGCGATCATTTGTGGAGAGAGTTTATGATTTTCAATCAGATAAGGAACGATGTCTTGCTGAGCTTTTTTTGCAGAGAGCATTGCCTGCTGCATATTTTCAGCAGTCATGCGTCCGTCTTCGACTAAGCGTCGAATGAAGCCTGTGAACTTAGGCAAACCATTTGATACTGACATTCCCCAGATCCTTAACTTCTCAATTGTTTATAATTGGTATCGTAAAATTATACTTTTGTTGCACAAAAATACCATATCTGAAAGTGTTGTCACCACCTTAATATCGATTAAAAGCATGAACTGGTCGTGATAGCAGGCGGTTTTTTTACAAAAAGATGTCTTTATTTTCATTCGTATTATTTTGATTGCCGAAGAAATTCTAGAAGAAAACTATATTTGAAAAATAAATACCGTGTAGAATGAGGCCGTTTTAATGAACTGTTTTGAATAGGGTGCTGTATGTCGGGTTCGACGATTAAGCCATGGGTTGTCGGCAATTGGAAGATGAACCCAATGCAGGCAGATGCCAAGCAATTGCTTCAAGAATTTAAACAGCTCTTGCAAGAGAGTGAAATAGCAGAAGAAAAATGTAACATTGGGCTTGCGCCTGTGACGCTGGCTTTGACGTCAATGCAGACTGAATTGGCGAATGCTGCACGTGCAGTTTTTACTGTAGCGCAGGATGTTTCGCGTTTTGGCAACATGGGTGCATATACCGGTGAGGTGAGTGCAGAGCTGCTTAAAGATAGTCAAATTGAATATGTTTTAATTGGTCACTCAGAACGTCGTGAATATTTTGCTGAAAGCGCAGCAATTTTAAATGCGAAAGCTCAAAATGCCTTAAATGCGGGTTTAAAAGTCATTTACTGTGTCGGTGAAAGCTTAGAACAGCGTGAATCTGGTCAGGCAGAAGTAGTGGTTTTACAACAAATTTGCGACTTAGCCAGTGTGGTAAAGGCAGAGCAGTGGCCTCATATTGTGATTGCCTACGAGCCAATTTGGGCCATTGGTACAGGAAAAACTGCTTCACCAGAAGACGCGCAAACCATGCATGCTAAAATCCGTGAAGGTCTCACGCAAATTACCAGTCATGGCGCGAACATGGCCATTTTATATGGTGGTAGTGTAAAAGCTGAAAATGCAGTAGAGTTAGCGGCCTGTCCAGACATCAATGGTGCACTCGTCGGTGGGGCATCTTTAAATGCAACGTCGTTTTATAAAATTGTCGAAGCATTTGCAAATACAAAATAATTAGGAGTTCAGCATGCAAACTTTTGTGCTGGTAGTACATATTATCTTAGCTGTGTTGATGATCGTGCTGATTTTGGTCCAGCATGGTAAAGGTGCAGATGCTGGTGCTTCGTTTGGTGGTGGCGGTGCTGCAACTGTATTTGGTGCATCAGGTTCAGGTAATTTCTTGACCCGGTTGACTGCGGTTTTGACGGCCTTGTTTTTTATCACCAGTTTGTCACTTGCTGTGTTTGCCAAAAAGCAAACCACAGATGCCTATAGCTTAAAGTCAGTGCAAACGACAAGTTCTGCACCTGCACAATCGACTGAAACTTCGCCAGCTGCACCTAAAACAAGCGAATAATTGGAATTAGTCCTTTCTTTTTTGTGACGATGCTACTAGAATGCGTCACAGCTGCGGTGGTGGTGGAATTGGTAGACACGCTACCTTGAGGTGGTAGTGCTTTCGGGCGTGGGGGTTCAAGTCCCCCCTTCCGCACCAACTTATGAATCCAGAAGATTAAGTTGGTGTATGCAGCAAATTCTGTTGATGCGGGATGGAGCAGTCTGGTAGCTCGTCGGGCTCATAACCCGAAGGTCGTTGGTTCAAATCCAGCTCCCGCTACCAATCAATCTTATTTTAGAAGCAAACTAAAGTGAGTAACTTAAGTGATTAAGTTAAGAATATTTTTGCGTTTTTTTGCGGGATGGAGCAGTCTGGTAGCTCGTCGGGCTCATAACCCGAAGGTCGTTGGTTCAAATCCAGCTCCCGCTACCAATCTTATTTTAGATGCAAACTAAAATAAGCAGTTTAAGTGATTAAATTGAATAATTTTTGCGTTTTGTTGCGGGATGGAGCAGTCTGGTAGCTCGTCGGGCTCATAACCCGAAGGTCGTTGGTTCAAATCCAGCTCCCGCTACCAATTTGATTTAGGTGCAACTAAATCAGAGCAAGTACGAAGTATTTAGATTGAAAAATAGTTCATATTTGTATATAATTTTTGCACGTTGATGCGGGATGGAGCAGTCTGGTAGCTCGTCGGGCTCATAACCCGAAGGTCGTTGGTTCAAATCCAGCTCCCGCTACCAAGTTTCTAAAAAGAGGCTCACAACAAGGTGGGCCTTTTTGCACAGTGGATATTAATTTTCTGTGCAATAATTGGGGCGATTACGCCCTTTTTTATTGGCTATCGTGTAGTGTCGATGTGAGCCGGATACGGTGAAAGTCAAAGTGTCATGTTCCACTACTACTATAGTTTGTATTGGCTTGTAGTGGTCTGTTTCGGCCATTGAATCGCACAAAAATGACGAGAGTAAATGAAGCTATCAAATAAAACTCAAGCACTCCAAGACTTAATTGCTCCTGCAGTGCAAGCCTGTGGTGTTGATCTTTGGGGGATTGAATTCCTTCCTCAAGGAAAACGTTCTTTATTGCGCATTTATATCGACAAAGCTGTCGACGAAAATGCAGAACCCATCATCAATGAAGATGGTGAAGAAGAGCAGGGCCGTGGCATCGGTGTACAAGACTGTGTACGCGTGACCCAGCAAGTCGGCGCAATGATGGATGTCCATGATCCAATTTCAGGTGAATATGCACTTGAAGTGTCATCTCCGGGTTGGGATCGTCCATTTTTCCAACTTGAACAATTACCTGCATATATTGGTCAACAGATCGCTTTCCGTTTGATCAGTGCAGTCGATAACCGTCGTAAATTCCAAGCTAAATTGGTTGCTGTAGATCTTGAAGCTGAAATGATTCAAGTCGAAGTGGAAAAGCAACAGGTGCTTGAAATCGATAGTAATAATATTGATAAAGCCAATTTGGTCTATCAAGATTAATTCATTTAATAAATAAGAATCTGAACGAATAGGTGGCTTATGGCACGTGAAATTCTTACCGTAGTTGAAACGGTTAGTAATGAAAAAGGTGTACCTCGTGAAGCGATTTTCGAAGCCTTAGAACAAGCGCTTGTTGCTGCGACTAAAAAGAAATTTTACGAAGGAACAAACTCTGAAGAAGCTCAGCTTCGTGTAGAGATTGATCGTAAAACGGGTGAATACAGCACTTTCCGTCAATGGGAAGTGGTTGCGGATGAAGATCATGAGATGCCAGCATGTCAAGATGCGATTTCAGATGTTGATCCTGCACAATGGTCGATTGGTGATATTCGTGAGCTTGAAGTGCCTTCAATTGACTTCGGTCGTATTGCGGCGCAAATTGCAAAACAAGTCATTGTTCAAAAGATTCGCGAAGCTGAACGTGCGCTGATTGCAGATGCCTACGAGTCTAAAGTGGGTGAGTTGATCTACGGTGAAGTGAAAAAGCAAACCAAAGATGGCTTTATCATTGACTTAGGTGACAATGCTGAAGCATATCTTGCACGTGAAGAAATGATTGCAAAAGAAATTTTGCGTCCGAAACAACGTGTAAATGCGATTTTGTTTAATGTGAACCGTGAAGGTCGTGGTGCACAATTACAATTGTCACGTGCCAAGCCTGAAATGCTCATCGCTTTGATGAAGAAAGAAATTCCTGAAATTTCTGAAGAAATTATTGAGATTAAAGCGGCAGCGCGTCAACCTGGTGTTCGTGCTAAAATTGCTGTGAAAACCAATGATCATCGTATTGATCCAGTGGGTGCATGTATTGGTATGCGTGGTACACGTATCCAAGCAGTTCAGCAAGAATTGAACGGTGAGCGTATTGATGTTGTTGTATGGTCTGATGATCCTGCGCAGTATATTGCGAGTGCTTTAGAGCCGGCAGATGTATCGGGTATTGTGATTGATGAAGAAGAACGTACAGCGGACATTATTTTCGCAACTAGCGATCAATTAGCGCGTGCGATTGGTTCACAAGGTCAAAACGTACGTTTAGCCTCTGAACTTACAGGCTATAAACTCAACATGATGCTTGAAGATGAGTATCATGCTCGTCAGCAAAATGAAGCACAACAATACTTAGACCTATTTGTATCGCGTCTAGATATTGAAGAAGATTTGGCAATGGCATTGGTTGAAATGGGCTTTACTTCTTTAGAAGAGATTGCTTATGTTCCAGCTGAAACATTTGACGAAATCGAGCTAGATGCTGAAGTTGTTGAATTACTTCAAAGTCGTGCCAAAGAAGTTGCATTGGCTGATGCATTACAGCAGCAAGAAAACATCCAAGATCCAAGCGCGGAACTCGTTGCAATGGAAGGGATGACGCAAGAGATTGCTTATGCACTTGCAGCACGTGGTGTCATCACAATTGATGACTTGGCTGACCAAGCGACTGACGATATTGCTGATATTGAAGGTCTGGGTACAGAGAAAGCGGGTCAACTTATTATGAAAGCGCGCGAATCATGGTTTAACTAGGAGATCTACATGACGGATAAGACGATACAAGAGTTAGCTCTCAGTGTGAACCGCCCTGTTGAGAAGCTCCTAGAGCAGGTTCGTGATGCTGGTTTACCACAGCGTAAATCGGACGATATAATCTCTACTGAACAACAAGATGCCCTCGTGCACCATTTGAAGAAAATTCATGGTCAAGACGATGGTCAGGCAGGAAAAATCACGTTGAAACGTAAAACGACCAGTACCGCTAAAGTAGCGAGTACATCAGGTAAGGCAAAAACGATTAATGTAGAAGTTCGCAAGAAACATACATTTACCAAGCCAGATCCAGAACAAATTAAAGCGGAAGCTTTGGCAAAAGCGCAAGCTGAGCAACAAGCTCGTGCGAACGTTCAAGCTATGGTTGAACCAAAAGCTGAAACTCCAGTAGTAAATAAAGCGGCTGCAAACTTTGAAGCGATGCGTGCTGCTGCAAAGCAAGAAACGACGAAGCAAGAAGTAGCAAAAGCTGCGGTAGTTGTGAAGCGTAAATCAAACAATAAGCCTGTGGTTAAAGCACAAGTTAAAGTTGTTGAAACACCTGAACAGAAAAAAGCACGTGAAGCTCAAGCCGCTCAATTAAAAGCGACTGAAGAAGCAGCACGTCGTAAGGCAGCTGAAGAAGCGCAGCAACGTACACTTGAACAAATGCGTCAAATGGCATCTAAGTATTCAAACGAAGATGCAACTGCGACCATTCGTGTAGTGGATGATTCTCCACTTGCTGCGGGTCTGGTTGGTCAAGCATATGAAGACTCATTTGCGAAAGAAGACCGCGAAATCAAACGTGGTACCAATACGCCAGCTACACGCGCACCGAAGAAAGGTGGTCGTCGTGGTGAAGAGCAATCTTTCCGTGATAACTCGCATAAACGTGGTTTAAAAACAAGCTCTGCAAACAAGCATGGCTTTGAAAAACCGGTTAAAAAGCAAGTTTATGATGTTGAAATTGGTTCAACCATTGTGGTTGCTGACTTGGCTGCGAAAATGGCAGTTAAAGTACGTGAAGTAATTAAGTCACTCATGAAAATGGGTGAGCTTGTGACTCAGAACCAAGCGATTGACCAAGAAATTGCAGCATTAATCGTAGAAGAAATGGGCCATAACCCAGTTCTTGTATCGGATACGCAAGCAGAAGATAACTTACTTGAAGCAGCAGAAGAAGCACGTGGCGCTCAAACGACTCGTCCTCCTGTTGTGACCATCATGGGTCACGTTGACCATGGTAAGACATCGTTACTTGACCGCATTCGTCGTTCAAAAGTGGCAGCGGGTGAAGCGGGTGGTATCACTCAGCACATCGGTGCGTACCATGTTACGACGGATAAAGGCATTATCACATTCTTAGATACTCCAGGACACGCAGCATTTACTGCAATGCGTTCACGTGGTGCGAAATCGACAGACATCGTGGTATTGGTTGTTGCAGCGGATGATGGTGTAATGCCACAAACAGCTGAAGCGATTGATCATGCACGTGCTGCAGGTACGCCGATTATTGTTGCAATCAACAAGATGGATAAAGAATCTGCTGATCCAGATCGCGTATTGAATGAATTAACTGTGAAAGAAATCGTGCCTGAACAATGGGGCGGTGACGTTCCTGTTGCAATGGTTTCAGCACATACAGGTCAAGGTATTGATGAACTTCTAGATATTATTTCAATCCAAGCTGAATTACTTGAGTTGAAAGCATCTGAAGAAGGTGCTGCTCAAGGTGTCGTGATTGAAGCACGTGTAGACAACAGCCGTGGTGCGGTAACGTCTATCCTTGTTCAAAACGGTACATTGAAAGTAGGTGACCTTGTTCTTGCCGGTGCATCTTACGGTCGCGTACGTGCGATGACAGATGAAAACGGTAAACGTATTCAGTCTGCAGGTCCTTCAATTCCAGTTGAAATTTTAGGTCTACCTGAAGCGCCAATGGCGGGTGATGAAGTTCTGGTTGTGAATGACGAGAAAAAAGCACGTGAAGTTGCCGATGCGCGTATGGATCGTGAACGTCAAAAGCGTCTTGAGCGTCAAAGCGCAATGCGTCTTGAAAATATCATGGCGTCTATGGGCAAGAAAGATGTGCCTATCGTCAATGTGGTGTTGAAAACTGATGTACGTGGTACATTGGAAGCATTACACGTTGCTCTTGCTGACCTTGCAACAGACGAAGTTAAAGTCCGTGTTATTGGCTCAGGTGTTGGTGCGATCACCGAATCTGACGTGACACTGGCTGAATCTTCTGAAGCGGTACTTCTTGGCTTTAACGTACGTGCGGATAACGCAGCGCGTCAAAAAGCGGATGCTGACGGTATCGATATTCGTTACTACTCAATCATCTATCAATTGATTGATGATGTGAAAGCAGCGATGAGCGGTAAGCTTGCGCCTGAACACCGTGAAACAATTCTGGGTGTGGCTGAAGTACGTGAAGTGTTCCACTCAAGTAAGTTTGGTGCAGCAGCAGGCTGTATGGTACTTGAAGGTATGTTACACCGTAATAAACCAATTCGTGTCCTTCGTGATGACGTGGTTGTGTTCCAAGGTGAGCTTGAGTCACTTCGTCGCTATAAAGAAGTGGTTGAAGAAGTTCGTGCAGGTATGGAATGTGGTCTTGCGGTTAAAGGTTATAAAGACATCAAAGAAAAAGACAAGATCGAAGTCTATGATGTTCAATTGATCAAACGGAGTCTTTAATGGCGGGTAGTCAACGTCTTAAGCGCATGGCGGATACAGTACAACGTGAGTTGTCTGAACTGATTCGTCAAGAGTTGAAAGATCCACGCTTAGGTGGTCTTGTGACCATCTCTGCAGTGAAGGTTAGTCCAGACTTAGGTTATGCTGAAGTATATGTGACTGTGATGGGCCGTGAGCTTGGCGATGAGCAAAGTGAAGCAGCCAATAAAGAAACGCTAGATGTGCTGAACAAAGCATCTGGTTTCTTGCGTCACGAACTCGGCCGTCGTATTAAGACACGTATTACACCCCGTCTGCGTTTCCATTACGATAAAACCAATGCATATGGTAACTATATGTTTGGCCTGATTGCTGAAGCAGTAAAGGATTTACCCGCTGATGAAGCAAACAAAGATGATGAATAATTCAGTCTAACTGAATCAAAAAGCCACCTTCGGGTCATTGCTGTCCCACAATTTTTCACAAGAGGAAGCTCATTTGAGCTTCCTCTTGTTTTATGGGTATTTTATCGGGTGAAAATAAAGCTTTTAAAGTTCTTCTTTCAAACAAATTCACTTGAATTATTCTGAGTAAACGTTGAACTGTCCAACCTGTTTTCCCTAAATGTTGAGCGAAACTCACCAATAAATAGGCGATCATCGCAATCCAGATTTGTGTCTGAATTGCGTTCCTGCTGCGGCCTAGAAACGCTTTTAATTTGAGATTCTGCTTAATCGCCTTAAAGAACAGCTCAACTTTCCAACGATCTTTATAAATCGCCGCAATGGTGGAGGCGGCTAAATGAAAGTTATTGCTGAGAAAGCTAAAGTGCTTGCCACTTTGCTGATCTCTATATTCAATTCTTCTTAACACTGGGGCTTTTCTTTTTAGGGCATGTGCGCTATTCAGCTGAATGGTTTCATCTTTTAGAATACCATTGGATTCAAGCACTGGATGTTGCTGGATCACCTGATACACAGATTTAGGCCTAAAACGTGTGACAAATCCAATGTTTTGAGCAGTCAGATTTGCATACCATTGGTAATCGACATAGCCTTTATCAAAAACTACAATGCTGCCAGCAGGAAACTGGAATTTGCGGCCTTGTACCATGTCATTTTCTTTGCCATCTTCAACTGCAACAAACTCAGGAATATCATTGCTGTGATTCAATCCTATGCTGAGTTTCATGCTGGCTTTTGAGTCATGAACTTTGGCCCATTCACATAAGGAAAGCGACAGGTCAATATGACTGGCATCCAAGGAATACAAGGGATTCTTAAAGCGAAATTTATGAGCTACTTTTGAGTGTTCATAGTATTTAAGCAACTTGTAAAATAGCTGTTGATACAAGGCAGCAGGCTGCTGCTCATTGATTCGTGCCAGCGTGCTTCGGGGAATAGACTTTGCTCCGAGATGACTTAGCTTTTCCTGTTGGCACTCCAAATTGGATTGAATATCTCTCAGGCTTTGTCTACAAGAGAATTGAGACATCAATATGGCAATAAACTGATCCCACCGGGAAGCCGCTCTAAATTTCTGTCCAACATGGTGTACTTTAGCAAGTTGTTCAAAATCCTGTCGCACAACAGGTTTAATTAGCTCATGAAATACGGTATTCTGATGTGACAAAACCTGAATCCTGGTCGTTAAAGTGTTTGTTTGCACTCATATTTTAACTGTTAGGACTCAGGTTTTTTTATTTAAAGCAAACTATGGGACAGCAGTGACCTTCGGGTGGCTTTTTTTATGCGGGGCTGGAGCTAGATTAAGACTTGAGCGATATTGCATAGGATTATGATAGGGGAGTAGAGGGTTGAGCTTTTAGGGATTATTTTGACCATTAAGTTGCTGTGGACTGGATTGATATGGGCAATGATTTACTAGCGGGACACTTTGATCATTTTAATTATTGAGTGGATTGAGTATCAATTAGATTGATCAGTCCACCTGTGTTGGTCAATGTAATGGATGCGACACCAACCAATAAGTTTGAACCTTATCATTAGTACAATGTTCAAATTAGCGCAACACCACCATGTCAGTGCTGAAGCGCTAGAAATGTATTTATTTTTATATCTTTAAGGACACAAGCATTTAAAGACGATGTTCAGTGTCTTCATGCTTATTGCTAAAAGCTCTGCGACGAGTACGTTGCCAAGGAAGTGGACGGTTGAGTGCTTCTGGAACGTCACCGCTCAGCGAGCGTAAGCGCAAATGTAGCGCCGCTTGCGCCATCAAATTTGCCGATACAGGTGCAGTTAAGAAGGCAAACAGCGTTAATAACAGCTCAGCAAAACCAAAGCGTCCTTGAAATGCAGAATAGATCATTGCCGCGATCAAGAAGCTCCCTAAGCCTAAGGTGCTTGATTTGGTTGGAGCGTGCAGGCGCATGAATAAATCGGGCAGGCGCACCATTCCAATCCCTCCGACCAGCATGAAGAAAGTGCCGATCATGAGAAAAATGGAGACTAAAATTTCCATCGTAAGTTGCATCGATCTTGCTCCTAGTCAATCACATGACCTGAGGTGAAGTAGCGTGCTAAAGCGGCCGTAGAGACAAAGCCGAGCATCGCAACCAATAGCGCACCTTCAAATAATGAAGTGCTGACCCAGTAAATGCCTAAAATAATAATGATGCAGATTGCATTTAAAAAGAGTGTATCGAGTGCTAATAGTCGGTCTACAATTGATGGGCCGATAATTAAACGAATTAGGCACAGCAACATTGAAATGGTGACCGCGATTAAACAAATCCCGAGGGCATAAGGCAAAATAGTCATGCTTTGTCTCCTGCTTCGACACCAAAAATTTGCATCAACGGTTTTTCATAACGCGCTTTGATATTTTCAATCTCGGCATTTTCATCATCGGTGCTGAGGGCGTGAACTAAAATGTCCCCACGATCTTGATCGATGCCTGCTGAAACAGTGCCTGGTGTAGTGGTAATAATCATCGCCAGTAAGGTGTTTACTTCCTCATGTTGTGTTTCCAGCGGAACGCGAAACCATTTGGGTTGTAGACGATCAATTGGGCCGAGGACCAATTTAGCCACTTGAATATTCGACATCACAATGTCGTATAACACCACAAAAAATAGTTTCACCGCCGCTTTCCATTCAATATTTGGAGTATAAGTAATGAATGGTCTGATCAGACGCGGAATAAAAATAGCCAGTAAAAATGCCATCACTAAGCTGGCTGCATCGACACTATGTGCCAACATCACCCAGCTCAGCGCAACAATCACCGAGACAAAAGGGTGGGGTAACCAACGCTCCAAAAACGACGTTTTTTTCATGTTTAAGGCTCCACCATGGGTTGTAGGCTTTCAGCATCGGGATTCACTTCAGCCTGTTGTTGCTGTTGCATTTGGCGTTTTTTGTATTCTGAAATATGTTCGCCTTCCAGTGTTTCTTCTGAAATTAAATATGGAATCAAATGAGCATTTGGATCCACCCGTTCGCCACCATATTTGGTTTCAGGTAAATTTTCGCTGTCGAAAGGTTGTACGCTAATGGTTTGCCCATGCTCATCAGTTTTGAGCAAAGTCTGTTCATAGAGCACATTATTTTGGATTTGCTCAGCCGTTTGGTAAGTGTACTTTTGAATCGGGCCTGCAAACACCATATAAGCCATTAAACCTACCAACAATAGATAGATGGTTTTGTCATTGCGCTTCGGTGCTTGTTCAGGCAAAGCTTGGTACGCGGCATAAGCAGCTTCATCAGGGTTGTCTTCTGGTTTAGTTGCGCGCCAAAAAATCACGAAACCCACACGTGTAAACGCAATAATACTCAATAAGCTCACCACTAAAACGGTCACAATAATCAGCAATTGATATGGTGAGTGTGCGGTGGCTTGGAGAATAAATACTTTGCCCAAGAAACCACTAAAGGGTGGTAAACCTGCCATCATCAAGGCAATGGTGAAATAGGTTAACGCCACCACCTTATGCTGTTTCATTTGTGGTGCAATTTTAAAATGGTCTTTAAATTCACCACGTTGAGAGGTAATCCAACCACTTAAAATGTAGAAAGCTGCCGCAATAATGGTACTGTGCACCAAATAATACAGTGCCGCCGCCCATGCCAAGGTATTGAACAGGGAAATGGCGATTAAAATCGTGCCGACAGAAGACAAAATCATAAAGCCAATGAAACGACGTAAGCGTTCCGCACCCATCGCGCCAATCACACCATAGACTGAGGTAATTAAGCCAATCGGTAATAGAATGTATTGCAGAATCTCACGGCTAATTGCATCGTCAAATACGGTGCCATTAACACGTAAAATGGCATAAATACCGACTTTGGTCATGATGGTGAACAGAGCCGCTACAGGAGTGGTTGCGACCGCATAGGTTTTTGGTAGCCAAAAACCGACAGGTAGCATGGCTGCTTTAATGCCAAAGACTGTAAACAACAACAGCCCACCAGCAACAGCAATGCGATGTTGATCACCTTCTAATAGAGGCATCAAACGTGCAACATCCGCCATATTGAGGCTGCCGACGCTGCCGTAAATCATACCCAGACCAATCAGAAACAGAGCTGATGCCAACAAGTTAATAGTGACATAGTGAATGCCGAGTTGAAAACGCGCTTTGCCTTGGCCATGCAGTAACAGGACATAGGAGGCCATTAATAAAATTTCAAAGAATACAAACAGGTTAAATAAGTCGCCTGTCAGGAAGGCACCGGTTAAACCCATCAGTAGGAAATGGCACATGGCATGGAAATAACGGCCACGTTCATCCCATTCTTTGCTGGCAAACCACATCACTGGAACAGCCAAGCCGTAGGTTAAAACCAACATCAGGGCAGACAGTTGGTCGAGGACCAAAACAATACCAAATGGTGCTGTCCATTCACCAAGGTTATAAACACTGATTTGCCCTGAGCTGGCAAAGATCAGATAGTTGACCGCTGTAAATAAGCCCAACAGGCCAGAGGTATAACTGATGCCTCGACGCCACGGTTGTCGCCAGTCTTGTGCTAAAGAACCTGATCCTGGATTACCCAGTAATACCAAAATAAAGGCAGTAATGGCAGGAATTAAAATACTAAAAATTGGGGTGTGTTCGGTCCAAAATTGGATGAGGTCATTCATTATGGCTCATCCTCACGTGGGTCAATTTGTGGTATTTCTTCTTTAGAGTCAACGTGGTCGGTTCCTGTTTCATAACGACTGCGTAAAGCCAGTTGTACAATAAACGCCGTGGTAGCAAAGCCAATCACAATCGCGGTTAACACCAAGGCTTGTGGCAAAGGATCAGTGGCTTTGCTGGCTTCCGTGAG
Source organism: Acinetobacter sp. TYF_19 (assembly GCF_043105125.1). Lineage (NCBI taxonomy): Bacteria > Pseudomonadati > Pseudomonadota > Gammaproteobacteria > Moraxellales > Moraxellaceae > Acinetobacter > Acinetobacter sp. TYF_19. The sequence goes on from NZ_JBICLH010000085.1 coordinate 70,964, forward strand.
TACCGCGGGTGCATTAAGTTGAAGTCGCCCCATGGCAAATAAAAATAAATTGACGGCATAACCAATCATGGCCAAGCCAAGTACCACAGGGAAGGTACGGGCACGCAAAATCAGATAGATGCCTGTGGCAGTCAACAGACCAATAGCAGAGGCAAGTAACAGTTCTAAACTAATCATATTAATCCCCCTTTGGTACTGGACCAGACATACTAGAGTGACGCGAGTCCCCAAGTACTGAAATAAGTAGCATGGTTGCACCTACGACCGTGATATAAACCCCGACATCGAACAGTGCAGCTGTCGCTAGGTGCATTTCACCTAAGATGGGTGGCGACACATAAAAGTGTGCACTGGTGAGGAAGGGACGTCCCCAGAACCATGCGCCTAAGCCTGTTAATCCTGCAATGACCAGACCTGTTCCAATCCAGATTTCATACAAACGACCAGACTTGGCTTTGAGCAGTTGTTCTGCATGATCCTGACCGAGTGCCATGTACTGAATAATCAAGGCCAAAGCGGTAATTAGACCTGCGATAAAACCGCCCCCAGGCAGATTGTGCCCACGCAGGAAGATATACAGGCTGACCACCAAGGCAATCGGTAAAATCCAAGATGCAGTGATACGAAGCATCAATGGCGATGGATTAAAACGGTAACTGAGACCTTGGGTCATAGTCGTGCCGTGGGTACGCATACCATCCATTAGGCACAGCGCGCCAATGCCTGCAATGCCGAGGACTGTAATTTCACCGAAGGTATCGAAACCACGGAAATCGACCAAAATCACGTTGACCACGTTGGTACCGCCGCCTAATGGAATCGACTGCTGCATGAAGAACCATGAAATGGAGTTGTGATCACGGGTCAAGATGAGCCATGTGATCCATGCAATACCGAGCCCGCCGCCAATCGCAATCAGGGCATCTCGCCAACGGCGTGATACACTCGACTCATAGGGAGTGAGTTGTGGTAAAAGTGATAAACTCATCAATAACAGTACGGTGGTGACCACATCGACGGTGATTTGTGTCAAAGCCAAATCAGGTGCAGAGAAGCAGATAAAGACCATAGTCACGACTAAACCAATCGCACCGCTGATCAATACTGCTTTAATTCGTTCGTGGTGGAACCACAACATCATCCAGCACGAAGAGAATAACAGTAGCCATAGTACGACTGCTAAAGCAGGGGCATGGGTGAGTTCACGGGTACCTGTGGTCAGCCCTTGTCCTAAAAATGGAAGTGAGACTATGGCAATACTGAAGATCACAATCCAAAGAATATAGCTTTGTAATTTACCGTTTTCAGTCCAGCGTTTAAATTTGCGTGAGTTGAGCAGGAGTGACTTAAGAAATAAGTCAAAGGCAACTCGACCTTGTAGACGACCTAAATATGGATCGAGATCAATTTCTCGAATTTTGCCACCTTTCGCCAGACTGAAATAGAAAATCAGACCGCCAATAGAAGCAATCACGCTCATCAATAAAGGCATGTTAAAACCATGCCATAGGGCAAGATGTGCGCCTTCAAAGTCCATCACTTGGGTGCTGGCGCGTGCTGTGCTGTTGACGATGTTTTCAACCAAAAGAGCAGGGAATAAGCCGACTAAAATACACAGAATGGCCAGTAAAGTGGCCGGTGCACGCATGCCAAATGGTGGCTCATGTGCATCTTTGTTCGGAACTTGTTTGCCCACTGGGCCATCGAAGAAAACCCCATGCACCAAACGCACGGAGTAAGCCACTGCAAAAATCCCCGCCAGTGTCGCGACAATTGCGGAGCAGATGAGCACAGGACCAGACAGATTGCTAAGCAGTTCAGTAAAGAACATTTCTTTAGATAAGAAACCGTTGGTCAAGGGCACGCCAGCCATCGATGCAGCAGTGACCATCGTCAAAGTGGCTGTATAAGGCAACAGTTGCCATAACCCACTAAGCTTACGTAAATCACGTGTGCCTGACTCATGATCGATAATACCTGCGATCATGAACAGCGCTGCTTTAAAGGTGGCATGGTTAATAATATGGAAAATAGCCGCAGCCACAGCCAATGGTGATCCGATTCCCAAGAGACACATGATCAAGCCGAGATGGCTGATGGTTGAATAGGCCAATAAACCTTTCAGGTCTTCTTTAAAGATGGCGAAAAATGCAGCCATACACAGGGTAAATAGGCCAATAAAGGTGACCAAATTATGGAACAGTGCCGCACCTGCAAAAATGGGTAACAGTCGTGCCACCAAGAAAATACCCGCTTTTACCATGGTTGCTGAGTGTAAATAAGCAGACACGGGGGTCGGGGCTGCCATCGCGTTGGGTAACCAAAAATGGAATGGAAATTGCGCACTTTTGGTAAAAGCACCGAGTAAAATCAGCAGCAACGTAGGAACAAATAAAGCATGACTTTGAATCTGTGCTGTCATCGTCAAGATTTGATCAATCTCGTAGGTACCTGTGATTTGGCCGAGCAAGATGAAACCACCTAGCATGGCTAATCCGCCCATACCCGTAATGGTCAATGCCATTCGTGAGCCGCGTTGCGCCGCGTCGTAATTGCTCCAATAACCGACCAACAGAAAAGAGGAGATACTGGTCAACTCCCAAAAAACGAGGAGTAAAATTAAATTATTGGAGAGTGAAATTCCGAGCATGGCTGCCATGAACAACATGAGCAGTAGATAGAGCTTATTGAGAGAGTTTTTTGGGCCTAAATAAAAATAGGCATAAATATAAATGAGCGTCCCGATGCCACTAATGAGTAAGGCAAAGAGGAGGCCTAATGCGTCTAGACGGAAGCTGAAGTCAATTCCAAGCTGCGGCAACCATGACCACGACTGCGTAATGACAGCGCCATTAAACACCTCTCGTGCTTGGGTCAGTAATAAGCCTAAACTTGTCATACTGACCCCAACAGCTGCGAAGGCGGTTAGCCTACGTGAGCTCTGCTTCAGTAATGAGACAAGGGTTGTGCCAAGTATTAACGGTAACAATATAATAATCGGTAGCACACTCGTTTCCATTGTCGTGAATAGGTCAAAACCTATTGGTGAATCTCATCTTTCAAGGATTACAGGACTGCAAAGAGCAGCCCAAGAGTCTCAATCTTGAAAGCCAATGTGAAATTTAAAAATAATGAAGTTGTGTTGCGCAACTCATGAAGCGTTATAGCAAAATCCGATTTCAGTTAGAAATTTGCAAGTAAAACCGATCATATAACATGACTAAAACAACATCAATCTTTTTTGCGCTGACGCAAAACATTATACGCGTGATGGTTGTTTCTTGGTGGATGGCAGGTACTTTCTCAGTGCAAGAAATGTAAAAAAGCGACCATTGGTCGCCTGTTTTTGAGGGTTGAAATAGATATGCTTATGAAGCAGGCTAAGTTAATGGATTTGCCGATGAAGCATCATCTTCAGCACTGAGTAAAGTAATCAAATGCTGTTGCTGTTCGGGAGAGAGTTGCTGCTGTATTTGTGTGAATAATTCAGCCACACGTAAATCTTGGGGTTCAGCCGCAATCGGTTCGGTGCTTCCACTCGTCGCTTCATGATTGGCAAGGTTTTGGTAAATCACATCGAACTGATGTTGCAGTGGTTCGAGTTGGATCGGACTTAATTGCTTATTTTCCAGTTTGAGGCATTGAAACTCACTGGCTTGTTCCAGCAATTCACTTCGGTTGCCTGAGGCGATAATTTGTAGTCGAGGAAAAGCCTGATTTAAACGTTTTAAAATGACTTGCGCCATATTTTGATCCAATTGATGATCAATCGCGTCAATCAACAGTACGCCGTCACCTTCTAAACAGGGGAACAGGCTTTCAGGATTGAGTAGGCATAAACGCCGCACAATATCGCCAACGAGCGCCACCCAGTTGCGAATACTATTGGAAAGCTGTTGATAGAGCATGCTGTTGCCATGGTAGCGCACCATCAGTTGTAACTTGGGATGATATTGCAGATAAAGATCTTCTATTTCGGGCAGAACGGTTGCTAACGCTTGCTTAAGCGCTTGTAGGCTGGGCGACTGGATGTGTGCTTGAGCCTGAGCCAGTTTATAGCTTAAGGGGATATCGGGTGGCATGCTTTTAGGCTGATGCAATATCGTTTGTAAAAACTGTGCAGTTTGCGCATTTTCAATATCGCTGATTTCACGAAACCACTCAAAGAAGCGTGCAAAGGTGGTATAGGGAATAGCTGAAATTTCATAGGCATGTGCATGTTGGAAAATCAGGGGATTGTTCTTGCTGAGAATATTCATCTCATTGACAAAACGTTCCGCAGGATAATACGCAATCAACGGTAAACCTTGCAGCGGATCTTGTAATGTTGCCTGCTGATATAGATTGACCAGTTGTTCGAGTTCCAATGTTTCAACTCGACTGATGCCAATACCTTGTTGGTTTAAGGTTTTGTAGAGTTGCCATGTATAGGGTTCGGTCGCAGTATCGGCTGCCGTAGGTTTGAGAGCATACAACTCAGCGGGCACAGCAACTTGAATATCAATTTTGGACTGTAGGCGGTTCAGCATAATGTCGTGATCTAACATCACCACACCTGCAGAGCGTAAATCTTTATAACGGGCCGCAAACCAAGTCAGAGCCTGATAGCTAAAACGTAAGATTGAGGTCTTGCCTGAGGCTTGATCGCCTAAAATTAAAGTGACGGGTTTATCGTGATAAGAAAAATCGACTTTAAGGTCAGCAAAATGCAGGATGTGTTTCAGGTGAATCGATTGAATTTTCATAGAACACCCGCAGCGGTTGTGACTATTTTTACATTCGACTATCCAGCAACTTTACGTAATGAGCTGGGCATTTGTTTTTTCAGCTGTTGCATCAGGTCGTAAATGTGATGGATATTTAAACTTACTTTAGCACGTGTACAGGCCACGTAAAGCAGTCTTAACTCTTCATCACTAATTTTATGGTCTTTGTCGTTGACCTTAAACTGATAATCATCTTCGATGTGAACGCGGTTCCACTCTAAGCCTTTGGCTTTGTGCGCGGTGGAAATAATATAATCCGCTTGTTCAATCGGCGTAATCTTAGCGAGGGCTTTTTTGAGTGGATCGGTGCCATGATCATCTACCAATTTTACTAAAGGCTTGATGTCACTGCCGTCATTGGTTTCGCAATATTCATGTACATCATGCCAAGAGTTAAACCAGGCCAGTTCAGGTACATCGGTGACGCGTTTGCCTTGTTTAAGCATCGCGGCGGCATCGACAAAGCGGTTCAGTTTGACATGGTCGGCTTGTAGGCTGACTTTGTCGCCATGAACTAATCCTGAGAGCAACAGTTCCATAGCACGGGCATTGGTGCGACATAAAATCGCATCGCGCATTTTGGTATGAGGTTTGTTGACCACTTTGGAGTTGAGCAGAGGGTTGCCCATGAGCGGCACGGTTTCATTCAAGGCGCCTAAAATAGCATTGGCATGCAATGCAATCTCTTCACCAAAACGGAACGAGGTGGTGAGACGGGACTCAGGCAAAGGCAGTTGTTGCATAGCATTGACTGCGCCACGCCATGCATAAATTTGTTGGTGTGCATCTCCGACATAGATCACTTGTGTATTGCGCTGTTTCAGTAAGATGCCCAACATCAGCGGATCGGCATCTTGTGCTTCATCAAACAACACATAGTCACTTGGGATATTGGGTTCAGACAACGCCCACAGTTTTAAATAAATGTCGTGACCAATCCCAGCTTGATGATTGGGATCGATGGACTCTAACCAACGACGTTCAATGGCAGGGTAGAGGTGCTTTTGTAATGGATCGATATCATCGGGATGTAACCAACTCGGTGCTTGTAAATGTCGCGGTGCAGGATACTGAGAACTGGTTGAACAGAAGTGACTCACAGCATTCGCCACAAGGCTGGCCAAGCGTGAGGGCATCAATACATATTTTTCATAACGTCCACCCATCATCCGTCTTAAGGTAATCGGTTCAAGGCGATATTCTTTGGCAATAAAACTCGGGCTTAAACGAGGCAGACGAAGTTTGTCGGTCACTCCACGTGGAACACTGCGAAAAGCAAGCGAGTGGAAAGTACGGCAGTCGACATTGCCATGAAACTTCGTTTGCGCTTCGCTGGCAATGGCTTTGTTGAACGCTAAATACATGCCACGTCTTTGTGGCATGGCATCGCTAATCATTTGCAGGGTAGTGGTTTTACCTGTGCCTGCATAGGCAATCACTTTAAACGATTTGCCCAGACGCGCGTTATCAATGGCAATGGCTTGCTCATAAGTTGCGCTCGGTTTGATGATATTCGACACAGGCAATAAACTTAGTGGCTGCGGTTGGCTTTTTCAAGCAAACCAGAAAGTCCTTGACGACGTGCCAATTCATTGAGAACCACTTGAGGATCTAAGTCGAAATAACCTAAAACCACAATCGTATGGAACCAAAGATCCGCCACTTCATAGATCAAATCATTTTTATGATCTTCATTCGCTTCAGATTTAAAATCTTTAGCTGCGATAATGGTTTCAACCGCTTCTTCACCAACTTTTTCTAAAATTTTGTTGAGACCTTTATGATACAGCTTCGCGACATAAGACGAGTCTGGATCTGCTGCTTTACGCTCAGCCATCATTTGACCGAGGTAGGACAAAACTTCAACTTGCTCAGACTGTGCCGTTGAGGCATTCATTACCAATGTATGTGGGTTGGTTGATTTTTTACCATAAATTGCGTTCGGGTCTTTGAGTTGTGCATCCACTATTTCCCAGCCATTTGGCGTGAGTTTACGGTAGAAGCATGATTCGCGACCTGTGTGACAGGCAATTCCGCCGTGCTGTTCAATTTGTAGCACGATTACATCGGCATCGCAGTCGAGACGAATTTCATGCACGGTTTGAAAATGCCCAGATTCTTCGCCTTTGTGCCATAACTTGTTGCGTGAACGAGAGAAATACACGGCTTGGTTTTTCTCAGCCGTCAAAGCCAAAGCTTCACGGTTCATCCATGCAACCATCAAGACACGTCCCGTTTGGTGATGCTGTGCAATGGCAGGGACTAAACCTTGTTCGTTAAATTTTACTTCATCGAGCCATTGCAAATTGTTCATAAGATTTCACCAAGCGAATAAATATTGAGAGTGTTACGATGTTAACGTAGCGCGCTATAGTCTACGTGATTTAAACAGAATAGAGGAGAAACTTTCTACAGTTATCTCACAGCGGCTTAATTGATGTATTTTAGAAACTCAACCATCAGTCACCCATCCAAAGCGGATGACGATGATTGTCATCGCATTCTACACAGAATGATTGTTTTGTTTTGCAATATCCCGATAGTTCATTTGACTGAACATGCCTAATTTTAAACCTGAAATCGTCACCGCCATTTCTTTACGGAAATAGGGGATTCGATACATCCAAGCAAAGCTTAAATCACGTAAACCACCTGCCCACCATAGGTCAGATTGGTAAAGTGGTGTGAGTAAACGACTTAAAAATTGATAGAACGCCGTCGAACTTTGACGGTGTTGATGATACGTTTGCCAGAGTTGGACATAATCAATGTTTTCATTTTTTCTTGCGCTTTGAACCGCTTGCCCCAAAGCCCATGCATCTAAAAGAGCCATATTTGCACCTTGCCCCAGTTGTGGACTCATCGCATGTGCTGCATCACCCATGACACCAATACGACCCTCACCAAACTTAGACAGTACCACATCACGATAATTTGCAGTCAACCATTGCGATTTTTGTTCAGGCTGGGCAATGACTTGTTCTAACCAATCCGCAGCAGGTTTCCAGCGCTTAGACACTTGGTTTAACCAGTCTGAGTGCGCTTGTGAATTGTGTAAAAAATTATTCAGTTGATGGCTGGGAAGACTCCAAAAAATACTCGATAGTCTTTGCTTGGGTTCATGTGGCACTGTACCTGTCGGTAAAATGCCCATCATCATTTTAGAGCGATCATGAAACTGATGTAAAATTTCTGTATCTAATTCAAGACATTCGGGAACAATTGTCCATTTGGCTCCCCAAGGATAAGCTTGATCAACCTTTACCCATTCTTTCGGTCTTAAAAGGCTGCGTGCGCCATTGGCAATGATTACAGCATCAAAAGCTTGATCAAATGATTCACTATCTTTACTACCCAAAACCCGAACTTGATAGGATGTTTCTTCTAATTTCTGAATGTCGGTATTCATATACCACGTAATGAGTTCTGGATATTCACGGCATTTATTTTCTAAAACATGACATAACGTTGCTCGATGAATCCCTACACCATAAAAATCAGGATGCGCTTGTTGATAATGACTATTGACCAGTAAATTTCCATTCGGTAATTGACCTTTGAGCCCAGTGACTTTTGCACCCAGTCTTAAAACTTCATCTAAAAGGCCTAAATGCTCAAAAACAGCTAAACCAGAGGGCTGTAGTAACAGTCCTGCTCCGACAGGTTCAAGTTCTGAGGCTTTCTCTAAAATACTGACTTGAATATTTTGTCGAGCCAGTAAAATCGCAGTGGCTAACCCTGCGGTTCCTGCACCGATGATGGCGAAGTGGGGGGAGTGATTAGAAATCATAGATCAAATGATTTAACCATTGTCTAAAATGAATGCATGACGAATATCATCAGGTTTTTTTAATTGGTCGATGTTGATTTGAATGGAATCCTCTAACGAGCTTGCAATAATACTTTTTTCCCATGATTCATTTTGTAATTCAATAATTTGAGCATACTTTTCTTGTTCACTTGAAATTATTGTTAGCATAGAAAAAATGTAATCTCGATTTTTCTTTATTTGGTCAGATTAAACAAGATTACATTCATGCGCAAATTTTGTTTATAAATCTTGTATGACCTGTGCAAAATGCTGTTTTTCCACCATTTCCAAGAACTCATCGCCTAAGCGCTGACTTTCAGAAATACATTGGTTCCACATTTGAATGCGCTGTTTTTGGTCGAGCCCTTTGAGTGTGAAATCTTTACGATCGGGCAGGCGTCCTAAAGGTAAGCTCTGTAAATAGTCTTGGGACGGAGACAATAGTAGCGTACGGGCTTGATTTTCAGGATTGGCGCGACGTTTAAACAGTTTATCAAACCAACCGGGCGTAATGCTGTCCGTAAAGTGCGGATAAAGCACAATGCCATGACTCTCAAAAGGCAGATCGATGTGATAATCAATCAGACCACCATCACGATAACTACCTTGTGGTGCATCTGGAATATCGCGAATTGCGGCCATCACACCTGGAATAGAAGCTGAGGCAATCAGCCAAGGCAGAACGTTTGCAGCGGTGAGACTGTGGTAATGAGTGGGAAAATCATCTTCCACTTTAAATTGTTTACCATTACTGGGCTGACTAATCACCCGTTGCATAAAGTGGCGACTATGCTTTCGCGCAACAGCGGTTGTGCCGATGATACCTGCCACAGAGGCCAAGAGCGGGAGAACTTGGTCACTTTGGAAGATGTGTTGAGCCTTAATCGACAGTACCGCGAGGTGGTAATCGGGATGATTGACCAATTCCGCTTCTTTGCCTTGCACCAAGTCAAGCAGCATGCTACGGCAAATATCACTGACTTCTTGACGCTGCATTTTTTTGTCAAAATACAGGTTAGTATAGAGTTCACCTAAACGTTCGGTACCTGCTTTTGCACCGTGCGCTAAGATGCTGGCAAAGCGCCAACTGCCAATGGAAGAACCAATCAAAGTCCGTCTTTGTGGTGCATGGGCAAAGAATTCACCAAAAATGGCTTGGTCTAAACCTTGAATCCCGATGCCTTTGGGCCCACCTGCGGCGCCGGGTACAATATCGACCTGATCCGCTTGTAAGCCTTCGCTTTGAATCAGTTGACGTGCTAATTTACCTGCACGAATGCTTAAAGCGGGAGGGTGTTTCTGCAGGATTTGAGTCATCGTGATCATTCAAAAGAGACAATATGTATTGTCATTTTAACTGGCGAGAGAATGAGCGCATTGGCAAAAGTGATCCAATAATGACTTGAGAGTCACTTCCTACATAGAAGTTAAACATAAAAAAAGCCTGAGAGACTCAGGCTTTTAATACAGCAGAAAGCGTCTATTTAAACACGCGCCACACCGCCAGTAAGCTGGTGAGTACAATTAAAATCACTGAAATAAACCAAGGCGAGATAATCGCAATCGACAGTAAAATGGCCATGAGACTGCCAAAAATCCAACTGCGTTTTTGCTGATGCTCCATTTGTAGGCGCATACTTTGCAGTTCATTGAGCTGTTTAGCATGCCAAGCTGATTGGTTTTTGAGACCATTTAAGCTATCGACCAACAGCGTCGGGAAGTCTTGTGCCCCTAAAAGTAAGTCCGGAATTTTTTGTCCCAGCTCTTTTAGGTTCTTCTGTGGATTCATTTGCGCTTTGATCCAATCGGTCAGGATTGGCTTTGCCAAACTCCAAATGTCCAGCTCTGGGTAAAGGTCTGTCCCTAAACCCTCAACATGCACGAGGGTTTTAAGCAGCAGCATCAGCTGTGGTGGAATTTCCAAATGGAAGCGTCGTGCAATATCCATCACTTGAATCAAAATGCCCGCGAAGTCCAATTCATGCATAGGTTTGGACACCATTGGCCCGACCGTGCGACGCATTTCACGTGCTAGTGCATCTTGGTCTGTGCCCGGTGGAATCCAACCAGCTTGATGCACGATTTGAATCAGTTGCATAAAGTCGCTGTTCATGACCGCAAGCAGCATACGTGCCACGGTCATTTGGTCATGCTTCGACAACTCACCCATAATGGCACAGTCCAGCGCAATATAGCGGGGTTGGCTTGGGTTTAGGGTTTCAACGAAGACATTGCCCGGATGCATGTCGGCATGGAAAAAGTTGTCACGGAAGACTTGGGTAAAGAAAATGGTTAAGCCTTTTTCCGCCAGATCTTTACGATCCATTCCCAGCTTTTCGAAGGTTTCAATGTCTGAAATGGGAACGCCGGTAATGCGTTCGGCCACCATCACGTCTTTGCTGTCCATATAGACTTCAGGCACATACATCATGCTTGAGCCTGTAAAGTAATGACGCATACGACGGGTATTGTCGGCTTCTAAGGTCAAATCCAGTTCATTTAAAATGACTTGACGATAGTCCTGAATAATTTCAGATAAGTGCAGTGCACGCGCGGCTTCTAGGCGTTTTTCTAGAAAATCACCTAGCCATTCTAAAATTTCAAAGTCTTGTAAAATTTGACTACGAATAGCGGGACGGGTGACTTTCACCACCACTTCGCGACCATCATGTAAAGCGGCCGTATGTACTTGAGCAATCGAGGCTGCTGCCAAGGGTTGTTCGTCGAAGCGAGCAAACAGCGTGTTTACATCGGCTTTCAGTGAGTCTTGAATGCGCATTTTCGCCACATCAGAACCAAACGGTTTGACACGGTCTTGGAGTAAAACCAGTTGTTGTAACACTTCAGGTGGAATTAGGTCACGACGAGTAGACAGCAACTGTCCCATTTTAATCGCTAGTGGTCCCATTTCCTCTAAAGCTTGTTTGAGCTTCAGTGGATTTTTTCGTTCACGACTGGACCATGCCGCAGGGTGCATACGAATTACACCCAATGCATGGCGTGCTTTTTCAGGCAATTCTTCCGCAGGAAACAACGTGTCGAGTCTATAGTGCGCGGCAATGCGCCAAAGTTCGAGTAAACGTGAAACGTGCGGAATCATATATGTAAATACCTAGTTTTGAGTTGAGTCTTGAGTGTCAATCTGTGCTTGAAGCTGTTGAATTTTGGCTTCGGCACGATCTAAGTTTTGATTAAAAATGCGGGTGTCTTGATGCAGATCATCCATTTGCCAACGCGGGGCAAATAGACCACTGTCTTCTTTCAAGGCATCTTCAGCAAAGAACAAATGACTTTGTAAGGCCTGTTTGATGTGCTTTGGTGTTATTTGAATTTTAGCCAATTCATGCGCCAAACTTGGGCCAATCCACGGGCTTAGATGCGCAGCCAAGTCAGGCTCAGCTTGTTGCATTATCCGTTGAATATCTTGTAGAAGGTGATAATCACCTTGGAGCGGGATATTGCCGACATCATCCGCCAGTAATAGCTTGAGCAGCTCAACTACATTGGCCACCGTTAAAGTTGCGGTTGCAGCGGTGTGAGACTGAGTTTGGTCAAAAGGGCGTTGTTCGAAAATGGACGCTGTTTCACTATGCCCCGTAACGGTAGGTTCTAAGCGCACTTTGGCTTGATCAAAGAACACATCTACAGACAGTTGTGGGGATGCGATCACCACACGTAACATCTTGCCTTGTAGTTCATTGAGCTGGATGCGAGTGATCGCATCCAAATTAATCACATGATGAATTAATCGTTCAACTGCACCGAGTGCCAGAATCGACCACATAATTTGCCCTTAAACGTTTAATTTTAAAGTTTAAAACCACGGTGTACAGCAACGATACCACCTGTCAGGTTGTGATAGTCGCAGTTTTGGAAGCCTGCATTTTCCATCATGCCTTTTAGCGTGCGTTGGTCTGGGTGCATACGAATGGACTCGGCTAAATATTTATAGCTTTCTGAGTCATTGGCAATAATTTTACCCATGATCGGCAGTGCGGTGAACGAATATAGATCGTACAGTTTTGAAAAAGGCTCAAACACAGGTTTAGAGAACTCTAATACCAGTAGGCGACCACCTGGCTTAAGCACGCGGTACATCGCTGCAAGTGCTGCATCTTTATCGGTCACATTACGTAGACCAAACGAGATCGTGAGTAGGTCAAAGCTGTTGTCTTCAAATGGCTCTAGGGTTTCAGCATTGGCTAATACGAAGTCAACATTTGTACAGCCTGCATCAATTAAACGATCACGCCCCACATTCAACATCGATTCATTAATGTCTGAAAGTACCACATGACCAGTAGGGCCGACTTCACGACTAAACACTTTAGCCAAGTCGCCTGTCCCACCAGCAATATCTAGCACGCGTTGACCACGGCGTACCCCTGACATATTGATCGCAAAGCGTTTCCATAGACGGTGAATACCAAAAGACATCAAGTCATTCATAATGTCGTATTTGCTGGCAACCGAGTGGAAAACTTCCGCCACTTTTTGAGCTTTATCTTCACTGCTTACCGTCTGGTAACCAAAGTGTGTGGTACTGCCGACGTTGCCTGTGTTAGCACCGCGAGGAAGATTGTATTTAGGTACAGAACCCGTCACAGGGGTATCAGTCAACTGTTGTTGTAATGATTTTTGCTGACCTTGCGCTGTGCCTTGGGGTAATGGTTCAGTTAAAAATGGACTCACTTTGTCTGTGTTTTGTGCCGACTCTTGAGTAGCGGTAGGCGTTTGATTTTCATTCGACATGGGAGTCACTCCTAACATAGCAATAGGGTAAATGTTGCAGTGCATGCATGATGACAGATTCTAGGACGTTGTACAGTAACCATCATGCAATTGTGCTGAATAATATACAGAAAAACAGCAGAGCAAAGCTGCTGCTGGCTTATTTTTATCAAGTCATTCGTTGAAATTTACTGAAAAGGATACAAATGCCCCGCATGGACTTTGTCAATAATTTGACGTTCCACCGCAGTAAAATCTTTCACAAATTTCTCCGCCGACTTTAGCGGTTTCATGGCCAAAAAGCCATCTTGCATAAAATCATACATGATATTGAAGTTATATTTGTTGGCCGTCCCTTTACACATCTTAAAAGCGGTATAGACCATAAAAGAGCGCATGTATTTATCGAGGTTCTTACCCAATTGATCGAGTAAATATAGCTGTTTCAAGCGTTCTTCGCCTTGTTCTAGTTTTAAGTAGGCTTGGCGCATCAAATCATCGGTTAAGGCTTCATAGGGATGGTGATCTTTCAGCAATTGCATTGCTACTTGTTCATCCAGTCGCACCGCCAAAATCGCCAACTCAACCCCAGAGGTACCGGTTTTAATGGCATTTTCAGGAATTAATTTCTCTGCTTTGTGCGCATATTTGCTCAAGCGCGCAATTTGTCCCGCCAAAGCATCAAAATCTGGGCCACCATATAAACGGTTGATAAAATACTCGGCCATCAACAGATTTTGCTTTTCTGTGAAAGTTTTGTTGTGGGTACGCTGCATTCGCTGTTTTTGCCAAGTTTGCACATCTTGTAAACGTTGGAAGAGCACCGAATCTTGATGATAATGCAATTGGTAATACTGTTCTAAAAGCTCATCGAGGGCGGCGAGTTTGGACATTTGCTGTCTCAGTTCTATTTAAAGATAGCTAAATCTTAGTGCGTGATGACGGAACTCGCTATGACAAAGTGACAAAAAAACTATTTATTTGTGGTCAGTTTGATGTAGAAGTAGTCAAAAGATACATATGAAAATCATCTAAACCATCATTTTTTAGGATCTAGTGATCTGATTAAATAGAAAAAAGGAGGGGGCAATGGATACAGAAACGATCGCCAGTACAGTGCTGAACGAAGAACAGCTTTCACTGGACTTAATTGAAGCGCAATATGCGTTGATGAATACCCGTGATCAGAGCAATGCAAAAAGTTTAGTGATTTTGGTCAGTGGAATTGAACTTGCGGGTAAAGGCGAAGCGGTGAAACAGCTGCGCGAATGGGTCGATCCTCGTTTTTTATATGTCAAAGCCGATCCACCGCACTTGTTTAATCTAAAACAGCCTTTTTGGCAGCCCTATACCCGATTTGTACCTGCCGAAGGGCAAATTATGGTGTGGTTTGGTAATTGGTATGGGGACTTGTTAGCAACCGCCATGCATGCTTCAAAGCCTTTAGATGACACTTTGTTTGATGAATACGTCAGCAATATGCGAGCCTTTGAGCAGGACTTAAAAAATAACAACGTAGATGTATTAAAAGTATGGTTCGATTTGTCGTGGAAGTCTTTGCAAAAGCGTCTGGATGACATGGACCCGAGCGAAGTGCATTGGCATAAGTTGCATGGGCTAGACTGGCGCAATAAAAAACAATATGACACCTTACAAAAGCTACGTACGCGCTTCACCGATGACTGGCAAATCATTGATGGTGAAGATGAGGATTTGCGTAATCACAATTTTGCACAAGCAATTTTAACAGCGCTGCGTCACTGTCCAGAGCATGAAAAAAAGGCCGCGCTAAAATGGCAGCAAGCACCAATACCAGATATTCTGACTCAGTTTGAAGTCCCTCAAGTTGAGGATGCGAACTATAAAGTAGAATTGAAAAAACTCACCAAACAAGTGGCCGATGCCATGCGCTGTGATGACCGTAAAGTGGTGATTGCTTTTGAAGGTATGGATGCTGCGGGTAAAGGGGGGGCGATTAAGCGTATTGTGAAAAAGCTCGACCCACGAGAATATGAAATTCATACCATTGCCGCACCTGAAAAATATGAGTTACGCCGTCCTTATCTGTGGCGTTTTTGGAGCAAATTGCAGTCGGATGACATCACTATTTTTGATCGGACGTGGTATGGACGCGTTTTAGTCGAGCGGGTAGAAGGCTTCGCAACCGAGGTAGAGTGGCAACGCGCTTATGCGGAAATCAATCGTTTTGAAAAAAACCTCAGTAGCAGCCAAACCGTGCTGATTAAGTTTTGGCTGGCGATTGATAAAGATGAACAAGCAGCGCGTTTTAAAGCCCGCGAAAGTACTCCGCATAAACGTTTTAAAATTACCGAAGAAGATTGGCGCAATCGCGACAAATGGGATGACTATTTAAAGGCAGCCGCGGATATGTTTGCGCATACCGACACCAGCTATGCGCCTTGGTATATTATTTCCACCAATGATAAACAACAGGCCCGCATTGAAGTCTTAAGGGCAATTTTAAAACAGCTCAAAGCGGATCGCGACACGGATTAAAAAAATTAAAAAAAAACGGTCATTTGACCGTTTTTTATAGAGGCAGATTTAGTTTTTTAACTTAAGGGAATTTGGGTCACTGGCGCTGCAACAGGAACACCTTGTTCAGCGGCTTGTTTTAGTTGAATGCCTTTGGCGAGCTTATACGACTCTTCCACATGGGTTTCCGCAATTTTTTTCATCACGACATAACCCAAGCTGGCCGCAATCATTTGTCCACCTAAGGGAATAAATTTAGTGACTTGTTTGGTAATGAATTTGGCTGCCATGTTATTGATGGATTTTTTCACGGCTGTACGTGCGACCACCAGTCCAGAGAACTCCACACCACGTTTACGCAGTTCTGACCAATGTATTTGCTTAGTTTCTGGGTCGTAGACACTGACTTGCTCAGGGGTTAAACCAAAGCGGGCGTTAACTTCAGGAATCAACTGCGACAATATGCCCACATCAATCACCACATCAAGGAAAGGGACTGGAATAACCGCTGCACCTGCGGAAAAATAGGCGCGCTTTTTGACTAAATCCAAACACTCTTCACGGATTTGTTCTAAATTTAAAGAGGGATCAATTTTTTCTGGAATATGCTCTAATTTCATTTTCTAAATCCTAAAATATCCTGATTCACATTGATTCTAGTTTTGCTTAAAGTACGTATTTTAAAGCAAATTTTAAATAGAAATATGTCATCAAAGTGACATAGACAGAACCAGAAGTATAGTCAATAATCTGTGTACTTTTGTAGATTTTTCATAAGATGGTTATTTGAGAGGAAACATGGCGATACACGTAATACAAAGTCAGCGTATTGATGTTCTGTTGCAGGCCATGCAAAAAACCGTCTTTAAACCAGCTAAAAATGCCTTTCAAGTGTTGCAAGCACAGCACTTTATTGTACCTTCACCTGCGGTTGAGGCTTGGCTAACACAAAAGTTGGCGGAGCAGCAGGGCATCAGTGCCAACACGCAGTTTCATCATCGTATTCGTGGTTTTCAATGGGCGGCTTATCAGTGGGTTTTGGTCGATCAAAAAGACGAAGTCCGTAAAGCGAATATTCCGCGATTGATTATTAAATGGCGTGTCTTTCAAGCCTTAAAAGAATTTATACAAGCTGAGCTGAATCCTTTAGAGGTTGCCCATCCGTTGTATCCGATTATTCAGCGGATCTATGCTAGTGCTGACCGTTTGCAACAGGGTATTGATAAACAGCTGAAAAAACAAAGCATGTTGTATTGGGTCGCGGAGCAGGTTTCACGGCTGTTTAGTTTTTATATGGATTATCGTGGGCATTGCACCAAAGGCTGTCCACCGCAAAGTTGTCGTTGCCAGACCAATTGGTTACAAGCGTGGGGCAAAAACCAGCCGCTCGATTTAGAGCAGATGTTTTTTAAAACTCACCAAGAACTCAGTGCTTTTCAGCTCAATCAAGCGCATGAGCTGGAAGCGTGGCAGCGTTGGCTCTGGCAAGTGGTGTTCCATGCTGACTTTGAACAAATTCAGCGTATTGATACTGCATTTTGGGGCTTACTCGATCAAGCCGAGACCCGAGATGCTGCACTGAAAAAATTGCCTGCGCAGTTGGTGGTATTTACGGTTTTAGATTTACCGCCAAAACAATTGGAGTTTTTACATCGATTGGGGCAATATCTCGAGATCTTTATTTTTCACTATAACCCTTCACAAGAATACTGGGCGGACAGTGTCGATCCCAACTGGAAAGCGCGTTATGACGCACGGGTGAAGCAGCGTTTTATTGAAAAACATCCAAATGCCAATGATGCAGAGATTCAACAGTTTTTTGATGAGTTTACCCTCAATTTTAATGCAGAAACCCGAGAGTCTCGCCATCCTTTACTGACCCGATTTGGTAAACAGGCACGGGACCATTTCTCTTTACTTTCCAATCTTTCTTCAGGTGAAGATGGCGTATGGGCCGATGTCTTTGTTGATGAATATCCAGAAACTTTACTTGGTAAAATTCAGTCTGATGTCCTGTATTTGGTAGAACCTACGCAGCATCAGTATGCTTTGGCTGAACAAGATGATTCGATACAGATCCATGTCTGTCACTCCAGCCTTAGACAGCTTGAAGTCCTCAAAGATCAACTGACGCATTGGTTGGCTCAGGGCACGGCTGAAGTACCGCGACGTCCAAGTGATATTTTAGTGTTGACGCCCAGTTTGACTGAGCTAGAACCTTTTATTCGCAGTGTTTTTGCGCCGCCTCCGCATGAGCGTGAAGCTTTGCAAAAGGGTCACCAACTGAGTAAAGACAGTATTTATTTGCCAATTAAGCTGGCAGGCGTGACTCAACTTGATGCCTTAAATGCATGGCGAGCTGTGTTGGGACGGATGGTCTTGGTGCGGGGGCGTTTGAGTATTGAGGACTTTGCCGATTGGCTCAGTTTAAATGCAACGCAGCAACGTTATGGCTTAGACATGAATATGATTGAGCGGATGACGGAGCTGTTGATCAACGCAGGCTTTAAACGTGGATTGGATGCCGAGCATTTAAAACGCAGTTTGGCCGAAGGGGATGAAGACTATCGTTATAGTCTGAAGTTTGCTTTAGATCGTTTGGCTTTAGGCGTCGCTGTCCCAGAGCATGTGCTGTTCCATGAGACCTTGAGTTATGCCCAAGTACAGTCGAGTGATTTTGAGTTGATTGGTGTTTTAATTAAAATTTATCAGGATTTCAAACACCGTTCCGAGTGGATGATCGCGCATGAAACTGGACAACGGACAACTGCGGAAACTTGGCTGAATCGTTTGATGGAAGATATTCGCGAGTTCGAAGCTGCGGGTGTCGAGTCTTTGGCCGCAGTGTATAAGATGGTCAAAAAACAAGAACGTATGCTGACCTTGGCGAGTTATTATGACGAACACGATCATCATGCATTGCGCAGTTTAAGTTTACCTTTGCCTTATGTATTAGAAGAAATCCAAAAGACCTTAGAGGCGCAACTGGACTATGCAGAACCCACGGGACAGATCACATTTAGTGAAATTGGCCAGATTCGACCTGTGCCGTATAAGTTGATCGTGATGTTGGGCTTGGATAGTGGCAAGTTTCCCAACCGCAGTGCGCATTTGCCTTTTGACCTGATGGATTTACTGAAGCCACAACTGGGAGACCGTTCCCGTTTGGAAGATGATCAAGGGGCTTTTCTAGATGCGTTGTTGTTGGCACAAGAGAACTTATGGTTATTTTATAATGGCTTTGATATCAACGATGGTGAAGTCCGTGATCCGTCTACGGTATTGCAAGAACTGATTCAGCATATGGCCTTTATTGTTCAGCCTGACACACAGACCAAGAGTGCCGGCGCAACGGTTGATCAGCATGGTGTGACTGTCCCTGCACAGTTGGCATCGCTGTATCATGTTCATCCTTTATTGCCTTTTGATCCGCGTGGTTTTGAATCTGAGCACAGTATTCGTTTTCAAGATCAATGGTTTCAGGTCGCGAAACAATTGCAACATGCATCAGGACAACGGAGTAGTTGGGTCAACACGCCTTATCCAAAATTAGAGCAAGATATTCAAGTTCTTGATAGTCAGCAGTGGATTCAAGACATCACTTTCCCTGCAAGGCTGTATCTTAAGACTTTAGGCGTGGAAAACTTAAAACCAGAAGAGATTCCTGCAACGCAAGAACCGTTACTCCTCGATGGTTTAGGACGTTATGCCATCCGTCATTTTTTACAACAACATGAAGCAGAAGCGGATGCCAATCTTCTGATGGATCAACTGCCGATTGGTAAAGTTCAAGATGGGGTCTGGCAAATGAGCGTGCTTGAGCAGCAGCGCTTGCTGACACGTTTACAACGTTATGCACCTGAAGCCACAGCCACGACCCAACAAGTCTGGAAGGTGAGTGAGCATTTACAGATCAATGTTACTTTAGCCAAATACAGTGCTGAAAAATGGGTCAGTGTAGAAGCATCCAGTGCCAGAGCAAAGCGCCGTGCCAAAGTTTGGTTGGAGTATTTACTGTGGCTGGCTTATGTCAATTTGGGTGAGGGTGGACAGCAATATCAACGCATCGTGGTGTTTAGTGACCGGACCATTTTATGTACTGGCGTGAGTTCAAAGCAGGCGCGTGAATGGCTCAAACCTTGGTTGAAAGCATGGGAGTATGCACAAACTCAGCCTTTGGTTTTACCTGCGGCCTTGTTACTGAAAATTGCAGAAAAAGATAAAACGCATGAATGGCAACTGAATGATCAGGAACAGATGGTGATCGCGGACATGGACGCCATTTATAAAGTGTGGGAAGAAGATGGTCGCTTTAGTGGTTTTTCAATGACTGAAAACGAAGCCAATAAAGCACACCGCGACTGGCAGTTTATTTTACAAGAGCAGGATGCCAAAGCATTACTTGCCCATGCCTGCGAGCAGTTTTCTTATGAACTATATCATCCGATTTTTTTGCATCAGCAAAGCCTTGAGGACTAAGTCATGACAGCACAGTCTCAGGTCACCACATCGAACATGTCTTATCAACCCATTGCCGATATGAGCTTTCAGGGCTTGCATTGGATTGAAGCTTCAGCAGGCACAGGCAAGACTTTTACCTTATCCAGTTTGATGGTACGCATTTTTCTCGGGGCCTATTTGCCGAATCAGGTTATTGCAACCACCTTCACCCGTGCTGCTGCTGCGGAACTGAAAAGTCGCGTTCGGGCACGTTTGATTGAAACTTTACGTTATTTTGAAGGTTGTCAGAGTCTGACCGAGCGAGAAATACAGGCTAAAATAGCGGTTGAACAAGATCCGCTTTTTATCAAGGTGCTCACGGACTACGCACAGCGGGTCGGTTTTGCCCAAGAGCGTTTGAAGTTGGTGATTGACCAGTTAGATGAGTTATTTGTCGGGACACTGGACAGTTTTAGTCAAAAGTTACTGCGTGAGTTTTCTTTTGAAAGTGGCAAGATTGAGCGTGCAGATATTACCGATGATGCGCAGAGTTATACTCAGCAGCTTATTCATGATGTATTGCGTGAGTGGATTCAGGCACAGCCACAGCCTGTGGTGAATTATTTATTAATGAGTCAGCAGCTTAAATCTGTCGAAAATTTTATACCGTTAGTCAACGATACTTTGAATTTTGCCTCAGCAAGTATGGTTGAGGTGCAGTCGCCTAATTTAAAAATAGATGCTTTTGAAAAACATCTTTCATATTTAACTCAAATAAATGAGCAGGATATTGAGAAACTATCCGAATACTATTTGGAAGATGGGCAATATTTTGACTTAATTAATAAAAAAGCATTTTCTAAGGGTAAATTTACAAAGATATTTAGAGAAAGTCTGCCTCAGGTTATCTCAAGTTTAAAAGTGTATGGAAAAGAGAGTTTTTTCAGTCAATCAATTCAAAAAAATATACTAGAAGTACAATCAATTTTTCTGGATTCAAAAGGTAATTATCGAGAAACAATTTTTAAAAAATGTGATCAATCTGTTGTTGATGGATTTTATAACGATCAGCTAACGAAGATTTTATATGAGTTAGTTAATGCGAAACTTGATTTGGAGAGTCAGTTAAAAGCCTATAGTACTTATGTTAGCTATTACCTAAGCTCCGAGGTGAAAAAGCGATTACCACAAGTCTTACAGCAAAAGAGTGAAACGACTTTTTCTCAGCAAATCCGTACCTTGTCAGAAGCCTTACAGGGTGAACAAGGCCGGCGCTTTGCTCAGTTTGTACAAGCACGCTATCCACTCATT
Organism: Acinetobacter sp. TYF_19; assembly: GCF_043105125.1. NCBI lineage: Bacteria > Pseudomonadati > Pseudomonadota > Gammaproteobacteria > Moraxellales > Moraxellaceae > Acinetobacter > Acinetobacter sp. TYF_19. The sequence goes on from NZ_JBICLH010000085.1 coordinate 92,519, forward strand.
TTAGTGGATGAGTTTCAAGACACCAACCAAGACCAAGATGATATGTTGGCGCGGATTTGGCGTGATGCACAGCGCTATCATCAAGGCTGTATGATTATGGTCGGTGACCCAAAACAAGCTATTTATGGCTTTCGTGGGGGGGACATGCTGACCTATAACAAGGCACGTTTAGATGTTTTGGCAAAGCAAGGTCGGCAGTATAGTTTGAAATATAATCATCGTTCTGTGCAAAAGTTGGTACAGGTGGTGGATGCTTTATTTCAACGCCAACAGGACTTTGGTGAGCAGGTCTATTACCAGCCTGTAGAGGCAGGGACTCGACCACATCCTGCTTTGGTCGATGTGCAGGGTGAAAACCATGTACCGCTGCGTTGGCTGTTACTTGAAGATAAAAAAAATGAAGCTCAACAAGTGGCATGGAAAATTCGTGATTTAATCAACCAAGGCATTCAACAGCAACTCTATGTGGCAAATGATCCGCTACAGTTTATAGGGGCAAATGATATCGCGGTGTTGTCGAAAAACCATGATGGCTTGGACAAAGTTCAGTTTGAACTAGAGCGTTTGGGAATTTTGGTCAACCGTCCGTCTAAACGCAGTGTGTTTGAAAGTCAGGTCGCGAAAGATGTCGGTGCGTTATTGACCGCAATGATGCATCCTTTTGATGAAGCCAAAGTTCGCCGTGCGCTTTTGAGCCGGCTGTTGGCGATTGATTTAAAACAGTTACTAGAACTGGAAAAGCAAGCCAACGGTTTAAGCCAGTTTATGGCGGATTTTGATGACATCCGTGACATGTGGATCAATAAAGGCTTTTTAAGTGCATGGCAGTACGCTTTAAACCTGTTTAAAGTGTGGAAAAACTTGGTGGCTTACCAAAGCCGAGACAACGAACGGACTGTGGTTAATCTTCGACATTTGACTGAGTTGTTGAGCCAACATAGTGAGCAGTTCCAAGGCGCGCAGAAACTGTATCATTGGTATCTCAAACAGTTACATTTGCCTGCGGAACGTGAGTGGGAGTTGGAACGCAAACTCTCCAATGCCACAGGCGTACAGCTGATGACTATTCATCAGTCCAAAGGTCTAGAGTTTAAAATTGTGTTCTTGCTGGGTGCCGACAAAGACTTTAAGGAAATGAATAAAACCTTAAACTTTTCAACACTGGAACAGATCAATCCGACGACAGGGCAGAGCGAGTTACAGCGCATCGTGGCAGTAAATGATGCCAATCTGTTAGACCCAACCGCAATTGATCAACACAATGAGCGAGCCGAAGCGGAACAGCATCGCTTATGGTACGTCGCACTGACCCGTGCGAGCCACCGCGTGTATGCCTTGCTGCAAGATCAGGAATATAAATCAAATACGGCATTGGCGTTTTGGCGTGGTCAAGCCGGTAATCTGTTTGAGCATCCTGCCAGTGGTGATGAGGTACTGCTGACTGAAAAGCCGATTCGTTTACAACTAGACGAGCAGCAAGAGATCATTCAGTTACAAGCTTTGGCTTTTCCTGAACAGCGTTTTTATCCACGTTCCAAAACCAGTTTTAGTGCGTTGGCACAGCATTTGAGTCGCAAAGAGGCAATGGATGCCTTAGCGGTTTTGAGCGAGAAAGTGGGTAGTGCGGATGACGAGATTAATCATCCTGTGCTTGAAGATGTGGAGCTGAGTCAGCCTTTGGCGTGGATTAAACGGCAGTTTCCAATGGGGACGACTGCGGGAACCTTCCTGCACGAAATTTTCGAGCATATTGATTTTCAGGACTCGGGTGACTGGGGACTGGAAATTCATCGTCGTTTTAAAAATGATAGTCCCTTACTGTGGCAAGAGTTATTGGGCAAATATCAAAATGAGTTTGGACAGGATGATGAAACTCAATTGGTGCTGTGGATGCAAGCGTGGTTAGCTGATGTACTAGAAACGCCTTTGCATGCAGGTTTTCAGTTGAAGCAACTGAAAGCCGATGAACACTTGGCTGAGTTTCCTTTTTATTTGTCATTGTCCGATCATGTGCTGGCGATTAAACGCATACAGGCATTGTTTCAAGAGTATGGGATTGATCTGCTCGACTTAAATGAAGCCAATTCTGCTCGTTATCTGACAGGTTCGATAGACTTGGTTTATTTTGATGGTCAGCGTTATCACATCGCCGATTATAAAAGTAACTTTTTAGGGGCGGATCAGCAGAGCTATAATCATGACGCAATCGAATTGAATATGTCACATGCCAGTTATTGGTTGCAGGCGGGTCTGTATTTGGTGGCTTTGCATCGCTATTTAAAAGTGAATTTGCTGGACTATGACATTGAAGAACATCTGGGACAGGCGAGTTATCTTTATTTGAGAGGGATGAATGGGCAGCCCAATCAAGGCGTATTAAGTTGGCGTGCTAGCCCCGAGTTTATTTTAAGATTAGATGCCATCTTGGGTCATTTTGCTGAGGATACTTCTACTGAAAATCATGTAGGCAAAACTTCTGAATTAAGTGAAATTAGTCAATCATAAACAAAGAATTAAGTTGTGGATAACTTTGAGGATAACCGTGTGGAAAATGTTCATAAAGCCAGTATTGATCAGGCTGCCGTGGTAGACACATGGTTAACGCGTTGGAGTCAGTTTATTCAGCAGTCACCGCTGAGTAAAACAGGGGTCACTGAAGCACGTAGTGAAATGATTCAACAGGTTCTTGAAGCCATGCTACGCGGTGAGAGTTGTATCTCGGTTGCAGCTGAAGCCCTCACAGTCTTAGATGATTTGGTGATGGATGAACAGCAGGCACAGCAACAAAAAGCGCCGTTTGTTTACGATCAGCAGCAATTATATCTGTATCGTTATTGGGCTTTAGAGCAGTCTTTGGCCGAGCAAGTAGCACGGTTAAAATTGCAAAATTTAACGCAAGTGGATATTTCAGCTTATGCTCATTTACTAGAAGATCCACACCAAAAACAGGCTTTGGCTATGGTGGCTGAGCAGGCGCTCGCGATCATTACAGGTGGTCCGGGCACAGGGAAAACCTATACCTTGGCGCGTATTATTGCGGTGCTCAAGCAAAGTTTACCTGATATTCGTATTGCGATGGCTGCACCGACAGGTAAGGCGGCGCAGCGCATGAAAGAAGCCCTGCAAAACTCTTTTCAGGATGAAAAGTTACAAGACTTAGTTACCCCAGATTTGAAAAACTTAAACCCTGTGACGCTACATCGCCTTTTGGGGCTTGGGAATACGCAGCAACCGCGTTTTCATAGCAGACAACCTTTACCTTATGATGTGATTGTCGTTGATGAAGCATCCATGCTGGATTTAAATTTGGCACAGATGCTCTTTGCTGCCATGCCGAATCAAGCTCGTTTGATTTTATTGGGAGATGCCGATCAGTTGGCTTCGGTCGATGTCGGCTCTGTACTCGCCGATCTACAACAGGTTCCAGCTTTGGCTGAAAATAGAGTCAATTTGGTCAATAGCCGTCGTTTCAAATCAGATGCACGGATTGGAAAGTTGGCACAATTTATTCAGCAGCAATCTTGTTTTGACTTAATGACGCATCCTGCTGAAAAACAGAGCGTATTGCACACTTTTCAACAGCAAGTTGTACATGCCATGACGTTGAAGGCGGTTGAGTTGGATCAGGTCAAGGTCGATTATTTACAACTCGAATTGTTGCCCGAGCAGGCTTTATCTGTAGAGCAGTTACAGCATTATTATGATCTGCTGATGCTCGGCTTTCAGGGCTATGTCGAGGCTTTAAAGCAATATCAGCAAAATCCTAATGATTCTCTCGTGCCCAAAGTGATTCAACATTTTGATGATTACCGTATTTTAGCCGCCATACGCCATGGCCATTTCGGCTTAAAACAGCTCAATCTGCAAATCGAGCAGCGCCTATTGGAACAATTAAAACAAATCAAACAAGGCGAATGGTACTTGGGCCGTCCAGTGATGATGACCTATAACGACTATCAATTGGGGGTGTCGAATGGCGATATTGGGCTGTGTTTACAGCGCGTTCAACAAGGCAAGTTGCAATTTGATGTGTATTTCCCTAGTCTGGATAAATGGGTAGCTGCAACACGATTACCCAAAAATATTGAAACAGCTTTTGCACTGACCATTCACAAATCTCAAGGCTCTGAGTTCACTCATACCGCGGTGGTGTTGGATCGGCAGGCTGAAAAATTACTCAGTAAGGAGTTGATTTATACCGCAATTACGCGGGCGAAAAAAGTGGTCAGTTTACTGGTCGATGCCGATGCATTCGTACATGCTATGGTGACTCGAACCACCCGAGAAAGTGGTCTATCAAGAAAAATTAATCAACAAATTCAATTGTGAAGATTTAATAAACAAATAGGAGCTTTGTACGAAATGGCTTACAGAGATTCAGGAGATTTGCGCATAGAGCTTTGCTGAGGATTTTGAGAAGATGGCTTCACATAAAGAGCTCAACACGGAATGTTGAGTATAATCGCAAAAAGATAATAATAACGTCAGTAGACAGCGAACTTACAGTGAAGTAGGTGAAAGAGGAAACTTACAGCCGCTAAGCCTTGTAGTTTTGGGAGAGACTACAAGGCTTTTTTATATCTGATAAATTGGCAAAATGTGACAAAAAATAGTCATTCATTCCTCGAAGCATAAAATACAGTCATAGATTAAATATTGAAGAGACACTGTCTCAGTATTGCACGGCTTATGCTTTTTTAAATTTAGTTCTTATGCATTTAAGTGATTGTTTTTGATTTATTAAATTTTTACTATTGCATTTTTTTAGAGAGGTTTAGGTTGAATAATGGAGAAAATTAGGAGTTTGTGTAAGCAATCGCTTACATGAAGATGAGTGAAATACGACTTTTTTCTTCTGTGTGATGTGGCAAAATCTGTCACATAAGGATGTAAATGATTAAACATGGAATGTTTAATACAAGACGCGGAAAAGCGCATTATTATAATGATAACCAAAACAACAAGAACAAAAATAAAAGAACACTACAGCGCAAAAAAGCCCAAGTTTACTTGGGCTTTTTTTTATGCTCAGACTAAGTCTGTTTCGCTTCGATCGGTTGCAAATAATGAGCGACGTTGGTGCTTTAAGATTTTGGGACAATGCTTCGAGATTTGATAAAGCGTTTTCGCTAAAGCAGGTAAGTGGGTCCCGACGACAGATTTTCCTGTGGTTAATAGCGATACGCTAATATCACGTTCTGGATCGGCCCAGCAGAGAATATTGGAAAACCCGAGATGTCCAAAGGCTTGCCCAGTCATGGGTCCAAATAACCCAATAGGATTACTCCCTAACATTGGGCCTAAGGCATAACGCATCGGGACTAATAATGTCCGATCTAAACTAACTCCTGACGTGGCCAAGGTCGAGCGAAATACCGTTTGGGCACTCATGATTTGTTTGCCTTGGTATTCGCCACCACTCAAGAGCATTTCAAAGAAACGTCCAGCTTGTTCCGCACTGGTATAAATGTTGCCCGCTGGGCAAATCGTGTCCATAAAGCGCGCATCATTGGTCACATCGACCGCCAACTGTAAACCACCACCCAGTACCCGATTAAGATAATGGTCTGTGCCTAAACGTGGATGTAGACCTGTGGCATAGTTTAAAGCGGCATCCGCTCGATACTCAGGTTTTAAACCATAGTTAAAGTAATCTAAGCCCATGGGTTTTTCGATATTTTCAGCAAGAAACTCGCGGGCTGTTTGACCCGTTACCCGCTTGATAATTTCCCCTAAAATATAACCCGACGTCACGGCATGATACGCCAGATGCGTGCCCGAAGCTGAAACGGGTTGTGCCGCATAAAGACGTTCTAAAATTTGATCTTGATTAAACAACAGTTCAGGTGTGACTTTGCTGTCAATGCGTGGAATGCCACCACGATGAGCGAGCAAATGGAAAATGGTGGCACGACGTTTACCGTTTACGCCATATTCGGGAATATAGTGGCTAATCGGATCGAGTAAATTCAGATAGCCGCCTTCATCCAACATATGAATCAGCATGGCTGTAACGATTTTAGAGGCGGAAAATAAGCAAACTGGGGTGTCGGGTGTGCCAATTTTTGCATCTACCGCTAAACCATCGGGTGAATTGCCTTGCGCATAACCAATGCTGCGGTTTAACAATATTTGTCCCTGACGACGTAAACAGAGGCTGATGAAAGGGTAGTTTCCTGTTTTATATAGGGACTCTATACTGGTCCAAATGCTTTGAATTTGTGCGTCATTCATGCCACCCAAGGTAGCGGAGACCTCATCCTTAGAACGAATCACGTGGTTGAGGTCATGGGGGACATAACAGGTATTGGCAGATAAAATTTTCACAAATTTCTCTCTATTTTTCGTTTTTATTGGATTTGAGTCTGATACTGAAAATCAGAATTGTCATGATTGTGCATGATTTGTGCAAAGCCGTCAGTTGCCGAATTGACTGCGAACATAAAACATTTTTGCAATATAGCGCTAGATCCCTTAAAATAATGCTTTGCTGTAGTGATGCACGGCAGTCAACTTGGTTTTGAAGAATCAATTTGATTTGTATCAAATGTAACTTATAAGCATCTCGGAGAAATCGAATGGCTTTAACAAACGCAGATCGCGCAGAGATCATTGCTAAATTTGCTCGTGCTGAAAACGACACTGGTTCACCAGAAGTTCAAGTAGCTCTTTTAACTGCTCAAATCAATGATTTACAAGGTCACTTCAAAGAGCACAAACACGACCACCATAGCCGTCGCGGTCTTATCCGTATGGTTAACCAACGTCGTAAGCTTCTTGATTACCTTAAAGGTAAAGACGCTACTCGTTACAGCGACTTGATTGCTGCTTTAGGTTTACGTCGTTAATTCGATTAAACTTTTATTTTCGGACTATCGCATTTTGAATGCTTTATTACTGAAAAAGAAAGTCTACCTTGCTTCTGTGAGGTAATGGGGAAGGGGCGAATGTTTCGCTCCTTCTTTGTGTCTTAAAATCATATTTTTAGTCTCTGGTGAGGTCGGCTTCTAAGCTTTGTCATTTATACAGTTGCCTGAAATGGCAATGTGAATGCCAAACCTTAGGGGTCTCCACTAGAATAAAAATCAGGAAAGAAAAATACATGTCTATGTTTAATATTATTCGTAAAGAATTCCAATATGGTCAACACACGGTTGTTTTAGAAACGGGTCGTGTTGCTCGTCAAGCGAACACTGTTGTGATCACCATGGGTGGTGTACAGGTTCTTGTTGCAATCGTTGCTCAACCAAAAGCAAAAGCAGGCCAAGACTTCTTCCCGTTGACTGTTAACTACCAAGAAAAACAATATGCTGCAGGTCGTATTCCAGGTGGTTACGGTAAGCGTGAAGGTCGTCAGTCTGAAGCTGAAACTTTAATTTCACGTCTTATTGATCGTCCAATCCGCCCATTGTTCCCAGAAGGTTTCTACAACGAAATCCAAGTAACAGCGACTGTTATTTCTTCTGACAAAACTATGGAAGGCGATATCGCTGCAATGTTGGGCGCTTCAGCTGCGATGTCTATTGCTGGTGTTCCATTTGCAGGCCCAATCGCAGGCGCACGTGTTGGTTTAATCAACGGCGAATACATCCTTAACCCAACTTTAGAACAGCTTAAGGAATCTGATCTTGACCTTGTGGTTGCAGGTACTGAAGCTGCTGTATTGATGGTTGAATCTGAAGCGAAAGAGCTTTCTGAAGACCAAATGTTAGGCGCTGTACTTTTCGGTCATGACGAAATGCAAATCGCAATTCAAGCGATTAAAGAATTTGCTGCAGCTGCGGGCGCAGTTGAATCTACTTGGGTTGCGCCAGTTAAAAACGAAGAACTTCTTGGTAAATTGAAAGAAGCATTCGAAGCGAAAATCTCTGAAGCATACACAATTGCTGTTAAGCAAGAGCGTTATGCAGCATTAGATGCGCTTCACGCTGAAGCTGTTGCTCAGTTTGTTCCTGAAGAAGATGAAACTGGTATTGCTGCTGAAGTTGACGAATTATTCGAAGACCTTAAATACCGTACGGTACGTGACAACATCTTGTCTGGTAAACCACGTATTGATGGTCGTGACACCAAAACAGTTCGTGCCATTGATGTTCAAGTTGGCGTGTTAGACCGTGCACACGGTTCTGCATTGTTCACACGTGGTGAAACTCAGGCATTGGTAACAACGACTTTAGGTAATACACGTGATGCGTTGATGGTTGATACCCTTGCAGGTACGAAAACTGACAACTTCATGTTGCACTACAACTTCCCTGCGTACTCTGTAGGTGAAACGGGTCGTGAATCTGGTCCTAAGCGTCGTGAAATCGGTCATGGTCGTTTGGCGCGTCGTGGTGTTCAAGCGGTTCTTCCTGCGGCTGACCGCTTCCCGTACGTGATTCGTATCGTATCGGATATTACTGAATCAAACGGTTCATCTTCAATGGCTTCGGTATGTGGTGCTTCATTATCACTTATGGATGCAGGTGTTCCATTGAAAGCGCCAGTTGCAGGTATTGCAATGGGTCTAGTGAAAGAAGGCGAGCGTTTCGCAGTTCTTTCTGACATCTTGGGTGACGAAGATCACTTAGGTGACATGGACTTTAAAGTAGCTGGTTCTGCGAACGGTATTACCGCGCTTCAAATGGATATCAAGATTGAAGGTATCACTGAAGAGATCATGGAAGCGGCATTGAACCAAGCATATGCGGGTCGTATGCATATCTTGAACGAGATGAACCAAGTGATTTCACGCGCTCGCCCTGAAATTTCAATGCATGCACCGACATTCCAAGTGATCAACATCAACCCAGATAAGATCCGTGATGTAATCGGTAAAGGTGGTGCGACCATCCGTGCTATTACTGAAGAAACCAAAGCTGCAATTGATATTGAAGACAACGGTACTGTTCGTGTATTTGGTGAAACTAAAGCTGCTGCTGCTGCTGCGGTTGCAAAAATCCAAGCACTTACTGCTGAAATTGAACCAGGTACGATTTACGTTGGTAAAGTCATTCGTATCGTTGAATTCGGTGCGTTTGTCAACATTCTTCCAGGTACTGATGGCTTACTTCACATTTCACAAATCTCGAACGAGCGTATTGCAAACGTGGCAGATGTGCTGAAAGAAGGTCAAGAAATTAAGGTACAAGTTGCGGATGTAGACAACCGTGGCCGTATCAAATTGACGATGAAAGACATCGAACAAGTTTAATCTCTTGTCAATTCCCATGGTGTTTGCCATGTGAATTGAGTTGTCTTAGAAAAGCCTTGAGCTTGGCCAATTTAAACTTTGGCTTGCTCAGGGCTTTTTTTATGGCATCATGCTGGCTAAGACAGACAATAATAAATGAGATATGCAAAGCTATTATTTCTATCAACATCCCACCGCGCAGCATACTTATGTGCAGAAACAGCCAATTGCAGAGCAGGAAGCTGAGTTTATTTGGGTGGAGTGTAGCCGTGACGATGTGGTCAATCGGGCAGAACATTGGCAGCAGGACATTTATGCGGCAACGGGACTGTGGATGAATGAATATCATCTGCGCGATATTCTCAATTTAGAACACCCTTGTGCCTTTGACACTTTGGAAGATTATGACTTGCTGATCTTTCGTAAGCTGATCACACCTGATGATCAAATCAAGCTTGATACTCAAGCGGCTGAAAAACATGAACGGGTTTTTGGTCTGGCGACGACCCCGATTAGCTTTATGCTCACGCCGCAAGTCTTGATTACGGTTAGAGAGCAGGGTAATAAAGAGGTTGAAAGCTATATTCAGCGTATGGAAACGGTGTTGAGCCGTCCGATTGAAGAGCATAATAAACCACGAAAACTACCCGCAACGCCTTTAGATTTGACCTTGAGACTGCTCAATAACATGGTAGATGGTTATCTCGATTTACGTGTGCCGTTGACACGTCGAGTAGAGTTTTGGCAGCAAGAGCTTTTACAAGGGCATCGTCGTTTTACCAAGTGGCATCAACTGTTACAAGAGAATATGGCTTTCCAACAAGTGGAAAATTTGTGCGAAGAACAAATCGAGACTTTGCAGGAATTACGCGATGAAATTGTCGATAATTATTCGCACTTGAAAGGGAAAAAGCGTAGCGAAAAACAAGATATCATGCTGGTACGTGTCGATGATTTAACCAGCCATATTGAACGAATTCAGAAGCATACCATTCGCTTGAGAAATGCAGTCCAAGCAGCCATTGATCTACATTTTTCAGCGATTGCCAATCAAACCAATGAAAACATGCGGATTTTAGCCATTATTACCGCGATTTTTGCGCCGCTGACTTTGTTGACAGGGGTGTATGGTATGAACTTTGAATTTATTCCGGGGCTGAAGTCTCCAACAGGGTTTTGGATCATGTTGGGTATCATGTTAATGACGACATTGATTCTGCTGTATTATTTTTATCGACGTCATTTGGTCGGGCGTGGCGAAAAAAGTGTCATTGATATGTTGGCACAGCAGCATGCGGATCAACATATGAATTTGTTTTGGTTTATCGATTATGAGCCGATCAAGCAAACCGTGAAGGGCACCATCAAAGATTTAGAGAAAATCACCAAATTAAAATAATTCGGTGATTTTCCGCATAGACCATTAAAGCAAATGGGCTTTAAGGTGTTTCTTTACATGCTGACGCTATCCTTGTTCAATTTATTATTCGGATATATGGGCGTCGCAGGGAGATTTAATTTAAGAAGTTTTTAACTGGGCTCCTTTTAAAATCCGGTAAAGCTGATCTTTAATGAACAACTTTTTGCGTTTGAGGGGCTCAATCTCTCCACGATGAATCCTGACAGGGTCTTGTTCGAGTAAACAAATTTCCTGATCGAGAGCTTCATGGTCGTCAAACATTTTAGAAAAATGCGGATTGTCTTCTCTAAGCTGTTGAATCATGTCGCGGTATTCAGGAAACATGAGCTTAGTCTTTTTATTACAAACTTTGAGTTTCATGGTTGCCGTCTAATCCTCTTATTCAAAAATAAAAAAAAGAAAGAAAGGCATGCGCCAATCTTTCTTTATAGAACTAGTGTTGAGTCGTTTGAACTGGGTCAGTGAGATGTAAATGTTTTACTTCACGACGAAGTTTTTGAACTTCCTCAATCAAATCCAGCATCATTGCGACTGCAGTAAAGCTGGCATCAAAGTCACGTTGTAAGCGATAGGCTCGCCGTGCACGTGAGACATCATCACCAAAAAACTGGTGAATACGGTTATCGGGTCGGTTAGGTAGAATGTCATATTCTAACAGCTGTAAAACCCACTCCGGACTTTGTCCGCAAGCTTCAGCAAAATGCTTTAAATCAAAGCTATGTTGTTCATCAACAATTTCAGCATGTCGACATCCGTCTAAAATAATTTCACGATAATGAATAGTCGTCATAATTTTCTCCTTAAGACTGACGCGGCTTGAAGTGAGGAAAGGCTTCAGCAAAGGCTTGGTAAGCCTGTTGCTCTTGCTCACTTTGCGCAGGAGGTTGAACAATGTTTAAAATTAAATATAAATGTCCTGCCGTTTTGGCTGGAATCCCCTGATCTTTTAAACGGAGTTGCTGCCCCGTTTTGGCATTTTTCGGAATTTGAATTTGTAATGTCCGACCATTGGGTAGCGCGGTGGTGATGCTTTGCCCCAAAGCGGCCTCCCAAGGACTAATGTTGAGTTGGTGATAGACATCAACCCCTTCAACGCGTGTGGTCTCCGTATCTTTGTAATAAATTTCGATATACAGGTCGCCATTTTCACCACCCTGAATACCTGACTGTCCTTGACCACTTAAGCGAATTTGTTGCCCTTCTTTCATGCCTTTGGGGATTTTAACTTCCAGCGTTTTGCGCTGAATTTCTGCTTCACCATAAGCATTTAAAGTGGGAATCTGTAAGGTAATGGTTTGGGTGGTACCGTGGAATCCAACCTCAAGATCGACCTCTAAACGCGCATGTTGGTCTTCGCCTTTATGGCGTGTGCTATTTTGGCGTTGATATTGATAGTTTGATCCTCCAAAACCTGAACCAAAACGGCCAAATAAGTCTTCAAATCCTGAAAAATCATGTGCCTGTTGCCCACCTTGGGCATTCCGAAATGCATCTTCAAAACCGCCAAAGCCTGCATTGGGGTTGAATTGCTGTGAGCCTTGCGGATGATCGAGTTCAAAGTCATATTCTGCTTTTTTCGTTTCATCACTTAAGGTGTCATAGGCGACATTCAATTCTTGCATACGTGCTTCAGCATCAGGCTCCTTACTGACATCGGGATGATACTTACGTGCCAATTTTCGATAGGCTTTTTTAATTTGTTCGGCGGTCGCATCTCGCGTTAAACCGAGTATTTCATAATGGTTCTTCGGCATAAATAAGATTAAATAAATTGATTAAGTTTCAATCATTATTCAGCCTTTCAGCAGATTTCAACAGTAAAGATATGTTCCTTATTGTTTCAAAACATGACAAGAAAAAAGCCCCGATGAAAGGGGCTTTGATGGATGAGGGATACTTAGTATTTGACCCATGTGATGTTGCGCCCACCGCCATTTTCGGTCGAAGTTCCTCGAATTCGTAAATGCTTACCATTGTTGCTGAGTCGTGCATATGCGTCATAACGTAGCCCTGTGAAAGGGTCGAGGAACTGTTCATGGCTATAGGTCGAATCTTTGGCATTGTCTAACTGCAAATGGCTGAGCGTTGTCATGCCGACGATGGGTTGATTTTTATTGACCCCATCACACTTGCTACAGTTTTCTATTTTTACCGCACCTGGAATTTCACGCGTACTTACGATGACTGCTTTATAGCTATTGTTTTTGTCTTTTTCAATCATGACGTCACTGAGAGAGTATCCTGTTTTATCATCGATAGTTTTCCATTTTCCGACCAAAGGATCAGTTGCTGCAAAACTGGAGAAGGCACATAAACTGCTGAGTACGAAAAGACTGCAAGAAAATTTCATGATGATAAAACCCCAATGGAAGAGAAAAATAAAGACATATAAAAATTATGGGTTTATTTATAACGAAATTTAAGCGGTGTGACCAGTGAAATATCTATGAATAAAAGTGATGAATCATTTGAATTATCTTATTTTTATGAGAACAAAGGCATAAAAAAAGAGCAATTTAGTTGCTCTTTTTTTATTGCACATGACGCGCTTAGCTTAAGTGTTCACCAAATAAACCCAAGGCTTCTTCTGCACTAAAGCTATATTGCGTGTTACAGAACTGGCAGTCCATGGTAATCGGGTTTTGATGTTCTAGCGTTTCACGAACGGCTTCAGCGCCAATTTGTTCAAGCGCTTGAGCACAACGTTCTTTCGAACAGGTACAGCCAAATTTCAGTACTTCAACTTCAGGTAAGCGTACTTCTTCTTCGTTGTATAAACGGTAAAGAATTTCACTGGATTCTAAATCGGTTAACTCTTCGATTTTGAGCGTTTCAGTCAACATGGTCAGACGTGGCCATAAGTCTTGATCAACACGTTCTTGTTCCTCTTCACTGTTACGTGGTAACAGCTGAATAAGTAAACCGCCAGCACGCTGGGCTGAACTGGCCAAAACGATACGTGTTGGAATTTGGGCAGACAGGTCATAGTACTGCATTAAACAACCCGCAAGATTTGGCTTGTCTAAAGCCACAATCCCTTGATAACGCTCACCAAATTCGGGCTCAATATTAATAAATAGTACAGGGCTAATGAGGGTGCTCAATACCGTACTGCTGCTGTCGGCAGTATTAAAGCGAGGATCTGCTTCATAATCCGCCAAGGCACGTACTTCACCAAGGTGATTACATTCAGCCATGGCCCATTTGAAACTACCTGAAGCCTGAATTTGTAAACTAATACGGCCTTTAATTTTTAAAGTACTGGCAAGTAATGCCGTGGCACTGAGCATTTCACCTAACAGTACTTGGACCGCAGGTGCATAATCACGCTGCGCCAAGATGGTTTGTAGGGTTTCTTCTAGATGAACCACTTCACCACGAACAGGACTATCTTCAATATAAAAGCGTTGACGCAAATCAGACATAAATTTCTCCAATATCCTGTCTTAATGGTGACGATATTGTAAAACACAAGTCATTTTACTTCATCCCGTGTTACATCTATTCGGTCATGTTGTAACTCACGCTGTAGGTCAACCCCCACAGGGCTTTGGCGCAATTGGGTATCACTTTCAAACAGATGTTCTAATTCGGCTAAAGCGTTACGATGTGTTTCATACACTTTCTGCTCATCGTTATAAATGCTTTGCTGCTGTGCGAGCAGTTTTTCATCATAATCTCGAAATAACTCAATGCTCTTATAAGCATCAGCTTCAGCAATTCCGAGATTGCGCAGGGCAAAATAGGCCATCCCTAAAGACGATAAATAGGTTTCACGCCAAATATGCTCCACCCCCAAGTCACGCAGCAAATGCACATGATGTCGATCCCGTGCCCGCACCAGCAAGTTTAAGTCTGGATAATTGAGTCGAATATGGCGTGCCACATTCATGGAGTCTTCAATATCATCAATGGCTAGCACAAACACTTTGGCATGCTCGATACCGGCTGCACGCAGGATATCGGGTTGAGTGGCATCACCATAGTAGAGTTTACCGCCATAGTTGCGAACGAAATCAACCTTGTCGATATTGCTGTCAATCGCCGTGAAGGTTTGGTGCTGTAAGTGAACCAGCCGTGCCACAATTTGTCCGACACGGCCAAAGCCAGCAATGATCATCGGGTTATGCTGTTCAGGAATATCATCATAGATAGGTGTAGCCTCTTTCTCGAATAGAGGCACCACCCACGAACTCATCAGCCAGTATAGAATAGGCGTCAGAATCATCGACAACGTCACGATCAAATTGATCGGCTCTAAAATGGCCTGCGTAATCTCGTGTTCACTCATGGCAACATTGAGCACCACAAAAGCAAACTCACCGCCTTGTGCCAAACAGGTTGCCAGCATCAAACTATTGCGCCATGAAAACTCGAAGTAGCGAGCGATGGCGGTTAAGGCCAGCAGTTTGACCAACATCAGCAATAACGCACCGCCAATAATCAGGCTTGGGCTTTCCCACAGGAGCGAAATTTGCGTACTCATCCCGACGGTCATGAAAAATAGACCGAGAAGTAGACCTTTAAATGGTGCAATACTGGCTTCCAGTTCATGACGGAATTCAGAGTCAGCAAGTAACACCCCAGTTAAAAATGCGCCCAAGGTGGTACTGATGCCTAAGACATCCATCAGCGCGACCACGCCTAAGACAATAAACAAACCGACTGCAGTAATCAGCTCATGCGCGCCACTTTTGGCCACAAAGCGGAAAAAAGGGCGCATGAGATAGCGACTAAATAAAAATAAGCCTGTAAAGGTGGCCACAATTGCTGCAAAGTAGGCAATGCCATGATGGGTTGAGTTTGTTCCCGCAAGCAGGGGGATAATCGCAATCAGCGGAATCGCAGCGATATCTTGAAAGAGTAAAATGGAAAAGGACTGCTGACCAAAAGTGGTATTGAGCTGCTGTTTTTCGCTGAGCAGTTGCAACACAAATGCGGTGGAGGAGAGGGCAAGGGCAAAACCAATCACAACACTGGCCGCAATCTGTTGCTGCAGGGCAAAAAAGACGATGCACGCCAGTAGCACGCCACAGAGCATCACTTGTAAACTGCCCATCACAAAAATGGATTTACGCATTTCCCATAAACGTTGCGGGCGAAGTTCGAGTCCAATAATGAACATCAAGAAAATCACGCCGTACTCAGCGAGTTTATGAATGTCTTCAGGGTCATGGACGACATTGAATACACTGGGACCGAGTAAGATACCCGTGAATAAATAGCCGAGTACCGTGGCAATCCCTAGCCGTTTGGCCAACGGAACGATCATCAGTGCCGCAGCCAAAAAAAGGGTGATTTGAAGCAGTAGAGACATTGCCCTGTCCTAAATTTTTTTCTTTATGTTGGAAGTTTAAGGGAGAACGCGACTCAGGTCTAAACCTTATTCATGTCAAGCCTTAACTTAACTCTTGTGGATCAATATCAAGGCTCAATTTCATACCATGCGGTTTGTTATGCCAGACATTTTGCCACCACTGACGAATGTAAAAATGCATCCGCGCACGGTCTTTGGACAGTAGTACCATATGCGCTTGATAGCGGCCTGCTTTACGTTCCATCGGCGCAGGAATGGGCCCCCAAATATCAATACTGTTTTCTGAGGCTTGGCGCAATACTTGTGCATGCTCTTGTAAAAAGCTTTGGTTCAGTTCTTGGTCTTTGGATTCACAGCGCAATAAAGCCGCATAGCGATAAGGTGGCATCCATGCAGCTTTACGCTCTTTCAACGTTTGCTTGGCAAAGCTGCGATAGCCCGATTCCAGCAGGGTATTCAGCAAAGGATGATCGGGACGTAGAGTTTGTAAATAGACTTCGCCTTTTTTCTCACCGCGCCCAGCACGTCCAGCGACTTGGATGATGAGCTGTGCGGTACGTTCTGTGGCGCGAAAGTCAACACTGAGTAAGCCCGAGTCGATGTCTAAAATCGCCACCAAAGTCACATAAGGAAAGTGATGTCCTTTGGCCAGCATTTGGGTGCCGAGCAAAATGATGGGTTCACTTTTCTGAATCTTGTTATAGATTTTTTGCCAGCTGCCGACCCGACTGGTCGAGTCACGATCAACCCGAATTACGTCAAAGTTGGGGAATAGTTCTTGTAGGTTTTCTTCAACTTTTGCGGTGCCTAAACCAATTGGTTTTAGTTCGCTATGCTGACATTGTGGGCAGTGTTCAGGCATGCGGTGGATGGTGCCGCAGTGGTGACAGTGCAAATGCTGATAGGGCTGTCGATGCACGGTAAAATTGGCATCGCAGTGGGGGCACTTGGCCTGCCAGCCACAACTTTCACAAATCAACACAGGCGCATAGCCGCGACGGTTTAAAAAAATCAGCACCTGTTCTTTTTTGTCTAAGCGCTTTTGTACTTCATGAATCAACTGTTGGCTGATGCCATTTTGTTTTTGTGCCACTTTTAGATCGATCACATGCATTTTCGGCATCACGGCCACACCTGCACGTTGGTCCAACTCCAAACGGGTCATTTTACCTTGTTCGACCAACGCATAACTGTCGATACTTGGCGTTGCAGAGCCGAGGATAATCGGACAGTTTTCTAAGTGCGCACGGTATAAAGCCACATCACGAGCATGGTAACGGAAGCCCTCTTGTTGCTTGAAAGATAGATCATGCTCTTCATCTAAGACAATCAAACCCAGATGCGGAAGAGGGGTATAGATGGCAGAACGTGTGCCAATCACAATCGAAGCTTTGCCCGTTTGTGCGCTTTGCCAGGCTTGCAGGCGCTTAGAATCATTTAAACCTGAATGTAGTAGCGCAATATGACAGTGAAAACGTGACTGAAAACGGCTCACTGTTTGTGGGGTGAGGCCAATTTCAGGCACTAATACCAAGACTTGTTTGCCTTGTTTTAAAACCTCTTGCATGACTTGCAAATAGACTTCAGTTTTGCCACTACCGGTTAAACCATCCAGTAAGAAAGCGTGGTAGCTATGACGAACTTTGAGTATGTTTTGAATGGCACGCTTTTGTTCATCATTGGGCGCGAGAGGCATTTGCGCTAGCGTCATCGCTTGCGGTTTAAAGTCTTGAGCTTCAAGTATGCACTGGGTGATTTTCTTTTTTTCTAAGGCTTTTAAGGTCGCAGTTTCAATGCCAGCCAAATTTAGAATGTTTTCAGACGTTCCTGTGGGATGCAGCTTTAAAATTTTATAGGCATCTTGTTGTTTTTCAGAACGCTTCAATTTGTCTTCGGCATGATCATCAATCAGCTTCCACATTCGCGCCAGTAAATTATAGGGTTTACCTTGGCGTAAAAAGCTGGGTAAAGCAGTATGCATCACTTCCCCAATGGGAAATTGGTAATATTGCGCTGACCATGTCAATAAACTTAAAACTTTAGCATCTAGAATAGCGCTGTCATCGAGCAACTCAGTTATGGCTTTGAGTTTAAAGCCTAAATCGAGTGGTTTCTCATCAGTGAGTTTCTCAACAATGACACCGACCACATTTTGGCGACCAAATGAGACAGCCACACGTGCACCCACTTCAGCTTGGTGGTATTGTTCAGCCGTTAAACTATAGTCAAAACAGTCATATAGATAAACGGGAACAGCCACACGAATACGGTAGCTTGGTGTTGTGGAAAGTGTAGTTTCTGGCATAAAAAGCTCAAAATGTCCTGATGAAATTGTCGTTGTGCGATGAATGAGTTGTGTTAGAGTGATGACATAATTTATAACTTAGAATATGAATGATTTTGGTGCCGACATGCAACAGCGCCAAATGACTAAATGGACAATTAGAAAGCGTAAACATGCCAGCATATCAATTTACCGCACTCGATGCCGCAGGAAAGCAGCAAAAAGGCGTGCTCGAAGGGGATTCAGCACGTCAAATTCGGCAACAACTTCGTGATAAAGCGCTGATCCCAGTCTCGGTTGATCCTGTTGAACAAAAAGATAAGCACAGCAGTAAAACATGGTTTCAAAAACAAATTACCGCCTATGATTTGGCTTTATTGACACGTCAACTTTCGGTACTTGTGGCGGCGGCCATTCCGTTGGAAGAAGCCATTCGTGCGGTTGGAAAGCAGTCAGAAAAAACACATGTACAAAATCTATTGATGTCAGTGCGTTCTAAAGTACTGGAAGGTCATTCATTGGCACAGGGTTTACAGCAATCTGGACGCTTTCCAGAGTTGTACATTGCCACGATTGCCGCTGGCGAACGTTCAGGACATTTAGACTTAATTTTAGATCAGTTGGCAGAATACACCGAAAATCGTTTTGCAATGCAAAAGAAAATCCAAGGCGCGATGATTTACCCGATTATTTTAATGCTGATGTCTTTTGCCATCGTGATGGGACTTATGACCTATGTGGTGCCTGACATTGTCAAAACCTTTGACCAAAGCAAAGATGCCTTGCCATGGATTACCGTTGCCTTGATGAAAGCCAGCGATTTTATTCGAGTGGCATGGCCATTTTTATTGGTGGGCAGTGTACTAGGCATCGGCTTATTACTGCGATTTTTAAGAACCACAGCAGGGCATTATGCCTTTGATCGTTTAATGCTCAAACTGCCATTATTCGGTAAACTTTCACGTGGTATAAATGCCGCACGCTTTGCCAGTACCTTATCGATTTTGACCCAGTCAGGTGTGCCCTTGGTGGATGCGTTAAAAATTGGCGCGGCGGTGAGTAATAACTGGGTGATTCGCGATGCGGTCAATCATGCGGCAGAAAAAGTGACTGAAGGTGGAAACCTTGCGACCCAGTTGGAGCGCAGTGGTTATTTCCCACCGATGATGGTACAAATGATTAAAAGTGGTGAAACGTCGGGTGAATTGGATCGGATGTTGGAGCGCGCATCGACCATGCAAGACCGAGAGGTGACAACGCTCATATCGACCTTGCTGGCTTTACTTGAGCCACTGATGTTGGTTCTGATGGCAAGCATTGTCTTGGTGATTGTGATCGCCGTGATGCTGCCGATCGTCAACATGAACAACATGATTTAATTTTAAAAATATAAGATGGAAGAGAAAATTCACATGCAATCAAAAATCTATAGACGCCAAGCTTCAGGCTTTACCTTAATTGAAGTCATGGTGGTGATTGTTATTTTAGGTGTGTTGGCAGCCTTAATTGTACCTAATGTGATGGGACGCGGTGAAAAAGCCAAAGTGGACACCACTGTCATTACCCTTAAAGGTGTTGCTGCGGCATTGGATCAATATAAATTGGACAATGATAAATACCCTTCGATGCAAGAGGGTGGACTTGATGCTTTGGTGAATAAGCCTGAGTCTGCAAAAAATTGGTTACCAGGCGGTTATGTGAAAGGTGGATATCCGAAAGACAGTTGGGATAATGACATTCAATATGTTGCACCTGGGACTGATGGACGACCATTTGATTTATATTCTTTTGGCGCAGATGGACAGCAAGGTGGTGAAGAAACCGATGCTGATATTCAGTATCAACCTTAATTGAGAATTATTATATATTGGGTTTAATTGAATATATCATTACAGTGCATAGGTTATGTCAATGTGGACTGTAATGATAATACATCTTAATTTAAAATTAATATCTAAGATTATGATTTTAAAATATTAAATATAATAAGCATCAGCTGAGATTTATAATAAGAATTATTCCCATATTTATTGATTACAAATAATGTAAATTATGGATAAAAATAGGCTTTTTATTTATTTAAATCCTTGCATAATGTTCTCAATGGCAACTGATTTGCCTGAGGAGAATAGAATGAAAGCATTAACCTTGTTGGATGAAATGAGCCAATTCCATTGGTCGATGCTCAAATCTGTTCTTTTGATTTTGAGTATGCTTCCTGTTGCTCAAGGTGTCTTAAGTGTTTGGCAGTCGACTGAAGGCAGTAGCCAAATTATGGTGGGTTTCTTTGCAATCAGTCTATTCAGCACATGGGCGGTTTTGAGCTTTTGGTCTGCGTTAAAAGCAACCGTACTCACACTCGATCAAGTACAGATTACAGCATTAGAACAAAAAGTGGTCATGTTCTACCGTTATACCCCGATGCTCTTTTTAGCTGGTATGGTGTCCTATTTGGTCAGTCAAATTTAATACTGACATTCATAGTTGTGATAAAAAACCGAGCACATATGCTCGGTTTTTTATTGCGTCATGAAGAATGGCGGAAAGATAGGATCGCTTGTCTGTTTCGTTGTATATAATCCTAGTGTTCGCTCCCTATACTGTAGAAAATATAAATATAGAGTGAAATATGGAACAGATTGATTGGACGGATTTTTTAAAAGTCGAGCTCCGAGTCGGGCGTATTATTCAGGCCGAAGTCTTTGAGCAAGCACGTAAGCCCGCTTATATTTTACATGTCGACTTTGGCCATGACATTGGCATTAAGAAATCGAGTGCGCAGATTACTGAGCGTTATCAACCTGAACTGTTGTTGGGTAAATTGGTAGTGGCGGTGGTTAACTTTCCAAACAAACAAATTGGTCCCATCCAGTCTGAGTGCTTAGTGACAGGCTTTCATGATTCAGATGCAGGCGTGGTGCTGTGTGTGCCTGATACAGATGTTCCAGTAGGTACCAAGCTACTATAATTGAAAAAGAAAACCCCAAGCTCAGCTTGGGGTTTTCTTTGGAACAATCTGATCTAACAATAGCAACTATCGACGAGACTTAAACGATACATCGACTTTACGTGGACGATAGATCCAGCCCAAGATAAGTAAAAAGACTGAGAAACCTAAAATTGGCCAGTCACTTAAACGGGTATACAGCGTTTGACCTTGCATAGCAGGCAGTTCGCCGCGAAGCACGGTTGCCACATCTTGTGGGGCACGTTTTACGATATGCCCTTGATGGTCAATAAACGCCGTCACGCCTGTATTAGTGGCACGGATAAACCAGCGTCCATTTTCTTTGGCACGCATTTGAACCATCTGTAAATGCTGTAAAGGGCCTGCGGTTCCTGTAAACCATGCATCATTGGAAACTGTCACCAAGAAATCACTTTGGCTGGCATTACGACGCGTCAAGTTCGGATAAGCCACTTCATAGCAAATGGCCGCGCCTAAATGCTGCTGATGAATAGAAAGCGGTTGTTGCTGTTGTTCGCCACGTGAAAAACCACTCATCGACGGATCATTCTGCATGGCAGGCAACACCCATTTCAGTAAACCGGATAGTGGAATATATTCACCAAAAGGCACTAAACGTTGCTTTTTATAGAGTCCTTCGGCTTCAGCACCATTGGCCATAATGCTGTTGTAGTACAGTGGTCGACCTGCCGCTTCAGAGCCTGAAATATCCCAGTATGGAATACCGGTGACCCACGCCGTGTTGGTTTTCTTGGCCTGTGCTGTCATTGCAGCTAAAAAGGGTTCGATATCACTTTGGAACATCGGAATAGAGGATTCAGGCCAAACAATGAGGTCTCGTCCCCATTCTGTTTTGGTTAAATCAGCATAGATTCTAAGTGTTTTTAGTTGATACTCAGTGAGCCATTTTAAGTCTTGTGGGATATTGCCTTGAATTAAAGAAACCGATAATGGCTGCGTATTTTTTGCGGAGACGAATTCAATTTTTGATGCGCCCCATGCACCAAGTACCAATAAGGCAGAAGGAATGACCCAAAAGACGCGGCGGTTTAAAATTTCGACCAGTGCGCAGGCCAACACCAAGACTACAAACGACACCCCGAAGATACCAAATAATGGCGCATACCCATCCAGTAAACGTTCGGTAAAGGCATAGCCTGCAAACAACCATGGGAAGCCTGTGAAAACCCAGGTTTTCGACCATTCAAAAAGCACCCAAAGCGGAGCGAAGGTTAGTGGCGTTTCAGGGAAAAAACGGCGGTAAATAAAGCTTTGGACAGCCGTGAATAAGCCCATGACCAAGGCCATAATGCCGATCATACCGACACTTAAAGCACTGTTGGTATCGCCATAGACATGGATGGAAGTGTAGAGCCAAAAAGCCCCCACGAACCATAGGCCAAAACCATAGGCCCAACCAATGCCAAAGGCCTGCTTTGCACTGCGTTTACGTAAAGTGGCATAGAGCAGTGCAGGGGATAAGATTGCCAACCACCAATAATGATAAGGGGCGAGTGCAAAACTAAAGACAGCCCCTGAAAATAAGGCAATTAGAAGCGGATAAATTAAAGGTAACTGCTTTTGTTGTGGATTGGGGGTTAACAGTTTGTCAAAGTAAGCTCTCATTTACGAACGGCTCGAATCAGATGAATAGAACGTGCATCTGCTTCTACAATGGTAAATTCCCAATTTTCAAGATCAATGACCTGACCTTGTAAATCACTCACTAAACCAATTTCTTGAAGCAATAAACCGCCCACAGTTTCAACCTCATCATCAGAAAAGTCTGCATCTAAAAGATTGTTAAAGTGTTCGATTGGTGTAAGTGCTTGAACCAGCCACGTATTTGCGGTCGTAGGGTCATTGTCGGGAATAATATATTCCGCTTCTTCATCGATCTTGTCGTGTTCATCTTCAATTTCACCGACAATTTCTTCCAAAATATCTTCTAGCGTCACTAAACCTGAGGTCGTGCCATATTCATCAATCACCACCGCTATGTGCGTTTGGGTGTTTTTCAACATGCGAAGCACTTGGTCTGAGCGTGCGCTTTCAGGCACATATAAAGGTTGGCGCATCAGCGCACGTATATCCACTTTATTGTTTGGTTCAGTTAAGAAAGGCAATAAGTCTTTGGCTAATAAAATGCCAACGACATTGTCTGGTTGGTCTGATGAAAAGACAGGGAAACGTGAATGTGCCGACTCAACCAGAGTATGCAAAATGTCGAGTAACTCATCATCTTCTTGTAGGCTAATCATCGATGTACGCGGTGTCATGACCTCGCGGACTTTGGTTGCTGGAAGGTCTAATACGCCTTCTAACATCGCAACAGTATCGGGTTCTAAAAAACGACGTGAATCTTGAACTAACTTTAACAGTTCATCGCGAGTTTCTGGCGCGGTACCTAACCATTTGCGTAAGCCACGCATTCCCCACGACGGGCCTGATTCCTCGTGCATGATCTTTCCTAAAGACTCTTAATATCTAAAAAACTTAATTTTATCATACCGTAGAAAACACACTTGTCTATTGTAATTAAGCAAGGATTGCATGAATGATTAGATCAATACTTTTAAATATGAGGTTCATCTACCATCAAACTATGCAAACAGATATGCGAAATGGGCAGTTGTGTTAAAATTGGCAAGTTTTTAAATTTTTGAGTTTGTATATGTCTGATTTGGAAGTGAGCCCAAGCATCCAATTAAACACCCGTGGTTTACGCTGTCCAGAGCCTGTGATGATGTTGCATCAAGCTATTCGCAAGTCTAAATCGGGAGATGTAGTGGAGGTGTTTGCAACGGACAATTCAACTTCATGGGATATTCCGAAATTTTGTATGCATCTTGGGCATGAACTTTTGCTGCAAGAAGAGCGCTTAGACGAAAACGGCAATAAAGAATTTCATTATTTAGTTAAAAAGGGTTAAATC
>NZ_JBICLH010000086.1:0-1278 GCF_043105125.1 Acinetobacter sp. TYF_19
TTCTTTAAATCATGGGCCATATAAGCTTTTGCTTGTGCTTCAGTACAGGTATCACCTTTCTTGACTTTGATGCCGTTCGGATAAACTGTGGTACCGAATCCAATCGTCCACACACCAACCCCATCATCATAAGCAGCAAGCCGTTTTCCTTCAAAACCACAGATGAGATCCACACCAAAAAGACTAACCACCATCTGGTCGATCGCAATACCCAGCATATCAGCCACCGTTGCATCTGTAGCCGTTGCAATCACTTGGTTGGCAGCATTGACTTGCTTTTGAGTAAGTGTTCCACCACTGATCTTTCTTAAAAAATCAAAAATATGCTTCATTTTTCACTTACTCACTTAAACATTGCTTTAAAAGCTGATCGAATTTCAAAGATTAATTCACCAATGGTTTTACCACGTAACAGCTGAATTGCCTGATACCAGATGCCAATTAACAACATTCCGAAAATCGCAAAGATCAACATCACAAAGCCTTGCGTCATATGTGAATAGACATGCCAACCATAATATTCAATGAATGCTGAACCACCATACAGACTAATTGCTACGCTAAAGGTGAATTTCATAATCACACCCATGGTGATTTTAATGCGTCCTTCAGTGTCGATATCCCCTGATAATGTCAGGGCAAAGATTGCCCCAACCACTGCAGCTATAATTTTAAAAAGCCATGGTAGGCCCTTGATGCTTAAAGGGTCATTCATAGACCACTCCTAATTTTTTGGCAATAAAAAAGCGCTCAATGAGCGCCATATACTTTTTAAAAACTTAAACTTCTATTTGAATTACTTCACCCAATGGTGCGAGTCGTTTAATCTCACCATCAGATACGAATACAGATGCTCCTAAGTTATAGCGGGTTGAGCTGGTGACCAGATTTAAGCCTGATCCACCCACCACCAACACTTTGTAATTGGGATGATCCACACTGGTAATGGTTCCTACAAACTCTGCAGCTGTAGGCAGTAAATCAATTAAACGCTGTAATGCATTACTCACGATTCACACGCTCCACTTTCACGGTTTGATTGACCACTGCATGACTAAACGAAACACTGACACTATCTACAATGCCCCACCACTCTGCATTAAAGGCAATCACTTCTCCTGGCACACATTCACCCACTTCAGGCGAAATCGGCATGCTGTAGGTATGAGTTTCAACCATTCCCGCTTTGGCAAGTTTGGCTTTACCATACGCCCCCATGCTGACATGGTTAAACATTGGATTGTTTTCAGGCTGAAGTAAGGTATCGGCACTGGTTTC